>DAOUGD010000087.1:0-49200 GCA_034429475.1 Anaerolineae bacterium
TTTGCGCGGGCGGTGTGCCGCCCGCGCAAACACCTCCTTTAATCTGCCGCTTTAGCGGCCTATTTCACAGGAGGAGCTATGTCTAAAAAATCGTTCGTATTCAAAGTTGTTTTGGGATTGGCCTTGCTGACCGTGGGGTTAGGAGCGTGTACCACCCCGACGCCGAAACCTACGGCAGCGCCGACCGCCGCGACTGCCGCGACTGCCGCGCCCACCACCGCGCCAGCCGCCGAACCGCAGAAGTTGATTCTGGGCACCACCACCAGCACGTATGACTCCGGGCTGCTGGATTACATCCTGCCCGACTTCGAGGCGGCGTTCAACGCCAAAGTGGAAGTCGTCTCACTAGGGACAGGGCAGGCCATCCAGCTCGGCAAGGACGGCAACGCCGACGTGCTGTTGGTTCACGCCCGCGCGCAGGAAGACGCCTTTATGGCCGAGGGGCACGGTGCGCGCCGCGAGGACGTGATGTACAACGACTTCATCATCGTCGGCCCAGCCAACGACCCGGCCGGCATCAAAGGGATGCGCAAAGCCGCCAAGTCGCTGGCAGAGATTGAAAAGGCGCAGGCCACGTTCATCTCGCGCGGCGACGATTCCGGCACGCACAGCAAGGAGAAGGCGCTCTGGAAGGAAGCTGGGATTGAGCCATCCGGCGATTGGTACGTCTCCGCCGGGCAGGGCATGGGCGCGGTGTTGACGATGGCGGATGAGCAGCAGGCGTACACCCTCAGCGACCGGGCGACCTACCTGGCGCGGACGCTGGAAGGGTTGAAGTTGGATATCCTGGTGGAAGGCGACACGCTGCTGTTCAACCCCTACGGTGTCCTGGCCGTCAACCCGGAAAAGAATCCCAACATCAAGAGCGAGCTGGCGAATCAGTTCATTGACTGGCTGATCTCCGTGCCGGTTCAGGAGAAAATCAAGAGTTTCGGCGTGGATAAATTCGGCGCATCCCTCTTCATTCCCGACTCCCAACCCTGGCGCGACGCGCAGGCGCTTGCCTCGCCTGGCGACACGGCCCTGAAGGTCAGCGGCAAAGTCGCGCAGCCGATGGCCTGGACGGAAGCTGAAGTCAAGGCCATGCAGACGATGGACGTCGAGGCGGAGAACAGCAAGGGCGAAAAGGAAACCTACACCGGCGTGCCCTTCACGGCGCTGCTGGCGTTGGCCCAGCCGCAGAGCGACGCCACCACGCTCCTGTTGATGGCCGACGACGGCTATTCCGTCGAGGTCCCGCTGGCCGACGTGCAGGCCTGCGAGAATTGCATCGTCTCGTTCCGCTCGGAGGGCGGCTTCACCTCGCGGATGCCCGGCTTCGCCAAGAACACCACCGTCAAAGGCCTCATCGAAATCCAGGTGAAATAACCCGAATTCACAAACCGGACAAAACAAAGCCCTGCCATACGCGGCGGGGCTTTGTTATTTCAAGGTCAGCCGAGAGAATTCATAAAATCTCTGCGACCTCTGCGCCCTTTGCGGTAAAATTTCCCCTTAATGACTCAACGCGGCTCTTCCACATCCCAATAAACCAGCGCCGAGCGCGTGCCGCGCGGCCAGACCCATTGCCCGTCCATCTCGGTCAAATGCCGGGCAAGCAGATCGCGCAAGAAAGCGTCGTGCGTCGGGTCGTTGACCAGGTCGAAGCGGCGCTTCATGTCGGCCAATGCTTCGTCAAGGCTGGCGTTCGTCCACGGTTTCCACAGTCCGCTGTCTTCCAACACCACGTTGGCGAAGATGCCCAGTTGCAGCAGTGCATTGTACCCCACCTGGAAGTTGGGGCTGTCGTAGGGCTGTCCCCAGACATGCCGGGCGGCCTGGGCCATCACGCTGTCGGGCGTGACGATGCGCAGCAGTAAGTAACAGCGCCGCCGCGCCGTGGCGGCCAGCTTGCGCACCGCCGTCTCGAAATCGGCGATACCATAGAGCGAGTGGGAGCACAGCACCACGTCGTGCGGGGGAACGTTCGCGTCGGGCCAACTGCCTTCGACAACGCTCACGTTGGTCAGCCCCTCCGCCGCCACGTTCTCGCGCAGCACGTCCAGCATCGCCAGTGAGGGATCGAGCGCGGTGACGTGTTGCGCGTAGCGCGCCAGAAACACCGCCCAGGCCCCGGTTCCCGCGCCGATGTCCAGCAGCGTCTCACCGGGATGTTGTTCCAGGTCGGCGGCAATGAACGCGCGGCTGGAGTCCGGTTTCGCCCAACGCCGCTGCACCGATTCATGAAACGCGCGCGCTTTGTCCTGCCAGTCATAGGGCCGCGCGTCCAACTTGGCCTCCGCGCGTCCCCGCGCCTGCGCCTCCACTAAGTCTCGCCAAAGAGATAACCAATCAGGGATAGATAGCACAGTCTAACCTCCTTCGAAAACCAACTTCATTGTAACGTCATTCTGAACGCTTTTTGTGAAGAATCTAACTCCACGATGGAAGACCCTTCCCTCCACTTCGTTCCGCTCAGGGTGACGGTCTAGTTCCTACAAATCACTCAATAAACCGCGATCAGCAGCCGCCCTTGCCGATCTTGCAACACGTCAATCGGCACGTCATAGGTAGCCGAAAGGTGCGCGGCGGTCAGGGTTTCGGTCACGGCGCCGGCGTGCAGGACGCGGCCCTGCCGCATCAGGACGACGTGATCGGCGGTCGTGGCTGCGGCGTTGGGGTCGTGCGTGGTGAAAATCACCGTCTGCCCCTGCGCGCGCAGGTCGCGCATCAGGTTCAGGATGCGCCGGGCGTTGCCCACGTCCAGGTGCGAGGTCGGCTCGTCCAGCAGCAGGATGTCCGGCTCCTGCGTCAGCGCCCGCGCCAGGATCACCAATTGGCGCTCGCCGCCGCTCAGCGCGGGAACGGGCCGATCCCACAACGCCGCCATCCCCACCGTCTCCAGCGCACGGAAGGCCGTCTCGTAGTCGCGGTCGCTGGGGCGCTGCAACAGGCTCAGGTACGGCGCGCGGCCCAGCAGCACCGTCTCCAACACGTTCAAATTGAAGGCTGGCGGCTCTTCCTGCGGCACCAGTCCCAGCATGTGACTCACATCCCGGTGCGCGTAGTCCGTGTGGAGCGCGCCCGCCAGCAGGATTTGTCCGCGTTGCGGCGCAATCAGCCCCAGTATCAGGTGGAGCAGGGTGGTTTTGCCGGAGCCGTTCGGCCCCAGGATGGCCGTCACCGCGCCGGAGGGCAGGTCGAGGGTGATGTCCTGCACCACGTCGGGCGCGGTCGGCGCGTAGCGGAAGGCCAAATCGTGAACGGAGACGGCGGCGGTCATCGTTTTAGCTCCAATTCGTTGCGCAGCAGCAGGCTGAAGAAGACGACCGCGCCAATGAGCGAGGTCAGAATCCCCAACGGGATTTCGCCGGAAAGCACCGTGCGGGCCAGGTCGTCGCACAGCAGCACGAAGAGGCCGCCGAGGAGCATCCCGCCGGGAACCGCCGACTGCGCGTCCGCCCCCAGCGCGCGGCGGGCGATGTGCGGCACGATCAGCCCCACCCAGCCGATCTGCCCGGCTTTGGAGACGACCGCCGCCGTCGCCGCCGTCGCTGCGATGAGCATCACCATCCGCTCGCGGCCCGGCAGCGCGCCCAGCGCGAAGGCGGTCGTGTCGCGCAGCGAGAGCAGGTTCAGCCGCCAGCGCATCAAGAAGAGGATGGCGAGCGCGGGGATGACCACTGGCAGGATGTGCAGCACGTCCTCCCAGGTGATGGCCCACAGCCCACCCAGCAGCCAGAAGGTGATGTCGGGCAGTTGCTTGAGGGGGTCGGCCAGGTATTTGACGATGCCCGTCCCGGCGGCGTAGAAAGCGGAAACGCCAATCCCCGCCATCACCAGCCGCAAGACCCAGTCCCCCAGACGCAGCCGCTGCGCCATCAGGTAACTGGCCGCCAGTCCCAAAAAGGCGAACAGCGCCGCGCTGCCCTGCACCATCAGGGCGGAGCCGCCCAGGAAGACAATCGCCAGCGATGCGCCGAAGGCCGCGCCCTGCGAGACGCCCAGGAATCCGGCATCCACCAGGGGATTGCGGAAGATGAGCTGGAAGGTGGTCCCTGCCGCCGCCAGTGTCGCGCCGAGGAGCACGGCGGTCAGGATGCGCGGTAGCCGCAAATTCAGCACGACCGTGCGGGCCAGCTCGTTCTCACGCAGGACGCTGAGCGGGGTGAAGTAAGGGCCGGGATAACGCCCCAGGAACAGTGAGAGCGCCACGCCCAGGAGCAGCGCCGCCGCCAGTCCCCACAATCGTCGCCGGAAGCGCGCAGCGCGCGTCACAGCCGCCTGGGCCTCAGTGGACATTCAGGGAAACCTTCGGCATAATCGCGGTATCCACCGCCGCGCGATCCATCCCATAGAGAGCGCCGAAGAAGGTGTAAAGCTCTTCCTGAAGGTCAACATCGGCAAACAGATCGGGGTGGATGCGCGTCGCCAACCACGTAAAGCCGAGAATCCAGCGGGGTTCGGGCGTGTTCCACTGGAAGTCGTCCATGGGGTAGGCGTACAGTTCCCCGTTCTGCACCGCCGTGAGCTTGCTCCAATAGGTATCGGCTTTGAGGGTGTCAATGACCTTTTGCGCATCGTGGTTATACGTCATCACCACGAAAATCTTGTCAGGGTCCCAAGCCGCGATCTGTTCCACGTTCACCACCGTCCAGCCGTCGGTGATCTGCGCCTCGCTGATCCAGACCGGGTTTCCACCCGCCGTCTGTACCTGGAACGTTTGCATCCAGGCCTGCGCCGGGACTTGCACAGCGACTTCCGCGCCCCGGTCGGAATAATCCACCAGCAACACGCGGGGACGCTCGCTTTCGGGGATGCCTGCCACTCGCGTCGTCACGCGGTCAAGGCGACTCTGGTAGAACGCGATGACTTCCTGGGCGCGTGTGGGATTCCCCAGCAGCAGGCCGAGGTTGGTCACGTCCTGGAAAAACTGCTCCGGCGTCTCCAATCCCACGTACACCACAGGGATGCCGACCTGCGCCAGCGCGTCCCCCATCTCTTCCATTGCCACGCTCTTCATCAGCACCAAATCGGGTTCGAGCGCGGCGATCTGCTCCGGGTTGGGGTTCGCGGCCAGGCCCACCACGCCGTCGGCAAAGGCCGGGTCAACCTTGAGGATGAAGTCGCTCTGCGACGCGCTCTTGCTCTCCACGCCGATGAGACGCGCCCGTCCTTCGGGGAAGGTGTAGAGCAGGTGTAGGGCCATGTACGGCCCGCGTCCAACGACGACGATGCGGCGCGGCAGCCGTTCCAGGCTGACAGTGCGGCCGGCGGCGTCCGTGATCGTCACGGGGCCGTCGTTGGGGATGGCTTCGTCGCCGGTTTCGGGGGCCGGCGGGATCGCGTCGGCGTCGCTGAGCACCTGGATCGTGGTAAGATCGCGCACCTGGATGTTGCTAGGGAAGTCCGGCAGCACACCGCGGAAACCGCCCTTATCCTGGAACGCGACAATGCAGTCGGCGCAGGCAGTGATGTCGGACAGCATCGCTTGCGCCTCGTAACCATCGCCAGCCTTGAAGATTAACGTCGTGGCATCCGCTGTCGCGCCGACTTCTTTGAGCAGCGTCGTGAAGGGGACGCCGGTGTAGGTGGTCGTCTCGCCGTCTTTGTTCGTGTACGCCGTATCGTGCGTGCCCAGGGCGCGGAGCGTTTCCGCTGTGAACGTCCGCTCCCCGGCAATCACGCCGGTGATCTGCAACGTTGCTGCGTCACTCGCCGGCGCCGCCGGGAGAGGTGTCGGCGTGCAGCCGGCCAAGATGCTCATGAAAATCAAGAACCCTACAATTTTCCTCAACGGCTTCATCCTGAAATTCTCCTTGATGTACAATAACAACTTCTGGAATCAATGACAACAACAAAAGCGGCGTCCCGGAAAAGGACGCCGCCACGGCCCGCCCAACACGCAAAAAGGCCATTGGACAATCAATCAGCGGGCGTTGCTCCTTTCCGACCATGGGAGGCATAGCTGTTTCCGGCTATACCCTGACGGTTTCACGCCATCCATCGCAGAGATGTTTAGGCCATGAAACTCGGAGCGCACATAGAAGTCAGCCGACCACTTGCTCCACAACTGTGACGCCATCAGGAACAAGGGCGTCGCGCAGCACGACGGCGTCGCGCAACGTCACGCCCGCCCCGATCCGGCAGTCGCGTTCCAGGTAGACGTTGGGGCCGACGACGCAGTTCGCCCCAATGACGACGCCGGGATCAATACGAAGCGGCGCGACCAGCCGCGTCTCCGCGCCGACGGCGGCTGGTTGCAATACAGGAACGCCGTCCATGCGGCGCACGTAAGCAATGTTGAGCGTCAGCAGGTCGGCGAGGGTCGTCAACGTCATCCGCCCGCTCAGCACGACGCCGCCCACCCGCCCGTCGCGCGCGATCAACATTTGGATGGCGTCTTGCAGCTCGTACTCCCCGCGCGGCGACGGGCGCACTGCCGGCAGGTAATCCAACACGTGCGGCGCAAACAGGTACAACGGCAGGCTGGCGAGGTTGGACAGAATTTCCTCGGGGCGGGGCTTCTCGATGATGCGCGTGATCCAGGGGCCGTCCATCCCCACCGTCGCGCCGCTGCGGATACGCTCCACAGTCGTCGGCATCAGCGTGAGGGCGGCGGTGGGCGCCGGCGTCGTTTGCCAGAAGGCGAACAAACGGGCGGCGTCGGCCTCTGTCACCAGATTGTCGCACGCCGACAGCACGAAGTCGCCGGTGATGAGGGGCGCGGCCTGGAGCAGCGCGTGCGCCATCCCCTTCCGTTCGGCCTGGTAGACGAAGCGCACCTCGGCCTCCAAGTCCGCCTCGCGCCGAAAGTAGCGCTCGATCTCGCGGTCGTCCGGGCTGACGACGAGGACGAAGTCCCGCACACCATTGTGGGTCAGCAGTTCCATCACCCGCGCGACAATGGGCTGACCGGCAATGGGTGCCATGGCTTTCGAGCGGGTGAGGGTCAACGGTTGCAGGCGCTTCCCCTGACCCGCCGCCAGAATCACGCCCTGCATAGGTTATCCTGTTATCCGGTGGATATAGACGATGTTCCCCTTGGGCAGCAGTAATTCTAGTCCGCTGTCCTGGCGAATGATGAGATCGTAAACGTCCACGCCGATGAGTTCTCCTTTGAAAATCTTACCACTGCTCACGGCGATCAGGATGGTTTGATTTTCCAACTCGCTGAAAAAGTCGGCGGCGCGTTTGCCCCACACCTGGGATGCTTTGGATTTATCACTATTCATGGCTCGCTCTCCTCTGTGAATAACCACAGAGCACACAGAGTTCACAGAGAAAAATCCTTGTGTCCCTTGTGTCCTTTGTGGTGAAAGATTTTCATTATTCGGATAGGTTCTTATTCTAAACGTCATTGGGGAAGTAAGCAAGGCGTGCGGGAAGAAAACTGGCGTGCTATGCTTCATGCTCGAGGGAACTATTCTCATCCAGGTCTTTGAACAGGTCACGCAGTCCGCGTTCCCACATATCGCCCAGTGGAATAAAACGGCGCTCCTGAAAGTCCTCGAACAATTTTTCCAGGTAGTCCTGGACGTTCACATCGGAAACCTGCGAACCCAACTCTTCCAGCTCCGCCTCCATTGAGGTGAGCAATTTTTTGCTTTCTTGTTCCAGTTCAGTCAGGTCTATTTCCATGTTGAACATATAGTTGACGCGGCGCATCAGGTCGTACCAGGCTTTAAAGTCGTTTTCGATGCGCAGGCCATGAACCGGCCCGGTCAGCTCGGAAAAGTCATACGACGGCACAAAGCCGTAAAAAACCACGACTTCGATGTCGTGGGCTTCGGCTTTGTGCGCCAGGTAGGCGCCGATGGTAGTCCCGCCTTCGTAGTCAGAAAAACGCACTGCGTATTTGGCGAGTTCAGATTTCATGTACGGCAGACTATAGACGCATGAAACTTCCCGATCTTTGTCGTAGGGCATCGCGCCATAGACGCCGCCCAGAATCACAATCCGTTTGACGTTGAGGGTACGCACCACGTCCAGAAAGGCCGCCGCGTACCGGTCAATGTTCATGTGGGGTTCCTCCCCCAAGAACAGCAACAGCCCCTTCTCGTGGTCGCCGGTGTAGAAAATCTCGTTGTGAGGCAAGCTCATCGTTGCCCGATAGCCCTCCTCCAGCTTCACCTGGGGGCGCAGAAAGTGATGGGCGCCGGGCACCTGAAACAGGTAGAAGTTATCCGAAACGATTTCGCCAATCTTACGCGCTTCTAGTTTTTTGACGAGGTACTGGGGCAATCCCGACGAAATGGAACCGGCGTCGGCCCATTGCTGCCAGCCGGCGAGCATATACAATTCGCGCGTCACGGGATGTTCCCACAGTCTTACCAACGCATCCATACCCTTGACCTCCTCAGTCACAGCTTCCACTAAGCATCTATCCGAAAACGCGGTTTGGCGCGTGATTTGCGCCTAAAGGCACGGTTGAGGGGGGTGTTTTTCGTGGGTGGGCGCAGCCCGCCTACGAAAAAACACCTTCCCAAAAGCGGCTTCAGCCGCAAGGTTCGGTCTGGCGGCGCATCGTCGCCATAATTTTCGGATAGGTTCTAAGCATCTATCCGAAAATTCGTTTTGACCTGCAATTTGCGCCTACAGGCGCGGTTTAAAGGGTATTTTTTCGTTGGCGGGCGTAGCCCACCAACGAAAAAATACCTTCCTGAAAGCGGCTTTAGCCACAAGGTCTGGCGTAGCGGTACAGTATCGCTATAATTTTCGGATAGATTCTTAGTATATGTTAGTTTATCTAAGGGACAAGGCCCTGGACGGAAAAAAACATCGGGCAAGGTTATCTCTTGCCCGATGTAAGCGTCAGTGGCAAAGATGCTTTAAGCCGCTTGACCCAGTGCACGTTCCACGTTGGTGAGCAAATCCTGAATGGCAAAGGGCTTGGTCAAGTACCCATCAGCCTCCGCCGATTCCAATGCCAGCCGACGATCCATAATTTCCGAGCGAACCGAAATGATAATGACCGGGATCTTCTTCAACTGTTCGTCGGCCTGCATCTGCCAAAAAACTTCCCAGCCATTCATACGCGGGAGCATCAAATCCAAGAGCACCAGGTCCGGCTTAACTTCACGCGCTTTTGCCAACCCCTCCTGTCCATCACTGGCGCCGATGACTTTGATCCCCACGCGCTTGAGAATCAGGCCAACCAGGGTGATTAATTCCGGCATATCATCAATACACAAGACCAGCTTTTCTGAAATAGAAGGCTGAGATTCCATCGCACTCCTTTGATACACGAATACGTCCTTTGATGTATACGTATTCTAATCAACCAGAGTAAGGAAGCCGTTACATAATTCCTAAATATTACTTAAAAAGCGGCGGGGTGCCTAACTCTCCTTTGCCGGTGAAATAATACCCTAGTCCCCAACGTTTCTGAATATATTGAGGATTATCCGGGTTGTCTTCAATTTTGCAGCGAATATAGCGGATGTAAACACTGAGGTAGCCAATTTCCTGGGCGTATTGTGGCCCCCAAATTTTGACAAGCAGTTCACGATGAGGCACCACCTGGTCTTTATGACTGACCAGATAGAGGAAAAGTCGGGATTCCGTGTCGGTGAGGTTGATGGTCTCACCATTTTTCAGCACCACTCCGGATTCCAGGTTCACCTGAAGAGTACCATCATCATAGGTCGAGCGCCAATCGGCATTCTGAGCGGGGGTCGTACGCCGCAACACGGAGTAGATACGGGCTTTGAGTTCTTCAAAGTTGCACGGCTTGACAATGTAATCATCCGCGCCCATAGACAGACCCTTGACCACATCGCCCATCTCGGATTTGCCAGTCAACATGATGATGGGCGTATCACAGACATTGCGCAAACGCTGACATGTAGCCCAGCCATCGAAATCCGGCATCATAATATCCAGGATGATGATATCAGGGTGGAATTCATAGGCCAGTTGGAGGCCGGTGTGACCATCCTCGGCTGTGTAAACGGTAAAACCCTCGCGTTCCAGACCAAAGCGCAGGAAGGTAAGAATGCTAATATCATCATCAACGATTAGAACTTTGATTGCCATAACAGAATCCCTCAAGCCACCAAAAACCCCCTCGATTGAAGGGGGTTGGTCACCAACACGGCATCACGGCTGGCGGTTTCGCGTTCGCCTTTACTGGTCTTTGTCAATCTCAAAGCAATATCCGCTGCCCCAGATCGTGTGGATACATACGGTCGTGTCAGCAACTGCCTCGATCTTACGTCGCAGGCGATAGACGTACTGTTTAACCAGGTCCGGTTCGCCAATATGTTCTGTCCCCCAGACATTAACCAGGAGTGCATCAGTGGTGAGTACCTTGCCAGGGTGGCTGGCAAGATAGCGTAAGACCTCGAATTCCTTGGGCGTCAGAGCAATGGTTTTGTCCCTGATCACCAATTCGTGGCGATCACAATCCAACATAACCGAGTCGGAAAGGAACAACACCTCCATTTTATGAGCATTGGCATTGGATGTGCGGTTGATACAGCGTACCAACCGGTATTTTAGTTCGGCAAAATTGAAGGGCTTGACAATGTAATCGTCGGCGCCCAGTGAAAGTCCGTAGACTTTATCCTCGGTGGCGCTCTTGGCCGTGAGAAACAACACAGGGATATCGGTCATTTCCCGCAGCCGCCGACACATTTCGTAACCGTCAATATCCGGCATCATAATATCCAGCAAGACCGCGTCAGGGTGATGGCTGTAAGCCGCTTTCAAGCCCGATGAAGCATCATCGGCCAAAATCACATTGAACCCCTCCGCCTTCAACCCAATTCTAAGCATGTTCCGGGTTTCCGATTGATCGTCCACCACCAAAACCGTGCGCCTTTGTTGAAACATTTTCTTCCCCCTACTCATGATTTCCCCCGATGGTTCCCATTATAAAGAATGAAGTTTTGAATTGCGTTTAAAAAGTCACGGAATTGCTAAATTGCTTTAAGATTTGCTCGAGTTGGAGCGGCTCGCGCCCCAGATAACGCGCCAGATAACGCCCGGCTTGCAAGTAAAACGCCGCACGGGCAGCTTCGGGACGTAGTTCCGCTGCCCGCCGGATGGCTGCCGGGATCAAATCGGCGGACGGGATATCGCGGTTTTCGAGCAGCGTTCGCATGAAATCAGGGGACTCGGTGATGGCGCGCACCTCGTCCTCGTCACAGACCGTGATGCGATACAGAACCATCGGCGGCTGCGGCGGCAACCCATAGCGATAAAGTGTGTCATCCCGATACCCGACCGCCGCCACCGAAATCTCAACGGGGATAACCCGGTTTTCGCGTTGATCCCGGATAATCTCCTCGTCGGCCTGATCCAGGTTGATGGCGAGGTTCTTCAAGAAAGGATCGTCCTGCAAGCTGATGTTATAGACCAATCCGATGAGATCGGTACGCCCCTGTTGAATGGGAGCGCGCACGAAAGTTCCAAACGTCGGCACCTCCGGCTCCGGGATACGGGAGGCGACTACAAAGCCGCGAATATCCGCGCGTAACACATTGCCAATCGTCAAAGTTTGTCTCGGTGTAGCCATTTTTTACCTCTTCCCCAGGTATGATTTCTGTCGGGCCTTCTCCGACATGTGTGGGATCAATCCCTTCTCCATCAACTGACGTTGCAAAACGTCCTCCAGGGCTGCTTTGTCATGGGTTGTGACTAACGCCTCCTCATGAGCGCGCGCCAGTACATACGGATAGCCGTTGAGAGCGCGGGCCTGGTGCAGCAAGGCCGCGTGCAGCGTCGTTATCGCCGCCTCATCGGGAACGGCCCAGGCGGGGATCTCTACCCGCGCAATGGTCGGGCGGCCGGCTTCTCCCACATTCAAATAACAAAACCAGATTTCCTGCCCGGCCTCGCTGTGCCGGCGGTTGATAGCGGTGGGCCGCGTGAACCACGCCGTGCGCGCCCCCGGCGGCAGCCGGCGCTCCATCAGCCGGTAGTCGCGCAATTGCTGAAAAGGATTTTCGCCGATCCGCCCCGACAGTTCTTCGGGTGCAAGGTGGAGCGCCCACAGCAATTCCAACACAGAACGTCCCCCAGGCCGGTCTACGTAACCGACGGGGATGACCGCCGCCTGTTGGAGCGCGCCCAATGCCTCCAGATAAGCCTGGAAAGTGCGTTCGACGTCCTGACCGCGCTCAGGGTACGCCCACAGCAGCGGGCCATCCAGGAGCGCAAAGAGCGGGGGCGCCGGAGCAACGCGCCGCTCGGCCACGGCCAACTCGCAAAGATACGTCATTTCTTGGGAGAGCCGCTGTAAGCTCACTTTTTCAGAAGAAATCACGTACCCCTGCGCGTCGAACAGGTCGTTATCCTGATAGTAGAGCGCGGGACGGCTGTGAGGGGTGGGCGTCTGCCCATCGTACCGAAAGACAATGGCGCCCACCTGGATCAAGTAATACAGGATGGCTGCGTGGCGATCGGGGAAGATTTGCGAACCATCCACTGCGATCAGCGTTACATCCTGGAGAGGGCGCTCCGGGGCGTAGAAGGGCGCAGCTACGGGAGCGTCAGTCGCCGGGAGCGCCCCAGTCCAGTCGCCCCCCAGCAGCGGCGCCAGCCGCGCGCGGATAGCTGGAACCGGCGGCAACGTCTGCCACCATCCCTGCGCGACTTCGGTCTTCTCGTCGAAGTGCGTCTTTTTCGTCAAGGCAAAGGCACCCAAAGCGTCAATCTCGGCCTGCAAGTGTTCGATATGTAACATGCTGCCTCCCTGATTTACAGGTCCATTATAACCCTTGCCCGCGAAAAAAGCATCCCCCTTGAGGCACACAGAGATCGCAGAGACTCTATCATTTCCTGGCGTCTTTAGTAGCCCCTGCGGTGAAAAAAGAGACCCCTGGCGTAAGTTCTCAACCGACAATGCGACACACTCTTATCATTTTCGGATAAGTTACAAATGCATAAACGAATTATCCCAAATTTTCCCCGTTTTGTTACAGGAATTTGGGATTTCTCTATTGCACTTGTAGGGATTGTCGTGTATAATGATGGGTAATTGTGGGGGAAAGTGGAGTGAAATGGGGGAAAATTTTTCTCTCGACCGCAATTTTCACGCTCTGAGTGGGGAGAGTTCTTAGAAAACCAATGTTTCTCGGCCAATACACCTACACTTTGGATGATAAAGGGCGCATCACCATCCCGGCCCGTTTCCGTGAAGTCTGGGACGGCGCGGTAGTGATTACGCGCGGATTGGATCGCTGCCTAAGTATATATCCAAAAACGGTTTGGGACGAGATCGCCCAAAAAGTGAACAGTTTACCCATCACCGATCCGCGCGGGCGGCTGCTGCGGCGCGTCTTCTTTGCCGACGCCGTCAGCGTCGAGCCGGATCGCCAGGGGCGGGTGTTGTTGCCGGAGAGGTTGCGCGAGTACGCCGGGTTGGAGATTTCCGCCGAGGCCGTGATTGTGGGATTGGATCGGTTTATGGAATTGTGGACGGTGGCGCGGTGGGAAGAAGAAAATGCGCGGCAGACTGCCGCGATGGATGCAGACCCGGCCTTATGGGAGAATTTGCAGATTTAAACGCGCCAGAAGCCCAGCAGCACATCCCCGTGCTGTTGCAGGAAGTCCTGACCGGGTTGGCCCTACGGCCCGGTGGGCGTTACCTGGATGCAACGGTGGGCGGCGGAGGTCACGCTGCCGCAATTTTAGCAGCGACCGGCCCGGATGGGCGGCTGTTGGGGCTGGATCGCGATCTTGAAGCAGCGGAACGCGCCGCGCAACGATTGGCAGGGTTTGGAACGCGGGCGCAGATCGTCCACGCTTCCTACGTCCGGTTAAGCGAAACAGCGGAGCAGGCGCAGATTTTGCCGCTGGATGGGGTGCTCTTTGACTTGGGGTTTTCGTCGTGGCAGGTGGACGACCCCCGCCGGGGATTTTCGTTCCGCCAGGATGGCCCGTTGGATATGCGCTTCGATAGGATCGGAGAGGATGAAACGGCTGCGGGGCTGGTCAACACATTGACGGAGACTGCGCTGGCCGACATCCTCTGGCGGTATGGGGAAGAACCCCGCAGCCGCCGGATTGCCGCCGCTATCGTCGCGGCGCGGCCTATCCGCAGCACCCAACAGTTGGCGGACGTGATTCTGGCAGCGGTCGGGCGCGCGGCCCGCGAGCGAATCCATCCGGCCACCTGCACCTTTCAAGCGTTGCGCATTGCGGTGAACGACGAACTGGCAGGGCTGGAATCCGCTTTGCCCCAGGCCGTCGCCAGTCTGAAGTCGGGGGGACGGTTAGCGGTGATCACCTTCCACTCGCTGGAAGATCGCATCGTCAAGCAGTTCTTTAAAGCAGCGACCGGTGTTTGTACCTGCCCGCCCAACGTCCCGGTTTGTACGTGTGGGCGGCAAGCGCAAGTACAGTTGGTGACGCGCAAGCCATTGACGCCATCCGCTGCCGAAATACAGGCCAACCCACGCAGCCGTAGTGCAAAACTGCGCGTTGTGGAAAAACTATAAACCGTAAGGTGATGACACAATGAGTGTAATCTGGCAGCAACGAACTCACGGCGTCCTGCGGCGCAAGCAGCAATCCACGCACCTGCTGACCCGGCTGTTTGTGCTGGCAGCCCTGGTCGCCACCGTGCTGGGGGCGGCCTATTTGGCGTTGGTCGCTTCCAACGTCCACACAGCAGGCCAGGTTTGGGCCATGGAGCAGACCTTGTCGGAGACGCAGCGACAAAATCACGCGCTGAGGGTAGCCATCGCGCGCGCCAGCTCGATTCCCATCTTACAGGAGCGGTCAGTGAAGCTGGGGTATCAACCGGCGAATTCAGTGGACTTTCTCTACGTCGGGGGGCCTTAAGCCATGTTACGAGGGCCAGATGAACGTCTGCGTTTGATCACCGTATTATTGGTTGCCGCACTGCTGGTTATCTTCGGACAGCTCGTGCGGCTACAAGTTTTGGGGCACAGTCAGTATCACACCGAGGCCGAAACGCTGGTGCGCCGCCAATATGCTCTGCCTGACCCGCCGTGGGGAGTTATCCTGGATCGGAACGGCGATCTGTTGGTGGGGAACTTGCCGGTTTACGATGTGGGGGCCGAGGTGACACTGATAACGGACACGTTGATGTCGGCCGAGACCCTTGCTCCCCTACTGAACCTTCCCGTCAACGACTTGCTCAAAGTCTTAGCGCCTCCCGCAACAGATAATGGCATTGCAGTTTGGCGGCCATTGGCGCACAATGTTTCAGAAGAATCCGCCGCCAAAATCCGGGAGCTGGGCTGGTCATGGCTCACGTTGACCCCCACCTGGGAACGTTTCTATGCAGAAGGCGCGTTGGCCAGCCACACGCTGGGATTCGTCAACAAGGAAGGGCTGGGCTATGGGGTGCAGGCGTTCCAGTTGCGCTTCTTGCAAGGGGACAACCCCAGTCAAACCGGCCCTGTCACCGTCCAATCCAGCCCCTTAGCCGATGAAGTAGTCGCCAAGGATACACTCCCGTATCCCGGCACGGATTTGCGACTGACGGTGGATCGCACGATTCAGGCATACATTGAGGGGGAGCTGGACGTCGCCATGCAGGAGTACGGCGCCAGCGGCGGAACGATCATCGTGATGAATCCCCGGACGGGCGAAATCCTGGCGATCGCCAGCCGCCCCAACTATGAGCCGTACCGCTATCCAGAGTATGCAGCAGAGGGTGAAGAGGCGCTCTTCCTTGATCCTTCCGCCACCATCCCCTACGAGCCGGGGTCGGTCTTTAAGGTCATTACACTGGCCGCGGCGCTGGATTCTGGATTGGCGACCGCCGACTGGTCCTATTACGACAACGGTAAGGTGGAATATGGCGGCATCACGGTCTATAACGCGAGCCGGGGCGCTTACGGTCAGCAGGATTTGCTAGGGATGATTAACCAATCACTCAACGTGGGCGCGGCGACCCTTTCAACGCGGGTGATGGGCGATGCGGTCTTTTACAAATATTTGCGCGCGTTTGGATTCGGGCAGACGACCGGTGTAGAAGTGGCGGGCGAATCGGCGGGGTTGGTTCACCTGCCCAGCGATTGGAACTGGTCCGACAGTTATCTGGCGACCAACGCCTTCGGGCAGGGCATCGCGGTGACGCCCCTGCAACTGGTGACGGCGATCTCCGCCATTGCCAACGACGGCGTGATGATGCAACCGCACATCGTCGCAGAGCGGCAGTATTCCGATGGCCGCAGCGTCACAGTATTGCCGAAGCCGATGGCGCGCCCCATTTCTGCTGAGACGGCGCACACGGTAGCCGAAATCATGGCCCGCTCGGTGGACAAGAAGTCGGACATTTTGGAAATCCCCGGCTATCGCATTGCGGGCAAAAGCGGCACGGCGCAAATTCCCACGACGGGCGGGTACGAACCGGATTCGGTCATCGGATCGTTTGTCGGGTTTGGCCCCTGGCCCGATCCTCAGGTGCTCATTTTGGTGAAGATTGATCGCCCCAATGTGCCGGCGGCGCTACGTTGGGGAGAACACACGGCTGTCCCGGTCTTCCGCCGGGTGATGGAGCGGGTGTTTGTACTGATGGGCGTCCCATCAACCGGCGCATTAGCTCAGCAATAAAATCGAAGTATGGCGCATCAATCGCTGACCCTGGCGGATCTGATAGAAGGTATCACGCACCGGCGTCCCGCTGCCTGGGAAACGCCGGTTCATCCTATCATTGACTCGCGCAAAGCGGGGCCAGGGGCCGTGTTCTTTGCCTTCCAGGGGGAGCAGGTGGACGGCCACAATTACGTCGCCGATGCCTTTAGCAAAGGCGCGATCGCAGCGGTCATTGAACGGGATGTGCCCGTAGAAGCAGATCAAATCATGGCGGGCGACGAGATCCTGCCGGACACGCTCGGCCTGCCGCTGCTTATCCGCGTCCCCAGCAGCCTGGAAGCACTCCAGGCTGCGGCGCGCTTCTGGCGGCAGCAACTTGATCCGCGCGTTATCGGCATTACCGGCAGCGTCGGCAAAACAACGACGAAAGAAGTGACGGCGCACGTCTTGGAAAGCCAGTACCGGGTGCTGTACAGCACCGGCTCCTTTAACAATGAAATTGGATTGCCGCTGACAGTGTTGGCGTTAACCGACGAACACGAATACCTCGTCCTGGAGATGGGGATGTACGTGCCGGGTGATATCCGCTTCCTGGCGGGGATCGCACAGCCGCACATCGGCATCATCACCAACGTGGAGTCGGTTCACATCGAGCGCGCCGGCAGCATTGAGGCTATCGCGCTGGGAAAGCGTGAACTGGTCGAAGCACTGCCCGCCGCGCCAGAAGGGGTGGCGATTCTGAACTACGACGACCGGCGGGTGCGGGCGATGGCAGACTTCACCGTGGCACGGCCCTTCTTCTACGGGTTTTCCTCCAAAGCCGATCTGTGGACAGACGAGGTCGAAAGCCTGGGTCTGGAGGGCATCCGGCTGCGCCTGCACTACGGGAAAGAGCAGCTTTACATCAAGGCGCCGCTGTTGGGGCGGCACAGCGCGCACACGGTGCTGCGGGCGACGGCAGCCGGCCTGGTCGCCGGGCTGGATTGGCAGGCCATTGTGGAGGGGTTGCGCACTTCAAACACACAATTGCGGTTGGTCGCCTCGCCCGGGCCTTACAATTCATTGATTTTGGACGACACCTATAACGCCAGCCCGCCCTCGACGCTGGCCGCGCTGAACTTGCTGCGCGACTTGCAATCGGGGGAAGGCCGGCAGCCAGGACGCAAGATTGCCGTGTTGGGCGATATGTTAGAACTGGGCGACTACGAAGAAGCCGGACATCTCAAAGTGGGGTGCCGCGTCGCCAGTGTGGCGCAGGAGTTGATCGCAGTAGGCAATCTGGCGCCCTTGCTGGCGCGGGGCGCGGAATTATGCGGCCTGGAGCCAACGCACATTCACATCGCGCCGGACGCCGGGGCGGCAATTACGCTGTTATGCGAAATCCTTCAACCCCATGATGTGATCCTCATCAAAGGCTCGCGGGCAATGAAGATGGAGAGCATTGTAGCGGCGCTCGCGGCCCTGCGCGACACGGCGTGCGCGCTGCCAGGGGAGACGCCAGCATGAGCTTCGCGCTGATTCTCGCCAGCATCTCGTTTCTGATGGTGGTCTTTTGGGGAGGGCCGTACATCGGCTTGCTGCGGCGTTGGAAAGTCGGCAAGCCGATCCGGATAGATGGCCCCGAAGGCCACTTCACCAAGATGGGAACACCTACGATGGGCGGGATGTTGATTACAGCGCCGGTGCTGTTGATTACCCTGGCGTTGAACCTTTACAACCTGATGGGGCAGACGGTACTGGGCACCTCCATCCTGGTGCCGCTGGGCGTGATGATCGCCTACGCGGTGTTGGGCGCTTTCGACGATATGGCGGGAGTGCGGGGGATGCGGCGCGGCGAGGGGTTCACGGCGCGCTTTAAGTTGCAGATTGAGTTGCTGTTCACGCTGGCGGTGGCGCTGGTGCTGTATTTTGGGATGGATTTACGCAGTATAGCCGTACCGGGCATCGCGGAGAAGATTGACATCGGGCTGTTCTACATCCCCATCGCCATGTTCATCATCATTGGTTCAGCCAACGCGGCCAACTTCACCGATGGGCTGGATGGACTGGCAGGCATCATTATGTCCAGCGCATTTGCGGCCTACGGCGTCATCGCCCACTTGCAGGGGCAGATTTACCTGGAGCGTTTCTGTTTCACCATCGTCGGCGCATCCTTCGCGTTTCTGTGGTTCAACGCGCACCCGGCGACGTTGTTTATGGGCGACACCGGCTCGCTGGCGCTCGGTTCGACGTTGGGCGTCGTGGCCCTGATGACCGGGCAGTGGTTGATACTGCCGGTGGTGATGTTGATCCCGGTGGCGGAAGCGCTCTCCGTCATCATCCAGATCAGTTATTTCAAATATACGAAAAAACGCTTTGGCGCAGGGCGGCGCTTTTTCAAGATGGCGCCGCTGCACCATCACTTTGAATTGCTCGGCTGGTCCGAGACGCAGATCGTCCAGCGTTTCTGGCTGGTGCAGCTTTTGGCCGCGATGGTCGGCGTCGCGTTGGCCCTGCTCGGCAACCCGTAAAGGCACTTTGACATCATGAACCACGTCCAACACACGCTTCTTTGTCAGCAGATTGAGCAGATTACTCATGATAGACTGCGCCCAAATCGGCTTCATCCGCTTAATCTGCTGACAAAAAAAGGGGTTTCAGTATGCGGTCAGTAGACGATGGCGCACTTCCCGCTTCGGTCGTCATCCTGGGCCTGGCCCGGCAAGGCAAGGCGCTGGCGCGCTTCTTCGCCGAGCGCGGCGCGCGGGTGACGGTTTCCGACCGGCAGGACGCCGCCGCCTTGCAGTCCACCCTGACCGATCTGGCAGACCTGCCCATCCGCTACGAGTTGGGCGCGCATCCGCTGAGCCTGCTGGACGATTGCGAGTTGTTCTGCCTCAGCGGCGGCGTCCCCGCCGACCTGCCGATTGTGCAGGAAGCGCTGCGGCGCGGCCTCCCGGTGAGCAACGACGCGCAGGAATTCCTGCGGCGCTGCCCGGCGCCGGTGGTGGGCATCACCGGCGCGGCCGGCAAGACGACCACGACCGCGCTCGTCGGCAAAATGCTGGCGGCGGCCGGCTTCACAACCTGGGTGGGCGGCAACATCGGCAACCCGCTCATCAACGACTTGCCGGCGATGCGTCCTGACCACCGGGTGGTGATGGAACTTTCCAGCTTCCAGTTGGAGGTGATGCGCGTGGGCGTGGCCGTTGCAGGGGTGCTGAACATCACGCCCAACCACCTGGATCGACACAAGACGATGGCGGCCTACATCGCGGCGAAGCGCAACCTGGTGGCGTACCAGACGGCGCAGGACGTGGCGGTGTTGAGCTACGACGAGCCAAATGCCCGCGCGCTCGCGGCGGATACGGCGGCGCAAGTGCGGTATTTCAGCGGGCAGATCGAGCCGGAAAGCGGCGCGTTCTTGCGCGGCGATGACCTTTGGCTCCGGGGGAACGCGGGAGAAGTGCAGGTTTGCCGGCGGGATGACATCCGGCTGCGCGGCTTCCACAACGTGCTCAACGTGCTCGCGGCCTGCGCCCTGGCCGACGCCGCCGGCGCGCCCGTCGCCGCGCTCCGGGAGGCCATCGGCGCGTTCACCGGCGTCGAGCATCGTCTGGAAGAAGTGCGGCGGTGGGGCGGCGCGCTGTGGATCAACGATTCCATCGCCACTGCGCCGGAGCGGGTGATGGCGGAGCTGACCGCTTTCGACGAGCCGTTGATTTTGCTGACCGGGGGGCGCGACAAAAATTTGGAATGGGAAGAGTTTGCCCGGCGCGTCGTGGCGCGTGTGCGCGTGTTGATCACATTTGGCGAAGCGGCGCCGTTGATTGAGGGGCACGTATCGCGGGCGTGGGAGCAAGGGAGCAAGGGAGCAGGGGAGCAGGGGAGCGGAGGGGCGGAGGCGTTGGAGGAGATCGTGGCAGCGGGGACTTTGGAGGAAGCGGTACGGGCGGCGGCGGAGCGAGTGCATCCCGGCGACGTGGTGCTGCTCTCACCCGGCGGCACGAGCTTTGATGCATTTAAAGATTTTGCCGCGCGCGGCGAACGCTTCCGGGAACTGGTGCAGAATTTATAGTCTGGTAGTCAAATAGTCTAGGAGTCTAGGAGTCAAATAGTCAGATAGTCGGGTAGTCGGGTAGTCTAACGTCATTCCGACGACCAACCACTCGACCACCGACTACCGACTACCCAACTACCCAACTACCGACCACCCAACTACCGACTACCCAACTACCGACTACCCAACTACCGACTACCCGACTAATTGAGGACGAATCATGAAACAGCGTAAAACGAAAAAAGACAATACAACCGATCGTTTGTTGCTGGTAGCGGCGCTGGCGCTGTTGGCCTACGGGCTGTTGGTGCTGTACAGCGCGACATTCTATGTGGGCGTCAGTTTTTGGCAGCAGCAGCTTGTCTGGACAGGGTTGGGCTTGCTGGTGATGTGGGGTATGTACCGCATCCCCTACCCCCTCTGGCAGAAACTCGCGCTGCCGCTGATGGGCGTCACGCTGGTCGCGCTGGTGATCGTGTTGTTCCTCGGTGAACAAGTGTTCGGCGCGCAACGGTCGCTGTTTGGCGCGTCGGTGCAGCCGGGCGTGCTGGCGCGGCTGGTTGCCGTGATTTACATCGCCGCGTGGCTTTCGTCGAAGGGCGAGCAGCTCAACCGGGTGCGCTACGGCCTGATTCCCTTCGCCATCATCATCGGCGTGGTGGCCGGGTTGGTGGCCTTGCAGCCGGACTTGAGCACCGCCCTGCTGCTCGCCGTGACCGGGCTGGCGATGTTCTTCTTTGCCGGCGGCGATCCCATCCAGATTTTCCTATCGCTTGTCTCCGGCGGGTCAGCGTTCGCTTTCCTGGCGTGGCAACTGCCGCACGCGCGCGCCCGCCTGGTGGATTACCTGGGGTCATTGCGCGATCCGACGCAGATGCCCTACCACGTCCACCGCGCCATTCTCGCCATCGGCGAGGGCGGGTTGTTCGGCGTGGGGATCGGCGCGGGGCGGCTGAAATCCGGCTATCTGCCCTTTCCGCACACCGACAGCATCTTCGCCGTCGTCGGCGAGGAAATGGGCTTGCTGGGGTGTTTGCTGGTGATTGCCTTGTTTATTCTGTTGATTTACCGGGGCTACCGGATCGCGTTGGAAACTTCTGATCCCTTTGGCTCTCTGATCGGCTTTGGGATTGCGACGATGATTGCCAGCGAAGCCTTGTTGAATGTGTTGGTGATGACGGGGTTGGTGCCGTTCACCGGGACGGCGCTGCCGTTTTTCAGCTACGGCGGTTCGGAGATGTTGGTGACGATGGCCGGGATCGGATTATTGCTCGGCGTTTCACGGGGACGCCCCAAAGGAGATTGGGATGCGCTTTTGGATCGTTGGTGGCGGGACTGGCGGGCACGTCTACCCCGCACTGGCCGCAGCGCAAGCCTTGCAAACCGTCGCGCCTGACGCCGCCCTGACCTGGATCGGCACGGTCGGCGGAATGGAGGAAGCGCTGGTCGCCCGCGCGGGGATTCCCTTCATCGCCATCCCCGGCGGCGGACTGCACGGCGTGGCGCTCCTCAACGCGGTGCGCAATGGCTGGGAGCTGGTGCGCGGGCTGGTTGAAGTTCGTGGTCACATGCGGCGCGAGCGGCCCGACGCGCTCCTCACCACCGGCGGCTACGTCAGCGGCCCGGCAGCGACGGCGGCCAGTTGGCAGCACGTCCCGCTCCTGGTGTACCTGCCCGACATCGAACCGGCGCAGTCCGTGAAAGCAGCGGCCCGGTTGGCGGCGCGCGTCGCCGTGACGGTGGAGGATTCCCGGCAGTTCTTGCCGGCTCACAAAGTCGTCGTGACGGGCTATCCGCTGGGCGAGCGGATCACGCGCTGGACGCGGGCCACGGGCCGCGCCGCGCTGGGGCTGGATGCGGACGCGACGGTGCTGCTGGTGTTCGGCGGCAGCCGCGGCGCGCGCTCGATCAACCGGGCGCTGTTGCCCCACCTGGCGGAGTTGACGCCGCTGGCGCACATCGTCCACGTCAGCGGGACGTTGGATTGGGCGGAAATTGAGACGGCGCGGGCAAGTCTGCCAGACACGGTGAAGGCGCAGTATCAGGCATATCCCTATCTCCACGACGAGATGGGGGCGGCGCTGGCGGCGGCCGATCTGGTGGTGTGCCGGGCAGGCGCTTCGACGTTGGGCGAGTTCCCGTATTTTGGCCTGCCCGCGATTCTGGTCCCGTATCCCCATGCGTGGCGTTACCAGCGGGTGAACGCGGACTGGCTGGCGGCGCGCGGCGCGGCAGTCGTCCTGGAGGACGCCGATTTGGCGGCGCAACTCGTCCCGCAGGTGCAGACGCTGTTGAGCGACCCGGCGCGGCGCGCGACGATGAGCCAGGCAGCGCGCGCGCTGGCCCGGCCCGACGCGGCGCAGCGTCTGGCCGAAGCCTTGTTGGCGCTGGCCCGGAGGCGATGAGATGGTCCCATTAGAAACGCTATTTTGGGGTCTGGTGCTGATGTTTGGCATCATTGGCGCGCTGCGCGGCTGGGCCAAAGAATTGCTGGTCGTCTTCAGCGTGATTCTGGCGCGATTTGTGGAGTACGTGCTTTGGCAATACGTCCCGGTCATCAACAAATCGCTACAAAATCTGGCGACGGAACAGCCGGATACCTGGTTCTACGTCCGAGCGGTGTTATTTATCATCTTGATAGCGTTTGGCTACGCGACGACCACGATTTCGGCAGCGCTGGGGTCGCGCGCGCGCAAGGAAAAGTTTCAGGACACCTTGCTAGGGTTTTTCCTGGGCGCGGTCAACGGCTTTTTAATCGTGGGGATGCTGTGGGGCTTCCTAGATGCGCTGGAATACAAGTTGTGGGGGATCACCCCGCCAACCACCGCTGCCGCCAAGGGTCTGTTGGAATATCTGCCCATCAGTTGGTTGGAAGGACCGGCTCTGCTGGTCGCGGTCGCCGTGGCCTTCGTCTTTGTGCTGATCGTGTTTGTTTAGAGCGAATGGGCGAAAATTTATCAACGGATTGAACAGATTGTAACGGATTTTCAGGGGAGAGGAATGACGCATTTACAAGCCCACCATAAAGTTCACATCATCGGCATTGGCGGCGCGGGGATGTCGGCCATTGCACGGGTGCTGCGAGGACGCGGCTTCCAGGTACAGGGAACGGATCGACGCGCGTCGCCGTTGACGAATGACCTGCAAGCCGAAGGGATTACCGTGATCATCGGCCACGCGGCAGAGAGCTTAGGCAACGCCGATCTGGTGCTGGCCTCATCCGCCGTGCCGGACGACAACGTGGAGATACAAGCAGCGCAGCAGCGCGGCATCCCCGTGATGCGCCGCCCGGACTTCCTCGGCGAATTGACGGAAGGTTACGACCTCATTGCCATTGCCGGGGCGCATGGCAAGACGACGGTGACGGGGATGACGGCGCTGACGTTGTTGGAGGCCGGGCTTGATCCCACCTTCATCATCGGCGGTGTCGTGGCGGGCCTGGGAACCAACGCCCACGTAGGCCAGGGCAAGCACTTTATCATTGAGGCAGACGAATATCGTAGCACCTTTTTGGCGCTCAAACCCCGGATCGCCGTCATCACCAACATCGAATACGATCACCCAGACTCGTTCAAGAGCCTGCGCTACTTGCGCCTGGCGTTTGGGGATTTCGTAGACAACATCCGCCCCGGCGGCATCCTGGTGGCGTGCAACGACGACAAGATCGCGCACGCGGTCGGCGCCTCGTTTCACGCCAACGGCGGCCATCTGGCGCTCTACGGTATCCACAAGGGCGTAGGGCTGGCCTGGCAAGCTACCGGGCTGCAACCCAACGAGTTCGGCGGCATAACCTTCCTGGCAATGCACGACGAAGTCCCGATGGGCCTGGTGCGGCTGCGGGTGCCGGGCGCGTTCAACGTACTCAACGCGCTGGCGACGCTTACCGTCACGTCGGCGCTGGGGCTGGATTGGGTCTACGCGCGGTTGGCCCTGGAAAAATTTGAGGGGACGGCGCGGCGCTTCGAGGTGTTGGGGGATGTGGGCGGCGTCGTGGTGGTGGACGATTACGCGCACCATCCCACGCAGATTGCCGCCGTGATCGCCGCTGCTGCGCAGCGCTATCCCGACCGCCGCATCGTCGTCGCGTGGGAGCCGCACACGTTCAGCCGCATCCGCGCCTTGCACGCCGATTTTATGGCGGCGTTTGCCGAGGCGGACGAGGTCATCGTGCTGCCTATTTACGCGGCGCGCGAGGAGGACGACGGCAGACTCACGGCGCACACCCTGGCAGCGGAAATCGCGCACCCGGAGGTTACGGCGACGGCGTCGCTGGATGAAGCGGTGCAGGTATTGACAGAACACGTCCAACCCGGCGACGTGGTGTTGTTGCTGGGCGCGGGGGATGAATACGTGGTGGGGCAGCGACTGGTGAAGGAGTTAGGGGTTGCGAGTTAGGAGTGAGGAGGAGAGACAGTATGTCACGGTTGAGTGGGTTGGAACAGCAATTTAACACGGTGCGCAAGCGCAAGAGGAGTCGCTATCGGCTCTACGAGTCCGAAGTGCTGTCGGTCAAGCTGGAACAAATCGAGGAGACGCCCGAAAAACCGAAGCGGCAGCCCAAGCCGAAGTCGGAAAAGTGAGCGACGGCTTGCGCGTTGACCTGGAAACGCTGGGGCAAGCGCTCACAGCGACGCCGGACTTGCGTGTGGCGTTCGACGCGCCTTTGTCCCGCCATTCGTGGGTGGGAATCGGCGGCCCGGCGGATCTGTTGGTCGTCGCGCGCAGTCGCACAGCGTTACTTGCGGCGATACAGGGAGCGCAGGCGGCCGGGATTCCGTGGCGCGTTTTCGGTAGTCTATCCAACGTACTGTTGCCCGATGCGGGGCTGCGGGGCGTCACGATTCTCAATCACGCGCGGGATGTGCGCTTCACGGAAGAGAACCAAGTCTACGCTGAATCCGGCGCGCTCATCATCAAAGCCGCACACGAAGCCGTGCAGCGCGGCCTGGGTGGGTTGACGTGGGCGGTGGGATTGCCCGGCACGGTCGGGGGTGCGGCGATCAACAACGCCGGGGCATTTGGCGGCGAGATCGCCGGCATTTTAACAAGAGCGGAAGTAGTAGGACCGGATAGCGTGGTTCAAGAAGTCGGGCCGAACTGGTTCGAGTTCCAGTATCGCACCAGCCGGCTCAAGGGGGCGAGGCAAGGCTGGCTGGTGTTGACGGCGACGTTTCAACTCAACCCGCGCGATCCGGCGGGGTTAGCGGAGAAGGCCGCCGAGTACACCGCACGCCGCCAGCGCACGCAGCCGCCGGGCAAGACGCTCGGCTCGACGTTCAAAAATCCGCCGGGCGACTACGCCGGACGCCTGATCGAGGCCGCCGGACTGAAAGGCGTATGCCGGGGCGGATGCTGTATTTCGACGCAGCACGCGAACTTTTTCATCAACGAGGGCGGCGGCACGGCTGCCGATTACGGCGCTCTCATCAGCCTGGTGCAGGCTGAAGTTCAGGCGCAGTTTGGGGTGACGCTGGAGCCGGAAATTGAGATTCTGGATTTTGGATCAGCGGAGCAGGGAATTCTTGAAACTCACGTTTAACGAAAACGAAATTATTTTAGAGGTACATCCAATTATGGTAGAGAAACGCAAAGTTGCCGTGTTATTCGGAGGACGGTCGGGGGAACACGAGGTCAGCATTATGTCGGCGCGATCGGTGATGCGTGCGCTGGACCCGGAAAAGTATGACGTGATCCCGGTCGGCATCACACGGCAGGGCGCGTGGATCATCGGCGCCGATCCGATGAAGGCGCTGGAAGATGAAGACTTCACCGGCGTCCGCACGGCGGCCATTTTCGCCGATCCGTCGCGCAAGGGATTGTGGGCCGGGCCGGAAGAGGAGGAAGCGACCGGCAGCGCGCTGGTCGCCACGCAACCTGCTGAAACGCAGCTTGCGTCGCTGGCGGAGGTGGACGTGGTCTTCCCGGTTCTGCACGGCACTTTTGGCGAGGATGGAACGGTGCAGGGCTTATTGGAGTTGGCGGGCGTGCCGTATGTGGGCGGCGGCGTGCTCAATTCGGCGCTGGCGATGGACAAGATCGCATTCAAGGCGGTGGCGCAGGCGCAAGGATTGCCGGTGGCCGACTATATCTGGACGACGCGGCAGCTCTGGGCAAAAGACCCGGAGCCAATCATGGATGAAGTCGAAACCAAGCTAGGCTATCCAGTCTTCACTAAACCGGCGAACCTGGGGTCGAGCGTGGGCATCAGCAAATGCCGTACCCGCGCTGAACTGCGCGATGGGATCGCGGAAGCCGTGCGCTATGACCGGCGTATCCTGATCGAATGGGCCGTACCGTCCGCGCGCGAAATCGAGGTCAGCGTGCTCGGCAACGAAGCGCCGCTGGCGTCCATCCCCGGCGAGATCGTGCCGCGCCGCGAGTTTTACGACTACACGGCCAAGTATCTCGCGTCGGAAGAGGAAGAATCCGAGTTGCTCATTCCGGCGCCGCTGGACGAGGCATTGACCCGCCAGATTCAAGACCTGGCCGTGCATGCTTACCGGGCGATTGACGGCGCGGGGATGGCGCGGGTGGACTTTCTGCTGAGCCGCGAAACGGGCGCGCTCTATTTGAACGAAATTAACACTATTCCGGGGTTCACGTCCATCAGCATGTACCCCAAACTGTGGGAAGCGTCGGGCGTGCCCTACGAGCGCCTGTTGGATCAACTGGTGGAGCTGGCCGTGGAACGTTTCGAGGAAAACGCCGCGTCGGAGCACATCTTCCGCCCACGGAAGGAATGAAGCTGGAAGCTCGAAACTAGAAGCTAGAAGCTAGAAACATGATCGAGCAACGAGTATCGAGCAACGAGTATCGAGTATTGAGTAACAAGGAGGGTCGGCGATGAAACGGAAAAAGCTACGCACTTATCACCGCACAGCCGCACTGTTAGGCGCCCAGCCTCACGTACGCTATGGGGCGGCGCCTCGTCGGGCGCTGCCGCGCGTGTCGTGGAAGGTGATTGTTCCGCTGACCCTGATCCTTGCTATTGGGCTGTGGCTGA
This sequence comes from Anaerolineae bacterium, assembly GCA_034429475.1. Lineage (GTDB taxonomy): Bacteria > Chloroflexota > Anaerolineae > B4-G1 > SLSP01 > JAKQHY01. Next base: position 27,540 of record DAOUGD010000087.1, read on the forward strand.
TCCTGGACGGGCGCTGGTATTTGATGGAGGGAAATCTACAAGTAAGCGGAACGGCTTCGAGCAGTCTGGCGAAGGAAGTAGCGCTGGCCTCGGATTTACTGGGGTGGCACGGCTTTTTATTGCGTCCGCAGGCCGCCAGCGCGCTCATTTTGGAAAAAGTGCCCGGCGTATTGACGGCGCAGGCCACCTGCCAGCGGTTCCCGGCGCATTGCGTGATCGAGGTCGAGGAACGTACCCCGCACCTGGTCTGGATCACCGGCGCGGGCGCCTATTGGGTGGATCGCAATGGAACGTTATTCGCTGCCCTCCAGGATCGCCCGGACCTGCCCACAGTGCGCGGGCCGCTGCCCGACGCGGCAGGCAACATCGTGCCGACCACCATCCTGCAAGGCATCGAAGCGCTGGCGACGTTGCCCATCTCCGCCACTGTGCTGGAATATCACCCCCAGCACGGCCTTATCTGGACCGATCCGGAAGGGCGGCGGGTTGCTTTTGGGGATGGGCCGGAGATGGCAGCGCGCTGGCAGATATATCAGACTTTGGTGGCGCACCTGGATGAAAGCGGGGTTTTCCCCTGGACGGTGGATGTGCGCTTCCCGGCAGGGCCAACCTATTCTCTTAATCGCTCCTGGTAAAGGGGGTATACAGTGGAACGTTCAGTCGTGGGCATTGATATTGGAAGTCACCGGATTCTGGTGCTGGTGGCGGAAATTAGCGAAACTGAAGGCGTCCGTATTGTGGGCGTAGGCAAGGTCCCGGCGCGAGGCATCAAAAAGGGCGTGGTTGTCAACGTGACGGAAGCCACCGCGGCCATCGCCGAAGCGGTGGAGCGCGCCGAGCAAAGCTCCGGCTATCAAATTGAACGCGCCTACGTCGGCATTGCCGGATCGCACATCTCGTCGCGCAACAGCCAGGGCGTGGTGGGCGTAGCGCGGCGCGACCGCGGCATCACCCCCGACGACGTGGATCGGGTATTGGAGGCCGCCGGCGCCATCGTCCTGCCGCAGAACCAGGAACTCGTCCATATCCTGCCGCGCGTCTACACCGTGGATGGGCAGGAAGGCGTGCGCGATCCGTTAGGGATGCACGGCTTCCGCCTGGAAGTGGAGGCGCACGTGGTGATGGGATCAACCACGGCCGTCCAAAACCTGACCAAATGTATCCAGGGCGCCGGGCTGGAAGTGAGTGAACTAGTGTTGACCAGTCTGGCGGCCAGCAGGGCCGTGCTATCGGAGACCGAAAAAGAGATGGGCGTGGTATTGGTGGACATCGGCGAAGGCTCGACCGACATCGCCATCTTCATCGAAGGCGCCGTGTGGCACACACGTTCGCTTTCGATGGGCGGCGAGTACATCACCAACGACATCGCCATCGGCCTGCGGCTGCCGCAGGACATCGCCGAGAAGGTCAAATTGCAGCACGGGCACGCGCGGGCGTCCATGGTGGCGGAGGATGAACGTTTCACCATTTCGCCCTACGGCGAGAATAACCCGGTCGTCGTGCCGCGTTGGAAGCTGGCGCAGATCGTCCAGGCGCGCTGCGAAGAAATATTGGAGAACGTCCAACAAGAAATCAAACGCTCCGGTTACGATGGCCTGTTGCCGGCCGGATTGGTGTTGTGCGGCGGGACGGCGCAGCTCCCCGGGCTGCGCGAGCTGGCCCGCGATATGTTTGAACTGCCGGTGCAGGTGGGGGTGCCTAAGAACATCGTCGGGTTGACCGATCAGGTGACTGGGGCCGATGCGGCGGTCGCCGTGGGGTTGGTGCAATGGAAGCCGTTGTGGGAAGAAGGCGGGCGCGGCTGGCGGGTCGTCCATACGCCCTGGTGGAAGCGGCTGGTGCCGTGGTTGCGGACGTTGCTGCCGGGGTAATGAAACGTGAAAGGTAAAACGTGAGGCTGTCATTATAAAATCTTCACGTTTCACGTATCTGGAATAATTTTTCTAAGAAACGTAGTTTTATACAGATTAGTGGGAAGAGGTGAGCGATGGCAGAACAGGACATTATTTCTATGTTGCGCAGTCAATATGCAGGAGGTAAACGCATGGGTACAATCGGAGAGAATTTCGCGCAGATTCGGGTCGTTGGTGTTGGCGGGGGCGGCAGCAATGCCGTCAACCGGATGATTGCGGAGGGTCTACAAGGCGTAGACTTTATCACCGTGAACACCGACGCGCAGGCGTTAGTGCTGTGCCAGGCGCCGAAGCGGCTGCGCATTGGCGACACGGTGACGCGCGGCCTGGGCGCGGGCGGCCATCCCGAAGAAGGCCGCAAGGCCGCCGAGGAATCGCAGGATGAGATCCGCGACATGCTGCAAGGCTCGGACATGGTCTTCGTCACCGCCGGCATGGGCGGCGGGACGGGCACCGGGGCGGCGCCGGTCATCGCGCGCATCGCCAAGGAAGAGCTGAAGGCGCTGACCATCGGTGTGGTGACGCGGCCCTTTACGTTTGAGGGAGCGCGCCGCTCGAAATCGGCCGCTGAAGGCATTGAGGCGCTCAAGCAGGTGGTGGACACGCTGATCGTGATCCCCAACGACCGGCTGCTGGAAATCACCGAGAAGCGTGTGAGCCTCACGGACGCCTTCCGCGTGGCCGACGACGTGCTGCGCCAGGGCATCCAGGGCATCACCGAAGTCATCACCGTGCCGGGGTTGATCAACCTGGACTTCGCCGACGTGAAGGCGATCATGCAGGAAGGCGGCGCCGCGTTGATGGCCGTGGGGCACGCTGCCGGCGAAAATCGCGCGATTGAGGCTGCGCAGCAGGCCATTTCGAGCCGGCTGCTCGACATCACGATTGACGGCGCGCGCGGCATCCTCTTCAACATCACCGGCGGCGCCAACATGACGCTGTTCGAGGTCAACGAGGCAGCCTCCATCATCCGCGAGACGGCGCACCCCGACGTCAACCTCATCTTCGGCGCAGTCATTGACGAGCAAATGAACGACGAAGTGCGCATCACCGTCATTGCCACCGGCTTCGACAGTGACGACATGCACGTTCAGCCCGCACAGGAACAACGCCAGCGCGTTCAAGCGCCGCGCCGCCCTGAGCATCAGGATATTTTCACCACAGGCATGGTAGACCGCGACAATATCGAAATCCCGGCCTTCCTGCGCCGCCGCGACAGTCGGTAAAACCAGAACATTTCACGCAAAGGCGCCAAGGCGCTAAGAGTTTGCGTTACGTCTTCGCGCCCTTGCGTGAAACAAAAAGCTCCTGCCCTATACTGTAGCCGGTTGCCAACCGCGCTACGGCGAATTTTTGCCTGAGCCACCTTTTGGAGAGAAGGATGGACGCCCTCGAAACGGCGTTTGCTGAGTTTTTGCGGGACTACCCGGCGTTTGCGGATACGCAGGCCGTGGATGCACTGCGCCAGTCCGAGTATGGTCGGCTGGACGCGCGCGGCTGTGTGTACCTCGATTACACCGGCGGCGGGCTGTACGGCGACTCGCAATTGGCGGCGCACACGGCGCTGCTGCGGGACAACGTCTTCGGCAACCCGCACTCGTTCAATCCCACCTCGTGGGCGTCCACCGAGCAGGTGGAGCGGGCGCGGGAGGCCGTGCTGGAATTTTTCAACGCGCCGCCGGACGAGTACGAGGTGATCTTCACCGCCAACGCCAGCGGCGCGCTGAAGATCGTCGGGGAATCGTATCCTTTCGATGCCGGCTGCCAATACGTGCTGACTTTCGACAACCACAACTCCGTCAACGGCATCCGCGAATTCGCCCGCTGCCACGGGGCGCAGACGACGTACATCCCTCTGGCGCTGCCCGATCTGCGCGTGGACGAAGCGCAACTGTTTGAACGCCTGTCGCTGGCGTGCCCCGGCAAACACAAGCTGTTCGCTTATCCCGCGCAATCCAACTTTTCGGGCGTGCAGCATCCGTTGACGTGGATTGCACAGGCGCAAGACTGGGGCTGGGACGTGCTGCTCGACGCGGCGGCCTTCGTCCCCACCAACCGCCTGGATTTGAGCCTGTGGAAACCGGATTTCGTGCCGCTGTCGTTCTACAAGATGTTCGGTTATCCGACGGGCGTGGGCTGCCTGATCGCCCGCCGCGCCGCTTTGAGTAAATTGCACAGGCCCTGGTTCGCGGGCGGGACGATCACGGTCGCCTCGGTGCAGGGGGACACGCACTATCTGGCGGAGGGCGCGCCCGCTTTTGAGGATGGCACGGTGAATTATCTCGCGTTGCCGGCGGTGGAGATCGGGCTGCGCTACCTGACAGACATCGGGATGGACGCCATCCACACACGGGTGATGTGTCTGACGGGCTGGCTGCTGACGCAGTTGACCGCGCTGCGCCACACCAATGGCGCGTCGGTGGTACGGATTTACGGGCCGGTGGACACCGAGCTGCGCGGCGGCACGGTAACGATGAATTTTTACGACCCACAGGGGCGCTTCTTCGACCACCAGTTGATCGAGGCGGAAGCCGGCGCGCTCAACATTTCCGTGCGCACCGGGTGTTTCTGCAATCCGGGCGGCGGCGAGACCGCGCTAGGGATTTCGCGCCCGGAGCTGGCGGCCTGCTTCAGGCAAGCGCCGCAGCGGCTGACATTCGACGACTTCCGCCGCTGCATTGACAACAAAAGCACCGGCGCCGTGCGCGTTTCGGTCGGTTTGGTCAGCAATTTTGCAGATATTTACCGCTTCGTGCAGTTTGCCTCACGCTTCGTGGATCGCATGGCGATCACGACGTAACCCCAGTCTTATTTTCCTGGACGCTGATTTTCGCAGATGCACGCAGATTATTTAAAAAATCAGCGTTTATCAGCGTTCATCTGCGTCCGATTGAGAGAAACCGTATGAGTCTAGTTCGTCTGCACAACGTTTCCAAATCTTACGACGCCGCGCCGGTGCTGCGCGAGGTGTTTTTCCGCCTGGAAAAGGGCGAGCGCGTGGGGCTGATCGGCAAGAATGGGTCGGGGAAGACAACGATCCTCAAGCTGATCCTGGGGCAGGAAGAGCCGACGGAAGGAACAGTTGAGGTAGATGACGGTGTCCGCATTGGCTACTTCTCGCAATTTTCGACCCTCGACGGCGCGCAGAGCGTCGAGGAGGTGCTGGACGCGCTGTTCGCCGACATCCACGCGCTGGAGGCGGCGCTGGGCGAGGTCGAGAACGCGCTGGGGACCGCGCCGAATGACGACGCGATGGAGCGGCTGCTGCACCGGCAGGCGGAGCTGTTGGAGGAAATAGAACGGCGCGAGGGCTGGGATTATACCCACAAGATTGACGTAGTCTTGACCCGCCTGGGCTTTGCGGCGGCGCACCGCACCTGCCCCATCGAGCAGCTTTCCGGCGGCTGGCGGAACCGGGCCGCGCTGGCGAAGCTCCTGCTGGAAGCCCCCGACGTGCTGCTGCTCGACGAACCGACCAATTACCTCGACGTGACGGGCCTCGACTGGCTGGAAGAATGGCTGACCGGCTTCCCCGGCGCGCTGCTGCTCGTCTCCCACGATCGGCAGTTTTTGGATCGCGTGGTCAACCGCATCATCGAGATCGAAAATCATCACTTCCAGGAGTACGCCGGCAGTTACACGCAGTATGTGCGCGAGAAGCCGCTGCGCCTCAAGTCACTGGAACGGCAATTTGAGCACGAAGAAGAGTTGCTGGCGTTTGAGGCCGAGGCCATCGCCGACCGGCGGGAAGCCCTCAAAAATCCCGATCAGGCATTGAAGAGAAAGCTGGCAAACATCAAGAAGCAAGTCGCGCCGCGCCCGGTGGATACGATCATCACCAACATCTACCAACGCCTGCACGCCCCCAGCAACCTGCTCCGGGTGGAACGCCTCGCCAAAGCCTACGGCGACCAGACGCTCTTCCACGATCTGACCTTTGAAGTCCACAGCGGCGACCGCATCGCCATCGTCGGGCCGAACGGCTGCGGCAAGACGACGCTGCTGCGCGTCCTGGCCGAGTCCGAGCCGCCGGACGCCGGCCGCGTGGCGTGGGCGTCTGGCGTTCGATACGTCTACTACAATCAGATATTCGCCGATCTGGACTTGAACGACACCGTCACGCACGCCGTCAACGTCGTCGGGCTGGCGTACCTCGCGCCGCGCAAGCACGTCAATCGCTTCCTCTCCCTGATGCAATTTTCCGAGATGGACTTGATGCAGCGCATCGGCACACTCTCCGGCGGGCAACGGGCGCGGGTGGCGCTGGCGCAGGCATTGCTCTCCGGCGCGCCGCTCATCCTCCTGGACGAGCCGACGAATCACCTGGATATGACGACGGCGCAGGTCATGGAGCGCGCGCTGGCCCACTTCCCCGGCGCGGTTATCGTCGTCAGCCATGATCGCTTCTTCATTGACAAGGTGGCGACGCGGATGTTGCTGTTTGCCGACAAAGGGCAAGTGCGCGAAGTCTCCGGCAACTGGACGATCTGGCAGGCCAGCCAGCAACGTGGGCAGGATGCGTGATTTTTTCTATCAGCAGATTAAGCGGATTTAGCAGATTGCGGGCCGTAAACCAGCTAAAAATCTGCTTAATCTGCTAAATCTGCTGACAAAAAAGGCGGTTATAGCGAGTGACCGCTATACTATACAAAAATCCAAGTTTGTCTATAATGAAACATGTATCTTATTCACTTCATAGCTTGTAAAGGAGAGTCACCATGTTAGAGCGAATCATTGGCGTTTTGAAACTGGACACAAAGGTATTTGCCGAGATCGAGCACGATCAGACGGCCACGACCCAGGCGGCAATGGTGGTTGGCATCGTTGCGCTGTTGAGCGCGCTGGGCGGCGGCATCAACGCGGCCCTGAACGAGGGCAGTTTCCTGTTCAGCTTCATCTTCGCCCTGGTTTGGGCGTTCATTTCCTGGGCCATCTGGTCGGCGGTAACGTTCTTCGTCGGCACGAAGTTCTTTGGCGGCGAGGCGGACATGGGCGAGATGCTGCGGGTGATGGGGTTCGCACAGGTGCCGTTAGTGTTGCAAATTATCCCCTGCATCGGCCCGATTGTTGGCGGTATCTGGTCGCTGGCTGCCGGTTTCATCGCCGTCCGCGAGGGATTGGATTTCGACACTGGTAAGGCCATCGGCACGGTCATCATCGGCTGGATCATTGTCTGGATCCTCTATATGATTCTGGGTACGGTGCTTGGCGTTGGCGCAGTCGGTTTGGGCGCGCTCACCGGGGCGTTCAGCGGCTAGAGAATATATCACTTGTCCCCAAAGACCGGCGCTTCTTTAGAAGCGCCGGTCTTTTTAATGCGGCTAAAGCCGTAGAGAAAGGTACGCTTTTTCGTTTGCGGGCTACGCCCCCAAACGAAAAAAAACACCCCCAAATTTCTTTTTCTGCGTCGGGGCCAACAAACTTTTTGTGGTATAATTTAGAAGATAATTCTCGATAAAAATAGCACGCAGTGAAGGAGCCAATGGATGGAATCCAACATCCTGGAAATTGATAACCTGCACGTCACCGTAGAGGGCAAGGAAATCTTAAAAGGCGTCAACCTGACGATCAAGCCGGGTGAAGTTCATGCGTTGATGGGGCCGAACGGCTCCGGGAAAAGCACCCTGTCTTATGCCTTGATGGGCCACCCCAGCTACACCATCACGCAGGGGGACGTGCGCGTGCAGGGCGAAAGCATTCTGAGTCTGGCGCCGGACGAGCGCGCGCGGCGCGGCCTGTTCCTGGCGATGCAATATCCCGTGGCCGTGCCCGGCGTGACGTTGTATTCGTTCCTCCACGCGGCCACCAGCGCCATCCGGGGCTATCAACCGCGCGAGGGCCAGCGGGGGCGGCTCAACGCACACCTCATCCCCATGCGCGAGTTCCGCAAGGAGCTGAACGAGAAGCTGGACATGCTGAAAATGGACCCGGCCTTCCTCACCCGCTACCTGAACGAAGGCTTCTCCGGCGGCGAGAAGAAGCGCGCGGAAGTGCTGCAAATGGCGCTGCTCAAGCCCCGCTTCACCGTCCTGGACGAGTTGGATTCCGGCCTGGACATTGACGCGCTGCGCGTCGTCTCCGAAAACGTGACCCGGCTCCAGCAAGAGCTGACGATGGGCATTTTGGTTATCACCCATTACCAGCGCATCCTCAACTACATCTACCCGCACTTCGTCCACATCTTCTACGAAGGCCGCATCGTCAAATCCGGCGACGCGAAGTTGGTGGATGTGCTGGAAGAGAAGGGGTACGATTGGGTGAAAGAGGAAGTAGGAAGTAGGAAGTAGGAAGTATGGAGTAGGAAGTTGGAGTAAGGAGCAAAAAACGCTCGGAGTTTCTTCTTACTCCATACTCCTTACTTCCTACTCCTCACAGGAGCGAAAATGGCGACAAATCACGATGCGTTACGCGATCTGAAAGAGCAAGACCGCTATGACTTCACCACCGAAATTGAGTACGCACAGACCTCACGGCGGGGAATCGGCGAGGACGTGGTGCGGCAGATTTCGGCGTACAAGGGCGAGCCGCAGTGGATGCTCGACTTCCGCCTCAAGGCGCTGGACGTCTTCAACCGGATGCCGATGCCGACCTGGGGCGTGGATTTAGGCCCGCTGGATTTTGAGGAATTCTATTATTATATGCGCGCCACGCCGGAAAAGGCCCGCACCTGGGACGACGTGCCCGACGCTATCAAAGACACCTTCGAGAAACTGGGCATCCCCGAAGCCGAACGCAAATTTCTGGCGGGCGTGGAGACGCAGATGGACTCCGAATCCGTGTACAGCTCGCTCAAAGAGGAATGGGAGCAGCACGGCATCATCTTTGTGGATATGGACACCGCCGTGCGCCAGTATCCCGACCTGGTGCGGGAGCACATCAGCAAAGTCGTTCCCATCGGCGACAACAAGTTCGCCGCGCTCAACAGCGCGTTCTGGTCGGGCGGGAGCTTCGTCTACGTGCCGGCCGGCGTCCAGGTGGAAATTCCCTTGCAGGCCTACTTCCGCATTAACGCGCAAAGTTTAGGGCAATTCGAGAGGACAATCATTATTGCGGAAGAAGGCAGTAACGTACATTATATCGAGGGCTGCACTGCGCCACAATATGCAACATCCGCCTTGCACACCGGCGTGATCGAAATCTTCGTCAAGCGTGGGGCGCGGGCGCGTTACACCACCATCCAGAACTGGTCGCGCAACGTCTACAACCTGGTGACGCAGCGCGCGATGGTGTGGGAAGACGGCGCGATGTTCTGGACCGACGGCAACCTCGGCTCTGGGCGGACGATGAAGTACCCCGCCGTCGTCCTGCGCGGGGAGCGCGCCCACGGTGAAATCCTCTCCATCGCCTTCGCCGGGCGCGACCAGCACTACGACGCCGGCGCGAAAGCCATCCACCTGGCCCCTCACACGACCTCGCTCATCAACTCCAAGTCTATCAGCAAGGACAACGGGCGGGCCGACTACCGGGGGCTGATCAAGGTGAATCCCGGCGCGGTGGGCGCGCAGGCGAAAGTCCGCTGCGACGCGCTCCTGCTCGACCCGGAATCGCAGACCAGCACCTATCCCTACATGGACGTGCAGGAAGATGACGTCAAAATCGAGCACGAGGCCACCGTCAGCAAAATCAGCCAGGATCAGCTTTTCTACCTGATGAGCCGGGGGCTGACCGAGGAGCGCGCGGCAGCGATGATCGTCAGCGGCTTCCTCGAACCGTTTATCAAGGAGTTGCCGATGGAATATGCGGTGGAACTGAATCGCCTGATTGCGCTGCAAATGGAAGGCGGGGTGGGTTAAGATGACCGGCCCGTTATTCTCGACCGAACCGATGCAATTGCTCCCGGCCACGGCGGACACGCCGACTGTGCTTTCCGACCTCTACGGCGAGCCAGGCTGGATGCGCGAGGCCCGTCAGGAAGCGTGGGCGCGCTACGCGGCGCTGCCCATGCCGCTTTCCACCGAGGAAGCGTGGCGGCGCACGCCCATCGCGCGCTACCCGTGGGATTCGCTGAGCGTCGGCGTCTCGCCGATACACCTCTCTGGACTGAACGAACTGCCCATCTGCTGGCACGCCAACCTCGCGCCGGAGGATCAGGTCTCCGGCACGCTGGTGCATTGCAACGGCGCCCGCTCCTACCACGCCATGCGGCGCGACGACCAGGTGCATGGCGTCGTCTTCGACGGTCTGCACGAGGCGCTGGACACTTACGACGAGATCATCCGGCGCTACTGGATGCGCGCCAGCGCGTCCCGCCCGGAGTACGACAAATTCACGGCCCTGCATGCCGCCCTCTGGCGCGGCGGGACGTTTCTCTACGTCCCGGCGGGCGTGCGGGTACAGCGGCCCTTGCAATCGCTTGTCTCCTACGATAGCACGGCGGGGAGCAGCCTGCATCACACGCTGGTGATTGCGGAAGCCGGCAGCCACGTCACCCTGATTCAAGATCGCGTCTCGCAGGAGACGCAGCCGGCGATCAACGTCGAAGTCGTCGAAATCTACGCCGAAAAGGGCGCGTGGGTGCGGTACATTAGCCTGCATCACTGGGGCAACCAGCGCCATTCCGTCACGGTGCAAGACGCGCAGCTTTGTGAAAACGCCAACCTGGTGTGGGTCAACGGGGCGCTCGGCAGCCGGATGACCAAAGACTTCTTGCGCACCACCCTGGCCGAATCCGGCGCGCGCGCGCAGATGCAGGGCTTCACCTTTGCCGCCGACTCGCAGCACATTGACCAGAGCACCTACCAGCATCACCAGGCTCCGAACACCTACAGCGATCTGTTGTTCCGCAACGTGCTGCGGGATGCGGCCACCACGGTCTTCTACGGGATGGTCCGCGCCGAGCCGGAGGCGGTAGATATGGAAGGCTATCAGGCCAACCACAACCTGCTGCTGGGCGACGAGGGAACGTCAAAAGCGCGCGCCCACGCCATCCCCGGCCTGGAAATCAAATGCAACGCCGTCCGCTGTAGCCACGGCGCCACCCTCGCGCGGCTCGACGACGAACAGCTCTTCTACCTGCAAGCGCGGGGCCTGCCCAAGGCGGAAGCGGCGCGGCTGATCGTCCAGGGCGCCATCCACCCCATCATCGAGCGTGTCCCCCTGGCGCACCTGCGCGAGCGGCTGGACGACGAAATCACCGAGCGTTTCTGGACGAGGTACGCGCTCCCAGAAGGCTAATGGCTTAAATTAAAAGCCGGTTCAGCGCCACTTCATGAGCCAGACCTGGACTCTAGCCCGCGTCGGAGAACTTCAATCACTTGATCGAAAACCTCACCCACTTCGGGCAGCGCGACCCAATCATGTCCGCGCGCGCAGAATTTTGATTGTAGAAATGGCCCCAGTTCGCTGATAAGTCCCTGCACCATGAAACTGACAACGGCGGGGTCTAGCCGGGGGTCAAGACACCCCGCCGATTGCGCCTGCGCCACCAGCGCCTGGAAATGAGCCTGGCGTACTTGCTTCATTCTTTCCAGGATTGCATCGCGGAACGGCAACGGAGAGGCGTAGGCCCTTTGCGCCAGTTTGGCATGAACGGGATATTTTTGGGACGCCTGTACGGTCGCGGACATTTGCCAGCGTAACATCTCAAAGAAATCGGCCTCGGGATTGGGCGGCGCGGTCTGTTGGATGAATTGGAGCATTTCTTGATTGGCGACCTCCAACAGATACATGAACAAATCCTGCTTGTTTTCAAAATACTGATAGACACTCCCCTTAGCAATACCCGCCTTTTCGACAATTTTTGAGACAGACGCCGTGTTGTAGTCGTGGTTGGCAAATTCATCCAGCGCAATGTCGGTGAGAGCCTGGCGTTTTTCTTCAGGAAGATTCAGGAACGTTTGTTTTGGCATACCGTTACCCCCTTCGCCCCCACCGCAGGCAGCTATAGCGCCGCATCGCTGTGCTTCCTGCTATTGACGCATTTTACGCCAAAGTAGATGGCGACATCGCAAACAAGCAGCCCGACCGCGGCGGGGATCAGGATCGCCCATCCCGCCTGCCCGCCCTCGAATACACCCCACGCGACCTTGCCGAACGCAGCAAGGGTAATGATCGCCAGCCCCCACCACCACGAACGTTTCCAGAAAGCAATCGCGATGAAAACGAAAAACGCAGGTACGGTAAGCCAGAGCAGAATCTTTGCCGCGGTCAGCGGGCCGAGGATGTATTCCCTCTCAACTTCCAGAAATTGCGCGACCATTGGATCGACCGTTGTGGGGGCAGGAAACCAGAACATGCTGGTCGCCAGCGCGATAACGGTCACAAGCATCCCCTTCCAACTGCGTTTGTAGGCGAAATAAATATAGGGAAGGATAAACAGCGGACGGATGTACCAACTCAAAACATTGTGATGGCGCGCCCATGCCCACGCGAGAAAATCGTTAAGGAATTCCATTTTTGCCTCCTGAGATAATATGACCGATCAGTCACGTGACTACCTAGTCATATTGTAAGCAAGTCCGCGAAACTGTCAAGCCGCGAGTGTTGGGCGCATCCATCCCATCCTGTCTTTCACGCTTGACACTCCTCCCATCCACGTTATAATGACGCCACTTTAGGGTATAAAAGTTTGGGGCAGGAGGCAGAACTATGGCGAGCAAGAAGAAAGGGAATCGGATTCTCATCAAAATGAAGAGCACCGAGAGTGGGCACATGTACTACACCCAGAAAAATCGGCGCAATGACACGCAGCGGTTGGAGCTGCGCCGCTACGATCCCTTCGTGCGCAAGCACGTCGTTTACCGGGAAACGAAGTAATCCGGCTGATAGTACAAAAAACAACTCCGAGAGCGAACCTCTCGGAGTTGTTTTTTATTTTTCGATGGCAGACATAGTCCACCATCAAAAAAGTCAGGCAAACACCAACTTCGCCAGCGGTTGCAAGGTGTCTGGATAGTCGGGAATGTCCAGCTCTGACCCGTTGAGCAGCGTCCACGAGGCTATCTGCAAGGAGGCGTCCAACGCCATGCTGATATTGCTCATGCAGACGCCGCCGTCGAAAAAGCGGTACTCCTGCACGCCAATCCCCGCCCCGTAAGCAAGATTCTGGCGGCGCACAAAAAGATACAGCGCTCCATCATACCAGAGGAAACGCCAGGGCTGCGCGTTGTTGGCCGAAGGGGCGTTACGCGCTGCCTCAATGAGGCGCGCCAAATGCGCTGGCGGGGTCGAAGGGCTGTGGAACGAGCCATTGAAGAACAGGCTCTTGGCCGCCAGCTTGGCCGTCGCGCCGACCTTGCGCCGCATCACCGCGTTGATCATCCGCCCGCCCGCGTCCTCGGCGGGCGCGCCAAAAAGCAAGAACGCGCCGATGCGCGTCTCCGCCGGCAACCGAAATCGCACCCGCACGTTGTGCTCCTGCCCCAGGCTGCCGATGAAACAGGTCCCAATTCCCAATTGCGTCATTTCTACCGCCATTTGCTCCATCCGAAAACCCATATCCACCAAAGGATGATGGTCTCCAACGATAGAGCCGACCAGATAATGCGGCGGGGTGAGGACTTGCCCGTATCCGCCCATCGCAAAGATCAAGTCTTCCCCGGCAAACACGTCACGGCGCATCACCCGGAAGCGGTTGCCCGGCACGAGCGGCCTAGCGTGGTTCACAATTTCGTCTATCTGCGCCAACAGTTGTTTATTGAGCGGCGTCGGCGCATACCGGCGCACCGACCGCCGCGCCAGGATCGCTTGGTATAAGTCCATAGAGTCCTCCGAAAAATAGGAATGGGTAATGAGTAATGGGTAATGAGTAATGGGCAGTGAGTTGCAACATCTTCACTCATTTCTCATTTCTCTTTACTCATTTCTCTATTACTCAGCTAAGAAGGGCTGTATCACCGCCAGGCACTCTTGCGGATTCTCCAGCATCAGATAATGCCCGCAACGATCAATCCAGTGCAGGCGATGGTTGCGTACTCGCGCGGCAACCCATGGCCCTTGCTGTGGCGACACCAACCGATCCTGCCGCCCGAAAACGGTCAACACCGGGCAATGGACGTCGGCCAGATGGGGCAGCAGTTCCATCGTCAACACCGCCGCCAGGCCACGTTCAAAAGCGATTTCCATTCCCGGCTGAATGGCGTAGCGCAGATTGGTCTCAATGTACCCCTCCGGGCGCGGCCAGTTGTGGAAGATGCCCGCCGTCAACAACCACGCACCCCATCGCCGCCGCGCCAACCGCCGCGCAATGCGGAACCCGGCTGTGAGCAGGAAACCGGCGCGACGCATCAGCCACACCCCGCCGCGCAAGAAGGGCGAGCGCAGATGGGCGATGCCGGCCAGGTTCACCACCCGCGTCACGCGCGCCAGAGCCAGCTTTGCGGCGAGGGTCAGCGCGATCATCCCGCCCATTGAATGGCCGCACAGCGCAAATTGCGTCGCTCCCACGTCGTCGGCGACGGCGAGGACGCGCCGGGCCTGCGCCGCGATGCTGTAGTCGCCATCGGCGGATTTGTCGCTGTCGCCGTGGCCCAACAAATCTGGCAGGATACAGAAGTGCGTTTCCGCCAGCGTGGGGAGCAGCAAGCGCCAGTCCCCCATCGCGCCCATCCAGCCATGCACCAAGAGCAAAGGGGGAGCCGCCGGGGAGCCGCAAGTGGCGTAGACCAGCCGCTCCGCCCCCAACGGCAACGTGTGCAGGGTTAATGGCGTCGCTGCCATATCCAGCCCCGACGTGGGGCGAGCGCCAGCGCCAGCAGGAAAAACGCCGTGCAGGTCAGCACGATGGCCGCGCCGGACGCGATGCCAAGGTAGTAGGAGAGGTACAGTCCCACCACGCCGGAGACGGCGGCGATCAAGGCCGCCAGCAGCATCATGACCGGCAGCCGCTGGGTCAGCAGATACGCGGTGGCCGCCGGGGTGACGAGCATCGCCACCATCAGCGCGACGCCCACCGTTTGCAGCGCCACCACGATGGTGACGGCAATGAGGATGAGCAGCAAGTACTCGAAAAAGCGGACCGGCAGGCGCAGCGTCGCCGCCAGAACGGGGTCGAAGGACAACACCAGGAATTCTTTGTAGAATGCCGCCACCGTCAACAGCACCAGCCCACCGAAAGCGGCGGTCAAAAGCAAATCGCCGGAGGAGACGCCGAGCACATCGCCGAAGAGAAAATGCGTCAGATCGGCGGTGTACGTCCGCACCGTCGAGATCAGGGCGATCCCCAGGGCGAACATCCCGGCAAAGAGGATGCCGATGGCGGTGTCCTCCTTGACCTCCGCGCGCTTGGCGACCGCGCCGATGCCCAGCGACGTCAACACGGCAGTGATCAACCCGCCCCAGAAGACCGGGCCGCGCGCGCCGCCGCCGACAAGGTAGCCGATGGCAACGCCTGGCAGGATAGAGTGCGCCAGCGCGTCGCCGAAGAAGGCCATGCCGCGCAGCACCACGTAAGTCCCCACCACCGCGCACACCGCGCCGACCATCACCGCCGCCAGCAGCCCACGCACCATAAAGGCGTAGCGCAGCGGTTCAATGAGCATGTCCATCGTGATCCCCCTCGCAGCAGGTGTCGCTCACGGCCAACACGCCGTCAGTCACCGGCAGCAGGCGCAGTTGACCGCTGTAGGCGGCCAGCAGGCGCTCCTGCGTGAAGACCTCGGCGGGTGAGCCGAAGCCCACCAACCGGCGGTTGAGCAGCATGGCGCGGTCAAAGCGCTCGGCGGCCTGGTTCAGATCGTGGGTGGAAAGCATCACCGTCACGTTGCGCCGCCGCAGTTCTTGCAGGATCGCAAAAATGCCGTCCTGGGAGGGCAGATCGAGGCCCGTCAGCGGCTCGTCCATCAACATCAGCGCGGCCTCCTGCGCCAGCGCGCGGGCGATGAACATCCGCTGCTGCTGCCCGCCGGAGAGCGCCTCAATCTGGCGCCCCGCCAAGTCGCCGATGCCCACCAGCGCCAGGCTCTCCTGCACGCGCCGGGCGTCCTCTTTGCCGGGATGGCGGAACAGCCCCATCTTGCCAATGCGCCCCATCATCACTACGTCGCTCACGGTGACGGGGAAGCTCCAATCCACGGCGCTGCGCTGCGGCACGTAGGCGATGCAGATATGCCCTTCCGGTCCGTGCCCGTAAACGCGGATCGTTCCCCGCGTCGGCGGTTGGACGCCGGCCAGCGCCTTGAACAGTGTGCTCTTGCCGGCGCCGTTTGGCCCGACGACGGCGACCTGCTCGCCGGCGTGCAGCTCAAACGTCATGTCCTCCAGCGCGACGTATCCGTCATAACGCACCGTCAGCCCCGCGACGGCCAGAATCGGCGTCCCCGGTTCGTGCGCGACGTGCGGCTTCGATAATGTGGCCCGTAATGTCTGTACCAAAAGTGTCTCCCAAGCGAGTTAGGAGTTAGGAGTTGCGAGTTAGGGGTGAGGAGTTAGGATGCAAGGAGCAAGAGGCAAGAAACCTGCTCCTACTTCCTACTCCTTACTCCCTACTCCCTGCAATGCTCCCCCCATTGCCGTGACATTATACCGCTTTAATGGATGAAACGGAAAAGTCCGTTCAATTCGTTGAGAAAATCTTCACCTACATCAGCCCATGCGCCGCCAGCAGCGCCGTATCCGCCAGCAGCGCGTCCGTTGGCCCATCGGCGACGACGCGACCGCCGTCCATCACGATCATGCGCGGCAGCAAGTCCGCCACCATCCGCAGATCGTGGGTGATGATGAGCATCGTCTGCGGCAGTTCCCGCAGCAGGGCGATGAATTCACGCCGCCCGCGCGGATCGAGGCCGCCGGTGGGTTCGTCCAACACCAGAATTTCCGGCTCCATCACCAGCACCGTAGCGATGGCGATCCGCTTCTTTTCCCCCTGGCTGAGGTGGTAAGAATGGCGCGGCGCGTACCCCTCCATGTGGACGGCCTCCAACGCGCGCGCCACCCGCGCCCGCACCTCAGCTTCCGGCAACCCCTGGTAAAGCGGCCCGTAGGCCACATCGTCAAAGACCGTCGGCGAGAAAAGCTGGTCGTCCGGGTTCTGGAAGACGATGCCCACCGCCGCGCGGATGCGGCCCAGGTTGCCCTTCTCCACGACCAGGTGGCACACGCGCACCTGGCCCGTCTGCGGATACAGCGTGCCGTTCAGGTGCAGCAGCAACGTGGACTTGCCCGCACCGTTCGGCCCGACCAGCGCCGCCTTCTCCCCCGGCCCGATGCGCAGCGAAACATTCCGCAAGGCCTGCCGCCCGTCGGGATACGTGAACGAAAGATTCTCGACCTCAATGGTATGATGCATGTACCTGTTATTGGTTTCCCCGAAAATAATCTCAACGGATTAAGAAAACAAAAATCCGTTCCATCCGTTTAGAATCTATCCGAAAATTCGTTTTGGCCCACGATTTGCGCCTAAAGGCGCGGTTTGAAGGGTATTTTTCGTGGGCGGGCGTAGCCCGCCCACGAAAAAATACCTTCCTGAAAACGGCTTTAGCCGCAAGACCCGGCGCAGCGGCACAACACCGCTATAATTTTCGGATAGGTTCTTAATCCATATCCGGTTGCGGTTGCCTCGTGAAAGGCTCGGAGATTAAGAAAACAAAAATCCGTTCCATCCGTTTAATCCGTTGAGGAAACTTCCGTGGTTGAAATCTTCCTACCACAGCAAGCTGAGCGCCCCTAACAACGCCAAGACGCCAATCCCCATTCCCAAAATACCCCAATCCCCGCCCGTGAGCGGCGGAAAGGGCAAAGTGTGGATTTCGCCGTCATAGCCGCGCGCGAGCATGGCGGCGTAGATGCGGTCGGCGCGGTCAAAGGCGCGCAGGAAGAGGTTGCCGGCCATCCCGCCGGTGACGTGCGCCCGCCACAGCACGCTGCCGCCGACGCGCCGCCGCCCGTCGGGATCGCCGCTGCGGGCTGCGCGGGCGCGCAGCAGGCGCAGCGCCTCGTCGCTCAGCACAAACAGATAGCGCCACATCAGCCCCACGATGGCGACGAGCAGGCGCGGCATACGGAGGGCGCGCAACGCCGCCAATAACTGCGGGAAGGGGGTGGCGGACACCAGCATCACGCCCACCTGCACGGACAGCCACGACTTCACCACGATGCTGAGCAACCGCTCGGTACCGGTCGTCGTGATTGTCACCGTCCGGCCAAAGGCGTTCCAGGCGATCAGAGGCGGCCCAGCAACCGTGAACAGCAGCGGCAGCGCGGCCAACGCAAAGGGCAGGGCAAGCAAAGCGCGCGTCCAGATGAACCGCACGCCCAACTCGGAGAGCAGCGCCGCCGCCCACAGCAGCGCAAAGCACAGGATGTAGATCGGCCACGCGCCCGGCAGCAAGAGCGCCAGCATCAAAATGAAGCCTAACGACAACACGGCCTTGACGCGGGCGTCAAGGCCGTGGATGATGCTGGCGCGAGAGCGATAGGGGTCTGAGATCATCAATGACATAGGAAAGAATTTGGACGCAGATAAACGCCGATGAACGCTGATTTTAAAAAATTATCTGCGTGAATCCGCGTGAATCTGCGTCCAATCACTCTTAAAATAAGTCTACTGGGCAATGACTTCGCGCTTGCGGCGCGCGTAGGCGACCGCTGTGGCGGCGCCGGCGACGATCAGCAGCCCGATAATCCCGGCCAAAATGGTCGCCAGGCTTTCGTTGGCGACGCCGGGCAGCACGTAGTCGGGAATCAAGTCGTAGATGGAAGCCTGCGCGCCATCCAGAAAGCCTTTCTGCTCGGCCACCCATTCCAGGCCGTCGGGGTGCGCCGACGCCAGCGGCGAAGCGATGGCGAGCAGCGCGGCGATGATCAGACCCGCGCCCCACACGGCTTTTCCCGCGACGACGGGCGCCGCGTTCTCCGGCTGCACCAGGTCGCGCCGGGCGGCGACCAGGAAGACCAACGCGCCGGCCGTGATCAAGCCCTCGCCGACGCCGATGAGCGCGTGGATGCCGGCCATCGCGGGGATGGCGACGTTGGCCGGGGACGTTCCCGACAGCGCGAGTTGCAGCGCGCAGGCCAGCGAGGCTACGAGAATCGAGAGCCAGCCCGTCACGAAGCCGTTTACCGGCAGCGTCCAGCGCGCATCGGGCGCTACCTTTTGGAACAGCCGCCGCAGGGCCTGGGAGGCAAAATAGGAGACGGTCACGCCGACGACGCCCATGTTGAAGATATTCGCGCCCAACGCCAGCAACCCGCCATCCTGAAACACGAGCGCCTGAACGCCGACCACGCACGTCATCACCAGAAGCGCCGCCCAGGGGCCGAGCAAGATCGTCGCCAACGCCGCGCCCATCAGGTGGCCCGACGTGCCGCCGGTCACGGTGAAGTTGAGCATCTGCCCGGCGAAGATACAGGCCGCCAGCACGCCCATCAAGGGCACGCGCCGTTCATCCACGTCCGCGTTGACGCGCTTGAGCGCGTAACCGACCGCGACCAGCGAAATCGCCCATAAGACCAAAGAGACCGCTACTGAAAGAAAGCCATCGGGAATGTGCATAGGAACAGGTGAAAGTAACATTGACTAGAATCCTCCTTTGGGTTAAAAATGATTATCTTGAAACGTAAAACGTGATGCTCTCACAGTGAGAGCATCACGTTTCACGCTTTTTGGCATGTGGCGCAAACACCGGAGAGGGTTAATCCGCCGGGATCGGTCGTAAAGTGATAGGTCTCGGCCAGATAAGCGGTCAGGGAGGCTAATTCGGCCAGCGGCACCGACAGCGACTTTCCACACGTCTGGCAGACCAGGTGATGGTGGGGGGCAGCGACGCCCAGATGTTCGTAACGGCGGATGCCATCCCCCGCATCGAACCCACTGACCAGGCGAAGTTCCTGGAACAGTTCTAACGTGCGGTAGACCGTCGAAATGTCCACGTTGTGGCTGCGGGTGTGGACGCGCGCGAAAATCTCTTCGGCGGTGGCGGGGGCCTCCAGTTCGTGCAACACCGAGAGCACCAGTTCCCGTTGATGGGTCAGGCGCAATCCCCGTTTGCGCAAATAGTCACGCAGCAGCTTCTCGCAAGACATCCTCATCCCCTCTTTCTTATTGCAAATAGTTGCAACAAGGAGTATAACACACCGGCTGAAAAGAGCAAGCGGAAGCAGGGCATTTGAGAGGGAAATCCAGCAGCGAGTGGGATGATCGAGACGGCGCAAGCCATCCGGGAGGACTTGAGGGGACTGACTGGCTCAGGCGTGACACGGGAGGTGCTCCCATATCACGCCTGATAATTCACGCTTCCTGTTTGGCGTACCGGCGCAGCCAACTCGGAATCCCGAAGAGCAGCAGTGGCATCACCAGAAGCAGGACAAGTTCAAAACCGACGCCTATGATTGCCAGCACATAGCCCGTCTGGGAAGTAGTTGCGCCAAGCGCGGCGCCCCCCAGAGCGAGGATAATGTTGAAGTTCCACAGGCCGTGATAGAAGACGGCGGCGCAATAGGCCAGCGGCAGCGCCCACCAGCGCCGCTGCCACAGCCCGGCCCAGCCCAGCCCCAGGAGGCCGCTGGTGAGGACGTGCATCCCGGTCGCCATCAGGCGCGCGCCGGCGCCGAAGAGCCAACCGACCACTTCGCCCAACCCCATGGCGCCGTTGGTCACACTTTCCAGGACGGCAAAACCCAGGCCGCATAGGGCGCCCCACAGGAACGCCTCGGCCAACCCAGGACGATGCCAGATGCCCATCAGTCCCAGCACCAGGGTTTTGCAAAATTCTTCAATGAGTGGGGCAATCACGGCAAAGATGAGCGCCAGGACGGACAGAACCAACGGAGAACTGACCAAAGCCATGGCCTCGGTGGGGTCTGTCAGAGGCTGCGTCATCCATTGTTCTGTCAGTCCGGTCAGCCGCGTCACTTCGGCGGCGCCGCCGGGGATGAGGTAGGCGGCGATGGCAACAATCAGGATGCACAGCGCCAGCCCCATCAATTCCAGGGGGAGCGCTAAGATGACCGAGGTTGCGCCGCCGACAACGGTGAGTATCACTTGGCGCAGCGTGGGGGAAGCGGCGCGTCCGGCAGTCAACAAGATCAGCGATATCAACGTCAGCGCAGGGAAGAGCATCACGCCCAGGTGGAGCAGGGCAAACGCAGGGTGTGTGTGACGGCTAGCCGGGATAAACGCGCCCACCACAAACAGGGCGATGGACAGTCCCAGAAAGAGCAGCCAAAGCCAACGGGTGTAACTACCAGGCGAGGGCGATTGCTGCCAACCGGTCAACCCGGCCCACAGCAGGCCGCCGCCGAAGATCAGCAGAATCAAACCGATGCTGGCCAATGTAACACCGGTAGTATCCCCGGCATCCAGGCGCAGCACAAAAGCCAGGACAATCCCGCCCAATCCCCCCAGGAGACTCAGTCCGCCCAATGCGCCAACCAGTCCCCACAAAATCTGGGGCGTGGTGGTTACGGGGCGTTGCGGCAACAATTCCGCCATCATTACAGGGCGTCGCCTATCAGGATGCCGAGCAGCCCAATAATGCCGCCCAGATGCAGGAAGAGGTCAGTATCGGCCAACCAACCGATGAGCGGCCACGGAGGCAACAGGTTGAAGATCAGACTCAAGATCATCAAGCCCACACCGACCAATACCGGCAATCCCTTGCGATCTGCCAGAAATTCACCGACTATTTTGAGGAGTTTATTGAGAAAATCATTCATAATGACAGTGCCTCCACAACGCTATGCCTTGATTGTATCACACTCAGACATTGGAACAACTGCCCTACGGCAGGCGGGGCAGGGCTATCGCATTTGGCCGTGTCCGGCAACTGAGTACGGCCTAAAGGCCGGGGGTAAAAGAGATTTTTGTGGCGGGG
>DAOUGD010000088.1:0-21412 GCA_034429475.1 Anaerolineae bacterium
AGGAAATGCTACCAAAGGTATCATCGCATACCTCCTATTGGCTGACCTTTCTTTCTATTGTACCGCCGTTTGCGGTCAAACGCCCTGTGTTAGGAGTATTCGCGTGTTAACGTACTGCCAAAGTCGAGTGAATACTTTGTGTAAACTGAGTTGACACGGTGTGTAAACTCAGTTGACACGGTGAAACCTCTGACCGTGTCAATTCAGTTGACACGGTGCCCTCTGACCGTGTCAACTCAGTTGACACGGTGAGTTCGCCCGGTTCTGTAGCGGGGGCAAATTCAGTGACTAACGCGCCGTTGGTGGACAACACATAAACAGTGTCTGCCGTGAATTGGCCCCGCCGCTGCACGTACTGTTCGATGAACGCTGGCGGCATTTCAATAGCAGTGACAAGCTGGTGCTCAATCAGCCAATTGGTGGCGGCGATCACTGCCGGTCGGGAAATTTGTAACACAGCGGCCAACCCGGTCTTCGTCAGCCAGGAAAAGAGCTTGCCGTAATCGGCCTGAGACACCAGGCCGTGCTCGTGCAGCAGCCGGAACTCATCGCCCACCAACGGGCGCGCGTACAACGCCAGGGTAGTGAGCACCGGCATCGCTTTCCCGGCCTCGCGCTGGCTGAGACTGGCCAGCAGGCCCGCCGCAACTGCGGCTTTGTTGTAGATGGCTTCCACGGTGGGGGCGAGGTGCTGCAATGGCCCGGCGTTGCCTTCCAACTCGGTTTCTTGCGTGTAACGAACCCTAAACGATCCCATTTTTCACCTCATCAATGCTACACGCTATCACCGGCACGGCCCACTGCCGTGCCAGGTCGGCCAACGCCGCCAGCAGTCGCGGATCACGGCGCGTCGGCAGTTCGTTCTCATCCAACAACAGCATCTCCCACCCGTCTACCACCACCAACCCTACCGGCGCGTAGGCCGCGATCTGGGCCTGGATGTGGGCCAGGGTGATGTTTGGCGTATCGTCCAGCCAGATGTCGCGTTCGGCCACGGCGGTCAGGTCCGGCCACCAGGTGCGCACGAGGGTCGTGCTGCTGCGGGCCAATGAGAAGATCAGGATAGGATCGGGATGGGTCGCTACTGTGGCCGGTAAAGATTGGGGGCACACCTGTCCAATCATACGAGTACCTCCACGCCGTTCCCGTTGCGTTTAACGACGCCTTCCGCTTCCAACTCGGTCAAGTAGGTGTTCACAGTTTGACGGGACACCTGTAAAGACTGCGCCGCGCCGGACACCGGCAGCAGGGCATCTTGACGGTAAAGATCCAGCAGTCTGTCCTTCCGATCGCGTTTACTTTGCGCCCGGACCTGGTTGGCTTGCGTCAAGGTGTCCACCGGTGGGGCGTCAAGTTTGGGCAAATTAGACGCCGATTTGGCCGCTTCGCCGTCAACCTGCGCCAGTTGTACTTGTAGCCGTTTCTCGGAAAGGCGTCGGTCGGCGTCAAGTTGGGCTTGCATCTGCTCCCGCTTGAACTCGGCAAAAGCGGTTTGCCACTGCTTAATCCGCCGGTCGTAAGAGTTCAAGTAAAGGCCGAATTCCATAAAGCCGCCGTAACTGTCAAGAGCAGCCAACATCCCCAGAAAGATCGGGCCGTAAAGTTGGACGAACTGCCCCCAGGTAGCCTTGACGCCGAGCAGGGAAGCAAAGGCCAGGATGAACGCGCTGAATGTGGATAACACGCTGATGACCAGCGCCGACTTATCCCACCGCCCCAGTCGTTCGCCCTTCCGGTAAATCTCGGTGATGCTGGACAGTGTGCCCACTTCACTGCCGAAAGCCAGCGCAAACGCGCCGACGAGGACGAGGAGGCGCCGGAAGTTGCCCGACAGGGCTTCCAGCTCGGTGAAGCCGAAGCCCAGGACGCCAAAGGCAAAGAAACCCACGCTGGAAGCCAGCGCCGGGACGAGTAGGCTCCAGCCGCGCAGGCCCATCATGGTCGGTTTTTGCAACCAAAAATCTTGTTCTGAAAGTTGCTTCATTCTCTTTCCTCGTGATAAATATCCCAGATTGTGTGAACACCCACGGCTATTGCCGTGGGGAGGATTCCTGTGCCAACTGTGCAGTCATTGCCAAAACATGACGGTCCGCGCTCGAGAGCGTGGGCTTGTTGCGCAGGCTGGCTGCCAGGAACAGCGCCAGTGTCTGCCAGCGCGTTGCGAGCATTTGCCAATCAGTAGTTGTCGTCGCCATCCGGGATTGGGTTACCCGCAGCACTACGACCGCCAGGATGACGACGCTTCCGGCCACCAGTACGGTGAGGCCGCTTACCAGCAGCCAGGGGAACGGCGTGGGCCGCTGGGCATCCACCGCACGGGCCGCCGCTTCCAGGATGGCGCGTTCCCCGGCGGCGCGGTCTTGCTCGGCCAACGCGCTGGCGGCGGCGGCCACCGCCTGTACCCGTTGCGCCTCGGCGACGATCTGCCGCCCCTGGGCGGCGGCAGTCAGGCCTTGCAACGCCAATGCCAGTAGTCCCGCCACGATCACGATTCCTAACAGGCCACTCAATAAATTCTTCATCAGTAGTTCTCCTTTGTGGTTTGAGCACGGCTTGAGGCGGTTTGAGAGACTGAAGGGGGGTTTGAGGGAGTTTGAGCGGTTGGGTGGTTTGAGAGCAAAACCCGCAATTTGGGCGTGATGTAGCGCGCGTTATCCCGCGCGGGATCCTTCTTCACCCAACCGCGCAACTCCCAATCGCGCAACAACTTGCGCGATTGCCACTCCGTCCAGCCAGATTCTTCCAGTAGCGATTGCGTGAGTCGCCCCTCGGTCTCGGCCAGCGCCCGTTGCACGATGACCTGCTCCTCCGATGTCAGCGCCGGCGCCGGTGTGGTCTGCCCGGCGGCAACCAGCGTAGCTTTGTCCAGGTAGTAGGTCTGCACCAGCCCCCACCGGTCGGTGTAGGCCAGGCCGGGACGCTGTGGCGAGATGTGGGCCGCCTGGGCGCAATCCAGCGCCCGCGCGATGTTAGCGTTGCGCACCCGGAACACAATCGCGGTGCTGATCTGATCGCGGACGTGGCCTACAATGTCCTTGCTGAAGGCTTGCGCGGCAAAGACCAGATTCACCCCGAACTTCCGCCCGCGCCAGCCCAGCGCGGCGGCGGCTTTGGATAGCGGGCCGTTCACCCCACCCGCCCCAGTTACGGTGGCGTTGTACTCGTCCAGGATGACCAACAAGCGCGGGAGCACCGACAGCCCGGCCTTGACCGCCCCGGCATTGTATTCCTCCAGGTTGTCCGGGAACGTGCCCAGTTGCTGATACAGGGTCGCGCGGTGGTCACACTCACCCAATGCCTGCTGCACTAAACCCAGCACTTCGGGCGGCTCGGTAGCGATGGGCGCGGCCAGTTGCGGTTGTTGCGCCAACATCGGGAAGGTCGTGCCGTCCCGGTCAGCCAGGAATAACTGGCAGCCCTCGGCGATGCCCTGGTAGGCCAGGTTGCGCAAATAGCTGGACTTGCCGCTGCCGGTCATCCCGGCGGCCATGACATGCCCCATAGGATCCCAGCGGACACGCACCGACTGGCCGCTGTAATTCTGCCCCACCAGGACGTATCCCCGCTCCACGCCCGGAAAGTCTACCTGGCGCGCTAGTTTGCGAATAGCTGTCAACGGGACAAAGTATCGCAAACCGCTGTGGTTGGAGACCAGTACTGGCAAGCCCTTGATCGCGGTGGATAGGTGGTGCAGCACCTCTTCTGTTTGGTAGGCTTCTAGTTTGTTCATCACCCGCATATCGTGAACGCAGATGAGCCAGTCCTGGCCGCTTTGGGGATCGTGGGCGATCCACACATCCCGGATCGTGTCTTCCAGCCCGCGCAGCACCAACGTTTCACTGATTTTGGCGGCGAGGGCCTCGGCCTGGCGACGCCGTCCGGTTGAAATTTGCACTTGAATATCAGTAGTTGCCATCAGAACCCTCCTCCTGTATAACTAAAGCCGCCAACTGGGGCCGTACTTCGGTCAACCAGGGCGCGACGGCTTCGACATCCACAATCCGCAATTCCGGGCGCGGGCGTTGCAGCTCGGTGTCCAATTCCGGGCTGGATGCCGCCGTCGGGATGACGCCCCCGCGCTTGGCGGCTTTGGTCAGGAGCGCCGCCGCCCGCAGCCGGTCGGAGTCCACCGGTTCGTCGCCCATCAGCGGCGTCACCGCGCGAGTCGCCAGCGCCGGGTCCACCAGGACGGGGCGCCCCTGGGCATCCGTCACCACCTGGGGTTGAGGCACGCTGCGCCGGAGGTGTTCGAGTTCCGCCCGGCGCTGTTGCAAGGCGAGGCGCTGGGTCTGGACGAAGAAGTACAGCCGGACGCCGCCCCAGATAGTCAGCGGGACGAGCACGGTGAGCAACGGCACCAGGCAGATGGCGTGGGTGAATAGCTCGTCCAGCACGTCCAAAGGATTGCGCGCCGGGGCTGTGGTAGCCGTAACCGTGCCGCAACTTTTCAACGCTATCCCGCCAATAAAGGCCAGGACGAGCAGCAGCCACAACCAGCCCCAATCCCGTTTTCCGTTCACGTTACGCCCCCGCCATAGCCCACGCCGGCGTCGGGGTCGCGGCCAGTTGATGCAGCCGATGCAGCGCGTTCAAGACGTGCCACTCAGCCAGACAGGCCAACGCCAGGCCAAATAGGGCGATGCTCACCATCGCGAAATCCGGCGACGACAACAGAAACAGAATGAAGGTCAGGCCACCCAATATCAGAACCGCCAGATTGGCGACCAGCCCACCCAGCGCCGCCAAGAGCGCGGCCAGTGGAGCAACTTCAACTTGCGCTTCCAGAATCCGCGTGGGTGAAATGTAGCGTAAGGTCAATATTGCGTTCATTGTCCCCCCTAAACTCCCAGCAACGCCCCAACGCGCTGCCAGGCGACTTCCGGCCCGTGTGCGACCTCACGCAGGTAGCGACGCGCGGAAGCGTGACTATGGTACCCAAAGAGTTGCGCGAGCGCCGCCGGATTCCCCCCGACCTGGTGATGCAGCAACAGGGCGGAACGGCGCAAGGTGCGCGCGCTGATCGCCGTGGGATCCAGTCCGGCGCGGCGAGCGTGCCGCTTGAGCGCCTGGTTGACCGCCGCCCCGCTCAACGGCTGCGCGCCCGCTTTCCACTCGCTACCGACGTTGGGTAATCTTGCGGCCCGGTCGGAATGAGCAGTAAAAACGAAATCGTGGTCGCGGATGATATCCAGCCGCCCGGCGGTTTCGAGGTAGGCGTGGATGGCCTCGCGCACATCTGCCGGGAAGTCCGGCACACAGACTTCGCGCCAGCGCAGAGCCAGCCAATCCGAGGCCTGCCGCCCGGTGACGACGAGGCCCAGGATGAAAGCGTAGTCGCGCAGTCCATCGGAAGTATGGTTGGGGATGGCGCGTAGCAGCGCGCGGATTTGATCCGGGCCAACGTGCGGCGGCGGGGACGCAGGGCGGTACTTGAAGTCCGGTACGGGGATTTCCGGCGCCGGCATTCCGGCCTGCGCGGCGCGGAAGGCGAAGTAACTGCGAACAGCCGCCAGGTCGAGGCGTAGGGTGCCCGCGCTGCGACCGGCGCGATGCAGGGCCGCCAGCCAACCGGGAACGGCTTCCGGGGTGACGGTTTCCGGCGTCGCGCCGCTATGCGCGCAGAGCGAGTTGAGGGCGAAACTGTAGACGCGCCGGGTGTGGACTGACTCAAAATCAGTAAGCCATAACTTGACGAGATCAGCGATCATTGCCCATCATTCCCTGTATGCGAGATATTTGAGAATGCTCAGCTTGCTCGTTACGACCCTGAGTATTATGGTTTGCGATTGCGTCCGCGATGATCCGCCGTAGCAGGCTGGAGAGACTTCGGTCTTCCTTGTGTGCCCAATCCAGCAAAATGCTTTTCTGTTCAGCAGTCCCTACAAAACTGATATTTGTTAGCATAAATCCCTCCTAACTGATTGGTGCTATTTGATACTCCAAAATGTCACAAGCATATCATAATTTCCGATTTTTGGCAAGTTATCGGACAGTGTTATGGAACGTGGTATTAGTTTTAGAAGTCATTATACTCATGGTATGGCTGAAAATACTTTAGCGGATTTTTTGAGCGCAGCGATTAAAGAACGAGGCTGGTCAATTCGGGAATTGGCAAGGCGTCTGGATATTTCTCATACTCACGTCGGTAGAATAATCAGTGGCGAATCGCATCCCAGTACTTCCCTGTGTTATCGTATTTCCGATGTGTTGCAGATTCCCTATGAGACCATTATGAATTTTGAGGATCTGCGGTTAGCCACTGTAGAAACCAGTGATGATGAGAATGTGCTTTTGCATCACTACAGGCAACTGTCACAACCAATGAAGTTTTATGCCAGAGGGGTCATTATTGCGTTGCGGCAAATTGAATCGCCGGATCCGTTTGATAGAAGTGTGCTACATTCGGCAAAACTCTACGGTGAAACGTTACCAGAAGTCCCTATGCCAGAGGATGATCCTGCTGAGACAGTTAATTAGAAATCAAATACCTATTAAAAAAACACAACGTCGCCCTTCCGGGCGGCGTTGTGCATGAGGGGCGCAAGTGTTCATCTCACAATCTTGGACTATACTTCATGCCAAGTGTTAAGAGCACAACTGACAAGCAAGTTTTCGTAGCGATATGACAAACCAACAACACGCTGTCCCACACATCTGTCCTGCACTTCCAGGCGCAGCAGCACTAGCCGCGTGGATCATGCTGTCGCAACCGCGCTTCAGTTGGGAGGCGAGACATGGTACACCCAATCTGACCCCATGCTGAGGATACAGCCGTATGCCTAAACTGACCCTAGCCAGGCTCGAACGCCATCTCTTCGCCGCCGCCGACATTCTGCGCGGCAAGATGGACGCGGCCGAATACCAGGAATACATCTTCGGGATGCTCTTTCTCAAACGCGCCAACGATGTGTTTGTGCCACAGCACGCCAATATTCTGCGCGAGCAACGGACCACTTACGGGCGCACAGAGAGGGAGGCGCTGCGCCGCGCCGAAGACCCCGACCGCTATCGCGCGCTGGGCGCGTTCTACGTGCCGGAACCGGCGCGCTGGACTCACCTGCGCGATGAAGTCCACGAGCGGCTGGCGGATGCGCTCAATACAGCGTTGGGTGAACTGGAAAAACGCAACAGGCCTGTCCTGGAGGGAGTGCTCGATCACATCAACTTCCACCGCCAGGTAGGGGGACAGGCGCGCCTCAACGACCGCACGCTACGCGCGCTGATCCAGCACTTCAACAAGCTCACGCTGCGCGACGAGGACCTGGAATTCCCCGATATGTTGGGCGCGGCCTACGAGTATCTCATCAAATACTTCGCCGATTCCGCCGGCAAGAAGGGCGGCGAGTTCTACACCCCCCGCGAGGTCGTGCGGCTGATGGTGCGCCTGCTCAAGCCGCAGCAGGGCCGCAATATCTACGACCCGTGCTGTGGGTCGGGCGGTATGCTCATCTTGGCCCGTGAGTACGTCGAAGAGGCCGGCGGCGATCCCCGCGACTTCCGCGTCTACGGGCAGGAAGCCAACGGCAACGTCTGGACGATCTGCAAGATGAATCTGCTCTTTCACGGCATCCAGGACGCCGATATTCAGTTGGAGGATACGTTGGCCGAACCGAAGCACGTCGAGCCGGACGGGACGTTGATGGCCTTCGATTACGTCATCAGCAACCCGCCCTTCTCGCAGAACTACCAACTGGAAGGAATGAAGTTCCAATCCGAGCGCTTTGTCTATGGCACGACGCCGGAGCGCGGCAAGAAGGCCGATCTGATGTTCCTGCAACACATGCTGGCGATGCTCAAATCCACTGGGATGATGGCGACGGTGATGCCGCACGGCGTGCTCTTCCGGGGCGGCGCGGAGCAGGCGATCCGCCGCAAGCTGTTGGAAGAGGACATCCTCGAAGCCGTCATCGGGCTGCCCGCCAACCTGTTCTACGGCACGGGCATCCCGGCGTGCATCCTCGTCTGCCGCCCCAAGGGCGCGAAACCCTCGGAGCGCCAGGGCAAGGTGCTCTTCATCAATGCCGACGCCGAGTATCACGAAGGGCGCGCGCAGAACGTACTGCGCCCGGAGGACATCGAGAAGATCGTGGACACCTTTGACGCCTTCCAGCCGGTGGAACGTTATGCAGCGGTTGTGCCGGTGGCAGAGTTGTTCGCCAACGACTGCAACCTCAACATCCGCCGCTATGCCGACAATGCGCCGCCGCCCGAACCCCACGACGTGCGCGCGCACCTGACGGGCGGCATCCCCCGCGAGGAAGTGTTCGCGCTGCATCCGCTTTTTGACGCCGTGGGCTTGAAGCCGCTGCATATCTTCACCTATCAGGCGGGGCCAGAGCTACCGCCTCCGCCGGATTTGGACGGCGTTTACGCCCCGTTGGCCAAGCGCCAACACGCGCCGGGCTGTTTTGCGTTCAACGTCGCCTTCGCGGAACGCGCCGACCTCAAGGGCTTCGTCGCCGGGCACCCCGACGTGCAGGCGCAGCACGCCCGGCTCACGGAGGCCTTTGCCGCCTGGTGGGAACAACACACCCATCCCATCGCTGCGTTGACGCAGGTCGCCAGCCTCTTTGACGTGCGCGCCGGCCTGCTTGCCAGCTTCGAGGCCGCGCTGCTGCCGCTAGGCCTGCTCGACCGCTACCAGGTGGACGGCGTGATCGCCGGGTGGTGGGCCGACTGGCTCTACGACCTCAAGACGCTGGCCTACCAGTGCACTTTTGCCGCTGTGGTGGAAAGCTGGGTCGAATCCATTCGCGCCACCGTGGGGGATGAAGACGAGACCGGGCGGGGCAATGGCGACGATCCGCTGGCCCATCCCCTTATCGAGCACCTGATGCCCGGCTATCTGGAGAAGCTGGAAGCGCTGGAAGCGCAAATTGCCACTCTCAAATCGCAACTGGCGGAGGCGACTCACGAACCGGAGGATGAGGATGAGGACGAAGGCCGTAGGGGCGATCCCTCGTGGTCGCCCGACGAGATCAAGCCATTGCGCAACGACCTGCGCGCGGCCCGTAGTGACCTCAAACGCCTGCAAGGGGAATTCCTGGAACAGTTGGAAGCCCGGCGCGCCGGCCTGACCGAGGACGCTGCCCGCGATCTGGTGCTGGCGATTGCCCGCGAACGGCTGGAAACCGGCCTCGACCGCTACGTGGCCGCCCGGCAGCAGGCTCTCGTTGCCGCACTGGAAAACCTGTGGGACAAGTACCGCGTGAGCTTGACGGAGATTGAGGCGGGACGGGATGCGGCGCGGGCAAAGCTGGCGGGATTGGTGGAGGGGTTGGGGTATGTTGAATAAACCAACTGAGTGGGAGAGAATAACGCTAGAGGATGTTGCTTCTATCTCACCCAATAGCTTTGTCGATGGACCTTTTGGTTCAAACCTTAAAACTACCGAATACTCAACATCGGGAGTTCGTCTGATCCAGTTACAGAATATAGGCGAAGGTGTATGGTTTGATGATAATAGAAAATTCATTCCATTTCGGAAATTTGAGGAATTAAAACGGCACTCTGCTTCTCCAGGCGATATTGCTATAGCCAAAATGGCAGACCCCGTGGCTCGTGCATGCCTAATCCCTCCTGTGGCACAACAATTCGTTGTAGTTGCAGATTGCATTAAGTTGACACCCAATACTAGGCTATATGACTCACGCTATGTGGTTTACGCCATTAACAGTCATTATGTTCGACAGCAAGCTGAACAGAAAAGCTCTGGGACTACACGTCTTCGTATCAATCTTTCGAAGTTAAAGACGCTTGAATTACGTGTTCCTCCTCTCTTAGAACAACGCCGTATCGCCGAAATTCTCGACGCAGCCGACGACGCCATCCGGCAAACGGAGCGCGTCATCGCCAAGCTGCGCCAGGTGAAAGCCGGGTTGCTCCACGACCTGCTCACGCGCGGTCTCGACACCCAGGGCCGCCTCCGCGATCCCGTCGCCCACCCGAAACAGTTCAAGGATTCGCCGTTGGGGAGGATTCCGAGGGAGTGGGGGATTACAACGCTTGGTGATGTAATCACTAAAGGTGGAGGACTGATTCAAACTGGGCCATTTGGGAGCCAATTGCACGCATATGAGTATACCAGAGAGGGTGTCCCTGTTATTATGCCCCAAGATATGAAGGATTCTCACGTAAGTTTGGAACAAATCGCTCGTATACCAGAGAGAAGAGCGGAAAGTTTGGAGAGGCATCGCGTTCAAATTAACGATGTCGTTTTTGCTCGACGTGGTGATCTTTCGCGTTGTGTTGCGATTGGCAAGCGTGAATTAGGGTGGGTATGTGGTACTGGATGTTTGTTAATCCGTCCACCTGAAAAGGTGATCAATGGTGATTGGCTTGCAGCTATTTATCAATATGACGCGAGCCAACGCCAAATAGCTGCTAAAGCAGTTGGATCCACAATGGTCAATCTCAATACAACTTTGCTCGAATCTCTGCTTATAGCTATGCCAAGCTATGAAGAGCAATACTGCATCATAGAAACGTACAACGCCGCCAACGCTCGCATCCGCGCCGAGGAAGCCACGCTCGCCAAGCTGCGGCAGGTCAAGCGCGGGTTGAGTGATGATTTGCTCACGGGGCGGGTGCGGGTGTAGCCCTTCCACTTCCCACCGGGCGTAGTAAAGTAGATATGAGTCTTCTGAAAAAACCAGGATTTTTACAACACTGCATAGAGTGGGTTCGACGTGAAAATCCCGGTTTTTAACCTTTTTTCAGTGGAGTCAGATATAACTATCGCTAAGTTGCGAAATACGGAGTTACATCTTGTCCCAGAACGCATTAACAGGGATTCAACCTTGATCGAGAAAACGTAGGGAGGAGAATTATGGATAATCCAGAGTCATTTGAAATCTTGCTGAAAAAATATGCCGGTGGGCGAATGCCATCCCTGGTGGATTTGGACAATCCTGAACGCGGATTGATCAGTAGGGATCTGCTTCAGATTTACCAGAGTGGTATCCGAAGCAGGCTACCAACTCCCCTGGGGATACTGTTAGCAGAAGGACAATTCAATGGAATCGAGGAGAAGTGGCAGAACGGAAATTTTGGAATGAATGAATGGTCCAAAAAGAATTGGTCGCGGTTTTGTAAAGCGCTACGTTCCGTAGAGGACGCGGATAAAGCCTGCGAACGTTGTGATAGACGCTGGGCCGCTATTGCGGAACGAGAGGGGAAAGTCATCACCTATATGTGTGATCACGGCATGATTGACTTTGCGATTCCTATATCAGTTAAAAGACAAGTTGTTGCTGTAATTTTCTGTGGTCAATTTGCGCCGGAGAAGGGCCCAATTTGGAATCCAGAATTACTTCAACCGCTCGGCGTGTTCAAACCCATCCCACCTGGAGAAATGGGGATTGACATCTGGCAAAAAGGCCAGGAAAGAATTCAACAAATTGCCGAAAAAACAGGTCTTTCCCCACAGAAATTGTTCGACAAACTCGATCAGGAAGGTGAAGTTATATCCCCGACCCAGGTTGAACAATATCAGCATGAACTACAGAAAGTACAAAACCAAATCTCCGATCTGGCATCAGATTACTATGATTTTGAAAAGGGCAAAGTTATACAACAAATTCGGAGCCGCATTACGGATGCTTTGGAGCATCTTGGCACTACTTTACAAGACTATACGGATGTACGGGAAAAACTTTCTGAGAGCCTAATTTGTATGATGCGTTTCTTCGCATTAGATTATGCTCTCATTCTATCTCTTCGAAGAAATGCAGAGGAGGTCAAGACGTTCTGCTATGCCGGCCTTCCTGACTCTGGTTTTGTGATAGGCGAAATCATGCAAGTTCCCCCCAATTATTTACCCTTTTTCAAAAAGTTTCTCAATGGTGAACGTGATCCGGTTCCGATTAAGTTACGCGATTATAACGATATGGCCATTATGGCGAAATTGAGGAAACTTCATAAAAAGAGCGGGCAGGTAGTCATTGTACCCTTGCCGGCCCCTCTGAAACCAGGTGGTCTGATCATGGTGGTGGGCAACTTTCAGCAAAATCTGGATCCCGATAATTTGTCGGGTGAAGATAAAGAGGCCTACAGGAAAATCGCCGGATCCATTGCGTTGGTGGCTGAGATAGTTCTGCTTGTTGAGGAACTTGATGCAACTGTTCAAATGCAGGCACAGTTTGTGGAAGATGTTGCCCATGACATTCGCACACCGATTCAGAATCTTATCGTCGAAGTGAGAGCATTGGTGCTTCACACTTCTAATGAAAGTGAATCCATCCGAGTTCGCGCCAACCGGTTAGCTACCCAAGTACGGCGTCTGCATACAGTAAGCACCCGTGCATGGACATTGATTAACATTGCACGTGGGGTGTATGAAGCGGAAGGCAAAGCGGATGTTTACGTGTATACCGTTATTATGGAGCATCGTAAGTCTTTGTTCGATGTCGCAAAACAACGGGATATCGAAATCGTAGTTGATCACAGTTTGGAAAACTGGCCTCCCGTTAAGGTAAATGCGACATTGTTATCACAGGCAATCTTGAATTTGCTCGATAATGCGGTCAAGTATTCAAAAGATGGAACTGAAATAAGAGTAGATGGTAAACGTGGCGTGAATGAGGCTATCCTATCCTTTGTGAGCCGGGGTATCCAGATCAGAGAAGAGGAGAAATCCAAGATATTCGATCGTTATTATCGAACACTTGAAGCAGTTGCGGCGGTACCGGCGGGCACTGGGATTGGGCTCTCGATTGTCAAGGCATTTATAGACCATTGTAATGGGGAAATTACTGTGAACAGTGTGCCAGTGCCCGGTACGCGTGATTATGTCACAGAGTTCAAGCTTTCTATTCCGTGGAGGTGATGATATGTATCGCATTCTTTTCTTGGAAGACGAGGAACTGTTGGTAGAAGATTTACCGCTAGCGTTGGCTCCGGATGGATTTGAAGTCGTCGCTACGAATTCGGTAACCGAGGCACTGGAGTATTTAAAGGAAGAACCATTTGATGTTGTGTTGTTGGACATTATGATGCCTGTACCTGAAAGCTTGGAAATAGACCCTATGCAATTTGCATACGGGCGCGAAACCGGCGTAGCCGTGGCTAAGCTTATGAAGGCTATTAAACCTACCACACCGATTGTCGCTTTTACGGTCTTAACCGACCCTGAAATTCGCTCTCGTATGCGTGAAGCCGGTATTAAAAGAGTAATTACCAAGCCAAGTGAGATATCCACAATGGTTAGCGCTCTCACAGAAGCAATCAAGTATCAAGTGTAATAGGCGGGTGAATGACTATGGCAATGAACGCCGGCTATCAACAGGGGTTTCCATATATTCTTCCACGTAACACCATGCTGCGGGATCGAAAACGGGCCATTGCGGAAATTACTAAAACCTTACAACAGGCTTTGTTGCTGGGGGATTACCAGGGCCAGGGTCGCGAACAAACCATTGCGGAAACGACTAAGGAGAAAATTAAGAACCTCCCTACACCGGAATATACAGATGAACAACTTCGGAACCTCCAACAAATCGCACAATTTTCATCTGAGATTGAAATTGAACCCTTACGCCAATTGGCTGCTGTCTATTTAGAGGACCCTGACCCGCGTATTCGCGCTGAGGTATGTTATGCACTAGGCCGGTCTGGAAAATATGAGTTTATCGCCACTTTGCAACATATGCGGGATGACCCTGCTCCTTGGGTGCAACGACAGGCCGAGGAAGCAATTGGCAAACTGGAGCAAACCATTTCAAACTGGCCGGATTATTCAAAACTAAGAAATCAGATCAATAACATCGCAGAATCAAACTACGACGCAGAACAAGTGCGCGCACTGGTTCAATTTGGTCTTTATGACGAAGATTTGGAAATTCGCAAGCTGGCGATCGCTCTCCTCACGAAATGGGGCGAAGTTAATTTAAAAGAAGCATTTGAACTTGAGCCACGGCTCCAGGAAATAGCAATTTCAGATGCCGAAGAACAAACAGTACGGGAAGAAGCAGAAAAGCTGCTCAGTGCCTGGAAAATTATCCAGGGAGAGACGCTAAAGTTGGAGATTTTCCAGGCTGCTGATGTCTATGGGAAAATTGCGGCGCTCAACAGAATATCAGATATATCTGCCAAATCCACACTCACAAATCTGAATACCCTTCTACAATATGCCTTCGTGGATACAGAACCTGTGGTCAGAGGAACCGCTGTGCAGGTGCTGGCCCAGTGGGTCCAGGAGGACTTGCGCACTTGCATCCCACTAGAGCCACAAGTGCGGCATTTGGCTCTTTATGATCCTGATGAGTGGGTACGCAGTCAAGCAGCTTTGGCGGCCCGAAGACTTTATTGGCCGGCATTTATACAAAGTAAAGGTTTGTTCATTTTGCTGACTTCTATTATCGGGGCGATACTTATCTACTTCATTTCTGCGGCTTTTACCAGTCCTCAGGCGAGTCATGCTGCACTCCCCTGGTGCGCATTCCCCTATGCTCAAACCGTTTTGGAAACCCCTGGCGTTCGGGATGCCGCTAATGTGTTAGGTGTACCTGACTGGCAAATTGCGAGCATAGGCGTTGAAGAAAATGCCACATTGCTTCTTGATATGGGGGAAGACAATGCTATTATCCCAGGCCCTGGCATTGATTTGATCTATTATGAACGGCCTTTTGATCCCGGCATTCAGTTAGATGGTGTTCAGATTGCTGTTGCAGAAGATAGTGGTTCTGGAACACCAGGGCCTTTTACACCAGTCTTCGTTTGGGGCGATGACAACACTGACAACAATGGCGATATCCCTGAACAGTATTACATAAACGGTGAACAATTTAATTGCCCAATCCATGCTAATGATCTGCACAGTACTACCGGTATCGGTATTGATATTGGTGGAGCCAGTGATAAGACCTATCGTTTTGTTCAAATACAACCATACCCTACGGGTGAAGCAGTGGGAGACGAGAACCTTCTTGCTGAGGCCGATGCAATCGAAAGAATGTGCCCTATCCCCACACCAACATACACGCCGGAACCTGTACTGACGTCCACATCTCTTCCAAGTCCCATTGATACCCCCACAATACCTACGGACACTCCAACTGTCACATCGGAGCCTACCCTGACGTCCACACCCCTTCCAATCTCCACGGATACACCCACGGCTACGGATACCCCTACCGCTACATCCGAACCCACCCTGACACCCACGCCTTCCCCAAAACCTACGGAGGTACCAAAAGCGACAGTCACAGATACCCCGACCATTACACCCAAACCCACCCTGACGCCCACGCCTTCCCCAAAACCTACGAATACCCCAACAGCGACAGCGACAGATACCCCTACCATTACGCCCAAACCCACACTGACACTCACACCTTCCCCAAAACCTACGAATACCCCCACAGCGACAGCGACAGATACCCCTACTGCTACACCGAAACTCACACCAACACCTTCACCTAAGCCTACCAGTACACCAACGAAGACACTCGTAGATTCCCCCACAGCCACATCAAAACCCACACCAGCTCCTATCCACTCTCAAACCCCATCACCTACTCTTATGGTTACCGCAACCACCGGGCCCACGGACACACCATCTCTTGCACCCACCAAAGTGATGGTAACGCCAACTGATACACCGGTTATTGTAGCATCCGAAACGTTGCCACCGACTAACACGCCCATTTCAACATCAACACCAAGCCCTGCACCATCTGCTACGGTAACCACTCCCTCGTCACCATCTGATTCTCCATTATCTGAATATATAACAAAAATTATGGCTATCACCATGTTGTTATTTAGCGTTATCGGATCTCTGGCACTAAAAGAATATTGGATGTTAAAGTCAATATCCAAAAAGTGGAAACATCCATGGGCCAACTTGCTCCCTCAGATTCAAAATCGAACTACCACAATCATTAACGAACTTGAAGAATTGGAAGAGATTACCCGGTCTTACTCAGAGCACAAGTTGCCTGTACCGCCAGAAATAGGGGCCGCAATCATTCGCAAAAGATTCTCGCTCCTTGAATCTCGCAGACAGCTTTCTGACGTCGAGAAAACTGCTCGAGACAGTAGTTGAAGTACATGGTCAATCTGGGCTTATGGGATGGTACAGACAATCTTTCAAGATCATGTAGCTTGATGGAGCATACACTATGAAAAAGAAGGAATCCTCAAAACAGTGGGTAATATGGACACTCGTAATTCTAGGATTGGTCGCGGCTTTGTTTTTATACTTACGTACTGGCGATACCGACACGAAATTAAATGAGGCTTTGACCTCTTTGTTCGCCGAGACATTTGGTGCAATCTTAACTGCATTCACACTAGACCGTTATCTTAAAAGACGAGAAGATAAACGCCGATCCGACACCGAAGGGTTGCTTTACAGAAAAGTACTGCAAATCACGGAAGAGATTTTGGGAAACCTGATTTCTCCTGCCGCCTATGGTCAGGACTACGAGTTCCGACAGAACACTATCGGAGATGTAGTAGCACCTCTTATTAGCAAAGTATCAAATTACGAAATCGCCCCTAATTTAATCAAACTTTTTGAACTATATCTCACAGAAGGCGATTCAGACTCATTTATAACGCTTCAATTAACATTGCTAAAACTTAGAGAGCACGTTAGTCAGTGTTTGGATCGAATCATACAGTTGCCTGATTCTCCAACAATTGCGCAATTTATGAGAATCGAAGATGCGTTGGAAAGTGTACAGAAGCTGCTCAAAACAACTGATCCTGATACACATTACTTTATTGATCAGTTGGCAAAAAATCCCGAAGCACAGAAGCGCTACTTAGAAGAGATGCGTCAATCGCTCACAGGGATAGCTATAGCCGCTGACAAACTCAGGATTTACCTTAGAGAAGAAATACTCCCGCAATACTTTCAAATCAACAATCTCTGAATTGATAGATAACCATTACTGTAACTATCCCCAAGGGGCATACAACGCGTTGCTGCTCATTGTGAACAGGGAGGCTAATGAATAAAGAATACACCCAAGTTGAGCTACCTTTCATCCAGCAACTTCAAGCCCTCGGCTGGGCCACCCTCGAAGGCGACACCGACGTCCCCTACCTCACCGAACGTGAGAATTTCAAGGACGTGCTGCTCAAAAGCCGCCTGCGGGACGCTTTGCGCCGCATCAACCTGGATCAGAGCGACCAGCCCTGGATGGAGGAATCCCATCTCGACCAGGCAGTCGGTATTCTCGAACGCCTGGGGCAGCACGGCCTCATCCCCAACAACAAAGCCGCCACGCATTTGCTGCTCAAAGGCGCGGTGCTCGCAGGGCCGACCCTTCACAACGAGACATTCAGGGCAGGCGGCGAACTGCGCACCGTGCAGTACATTGACTTCGAGTACCCAGAGCGCAACGACTTCCTGGCGATCAACCAGTTCCGCGTCTGGCCGCAGTGGGGGACGGATCAGCGCGGCTCCATCATTCCCGACATCGTGCTCTTCGTCAACGGCATCCCCCTCGTGGTGATTGAGGCCAAGTCTCCCAACCTGGAAAACCCGCTGACTGAGGCCATCACGCAACTGCTGCGCTACTCCAACCAACGGGAGGATGTGCCGGAGCCGGAAGGCGCAGAACAGCTTTTTCACTACACCCAACTGACCATCGCGGCCTGTATGGAGACCGCCCGACTAGGTACGGTCGGCGCGCAGTATCGCCATTACCTGGAATGGAAAGACCCGCATCCCGCCACGCCCGCGCAGATCGCGCAGGAGCTTGGGCTGGCGGGAGACGCGCTCAAGAGCCAACACCTTCTCGTCGCCGGCGTGCTGCGCCCGGCGCTGCTGCTCGACATCGTGCGTTGCTTCACCCTCTTCACCGAAGTAGACGGGCGCGAGGTCAAGATTGTGCCGCGTTACCAACAGGTGCGCGCCGTCACCAAAGCCGTCGCCCGCCTGCAAACCGGCGAGACCAAAGCCCAGCACGGCGAATTTGATCAGCGCGGCGGCATTATCTGGCACACCCAAGGCTCCGGCAAAAGCCTCAGTATGGTCTTCCTGGTGCGCAAGCTGCGCACACTGCCGGTGCTGCGCCGTTTCAAGATCGTCGTTGTCACCGACCGCACCAAGCTGGAAAAACAACTCGCCGATACCGCCGTCCTCATTGGCGAACCGCTCCAACGCGCGAAAAGCGTGAACAAGCTCAAGGACCTGCTCCGCGAACCAGGCGCGGGCCTAGTCTTTGGGATGATCCAGAAGGCGCAGGATCACACTCAGCGCCGGCACACCCCAACAAATGCCACCAAGTGGGACGTCCTGAACCCTTCCGAGGAAATCTTGCTCCTGGTGGATGAGGCGCACCGCTCGCACACCAACACCCTCCACGCCAACCTGGAAGAGGCGCTGCCCAACTGCGCCATGATCGGCTTCACCGGCACACCCATCTTCGAGGCAGATAAAAAGCCCACGCACGAAATCTTCGGCCCGTTCATTGACACTTACACCCTGCGCGAATCCCAGGACGACGGCGCGACCGTGCCCATCCTCTACGAAGGGCGCAAGATGTTGGGGGACGTGGCGCAACGCGAGCGCCTGGATGCGGCGTTTCAGGAGACCTTCTGGGAATACACCGAGGAGGAACGCGAGGTCATCAAGCGCGCCTACGCCACCACCGGCGACGTGCTGGAAGCCGAGAAACTGATTGAGGCTAAAGCGCGGGATATGCTGCGTCACTACGTCACCACCGTGATGCCGAATGGGTTCAAGGCGCAGGTCACGGGCGTGAGCCGCCTGGCCGCCGCGCGCTATCAAGCCGCTCTGGAAGGCGCGCTGCCCGACCTCGTGACCGAACTGGAGGCGTTGGCGGCTGCGCCGGTCGAAGTGCGGCAGGCGTCCACCCTCGCGCCGGCCCTGCCGCACCTGGAACGGGTGCGCCGGCTGCGCTTCGTGGCCGTCGTTTCAGGGGGCCACAACGACAAACCCATCACCAAACGCTGGACTTCGGCGCATCAACAAGAGTTGGATGTCGAGGATTTCAAGAAACCCTTCGCCCTTGACCGGATCGAAGGGTTCACGGCTATCCTGGTGGTCCAGAATATGCTGCTGACCGGCTTTGATGCGCCCGTTGAACAAGCCCTCTACATTGACCGACCCATGCAGGGCTACGAACTACTGCAAGCCATCGCCCGCGTCAATCGCACCTATACCCACAAAGAGGCCGGACTGGTGGTGGACTACTTCGGCCTGGCGCGTTACGTCAAAGAGGCGTTGGACGTGTACACCGTGGGCGAGCGGCAGGGTGCGTTCCGTTCCATCCTGGAGCAATTGCCCAAACTCGAGGCGCGCCACCGGCGCGTGATGGGCCTGTTCGCCGGTCAGGACATCTACGATACCGACGCCTGCGTCCACCTGCTGCGGGATGCCCGGTTGCGGGCGCAGTTCACCGTTGCGCTGGGCGACTTCCTGCAAACGCTCGATACCGTGTTGCCGCGTCCCCAGGCGTTGCCCTACGTGGACGACGCGCGGCAATTGAGCCTCATCCGCACGCTGGCGCGCAATCGTTACCGCGACGAACAACTCGCTATCGCCGGGGCGGAGGCCAAAGTCCGCCAATTGATTGACGAACACGTCATCGGGCAGGGCATTGATCCCACCATCCCCCCGCTGGACATCCTGGCCGCTGAGTTTGAAAGGCATGTGGGCGCACTCCCTTCCCCCCGCGCCCAGGCTGCCGAGATGGAGTTCGCCGCCCGGCACCACATCCGCCAGCGCTACCAGGAAGACCCGGTTTACTATCGCAAACTGAGCGAGCGCCTGGAAGACATCCTTCAACGGTTTGCCGACAACTGGCAGGCCCAAGTCGAGGCCCTGAAGGACTTGCTGCGCCATCACGCCGCGACCCAGGCCGAAGTCAGCCGCGAGGAGCGGCGGATGCAGCCCTTCCTGCGGCTCCTGCGGGAGGCATCCCCGGCGCAAGATCACGAGCGACTGGCCCGCGCTACAGTAGAACTGGTCAATGACTTGATCCGGCCCGAAATACAGCGCGTGGATTTCTGGCGCAATCGCGCCACACAAGTCGAGCTGGGCAGCCGTATCGGCCAATACCTGGACGATCACGACCTGGTGCCCTTCGACCAGGTCAAGGCGCTGGCCGACCAAATGGTGCAAACGGCCAAAGCCAACCACCTGTTGCTGGTGTCGCCGGAATTGTGATGTCCGCCACTTTGACTTTTGAAGACCTGACCGTGGAGATCCGCGAAAGTGCGCGCCGGAGCACGCTTGAACTGATCGTCGAGCGTGACGGCAGCCTGATTCTGGCAACGCCACCCAACGTGCCCCAGGCGACGCTAGAAGACTTCGTCGAAGAGCGCAGCGAATGGCTCTATACCAAACTCATCGAAAAGGATCAGCAAGCGCGCCTGCACGATCCCCGGCAATACGCCAATGGTGAGGGTTTCTACTACCAGGGGCACAGCTACCGGCTGAAGATCGCGGCTGCAACGGAGCAGAAACCGCCCCTACGATTGTATCAGGGACGCTTCACCTTACGGCAAGACGCTTTGCCCCAGGCGCGGGAACATTTCATCCAGTGGTACACGCGGCATCTTCCTCCCATCCTGAACGAGCATCTGGGAAGTCTAACCGAACGTATCGGCACAACCCCACGCGAGGTACACATCCAAGACCTGGGGTATCGTTGGGCCTCTGCCAACCGGCGCGGGCATCTCTACTTCCACTGGCGGGTGGCGCTGTTGCCCCACCGGATGAGCGAGTATCTCGTAGCGCACGAGTTGGTACACTTGCGCGAGCGGTATCACACCCCCGCCTTCTGGGAGCGTCTGGAACGAGTCCTGCCGGACTATGAAGAACGGCGGCAGTGGCTGGCGCAAGAGGGCGGAAAGTATGATTTGTGAGGCAGGCAATGAACAGGTCGCCTACTACGCCCTACCGTCGGCTGCCCGCGCCCCCTATCGCGGCGAATACATTGAGTACTGGGCTTTTGTGCCGCATCCTCTGCCGCCGACCCTGGATTGGAGTGATAGTCGCTTAGGATAACTCCCTACCGGCGTCGTCTACATCCGCTTCGTTGGCGCCCACGCCGAGTATAACCAGATTGATGCGGAGACTATCTAATGAAACCTAAAATTATCAAAAATGAAACCGATTACTAGTACATCGTAAAAAAAGAAACTCGAATTTTTTGACAAACCGGTCAAATGTGTAACCATGACCGGATGAACAAACAACACGTACAACTCAGTGAAGAAGATCAAAAATATCTGGAAACCTTAACCCGCACAGGCGAATTGAGCGTCAAAGTCTACCGGCGGGCGCTCGCGCTCTTGGAGCTGGGGCGCGGGAAAACGTATACCGCCGTGGCGGAAACACTAAACGTCACCATTCCTACCCTATCGGGATGGGCAGCAAGATATGCAGAGGAGGGTATCGCTGCGCTGTACGATAGACCGCGTTCCGGCA
>DAOUGD010000089.1:0-3242 GCA_034429475.1 Anaerolineae bacterium
GTGGATTTTTCGTCGCCGCGTTGCACGCGGCGACGAAAAATCACTCTCAAATGATGGCTTTAGCCGTTTTCCGATAGGGGAGGCAATTTGCCCATTTTGTGAAACGCACCCGATGTCAAAGTGACTTTGCATTGTTGCCAATTTTGTGGTTAAATTAAGGTAAAATCAATCATCGGGTAAGACTGTTATCTATTCCTACGAAACCGTAACCGGCCTGTAATGTAAATCTTGGCGAAACAAGATAAGATTAAGGCAAATTATAGTGGATAATACAACAAAAAGGAACAGTACTTTCCGCAGTTCTGATTTGTTCACAAATATGCGCCCCTATTCACAAACAATCCCTACAATGGTGAGGAAGCTATGGCAGTCTACAAGATAAACGGTCAGGAACTTCACGTCGTTGAGGAAGGCTCGCCTCAACGCCAGGTAGCCGTCCTGCTCCACGGATGGTCCAGTTCGTGGTATGCCCTCTCCCCCCTGCTGGGCCTACTTAGTCAACGGTTTCGCTGTTTGGCCGTGGATTTACCCGGCTACGGGCAATCGCCGCCGCCGGAAGAACGCATCACCATCCCCGGTTATGCCGACCTGCTGGCCGAGTTCATCGCCCAGGTCAGCGATGGGCCAGTGGTGCTGGTCGGCCACTCAATGGGCGGGATGACCAGTGTGACGCTCTCTCTGCGCCATCCGGTGCTGGTGGAGCGCATGGTGCTGCTCAACCCCACCCTCAGCGGCAAATTGAGCAGCTACATCAACACCGTTGTGACCCCCATCTTTATGCTGGAACGCTTCGGCCCGCTCGGCTGGGTCATCACCACGGGGGAGCGGGCGATGATGGGCATGACCGACCGTATCATGCGCCCGGCCTCCTTTGCCGAGCGCACCGGCATCACCGAAGCCGACTACAAGCGTATCCGCTCCGACACCCGGCGGCCCGGTCAGGCGCGGACGCGCGCACAATGCTTCTTCGCCATGCGCGACAACGATCTGAGCGGGCAGCTCTCAAAAGTGGAGACGCCGG
This sequence comes from Anaerolineae bacterium, assembly GCA_034429475.1. Classification (GTDB taxonomy): domain Bacteria; phylum Chloroflexota; class Anaerolineae; order B4-G1; family SLSP01; genus JAKQHY01. The sequence goes on from DAOUGD010000089.1 coordinate 1,022, forward strand.
CACTGGTCCTCTGGGGCGCGGAAGACAACACGGTGCCGCTGCGCGACGCCGGGATGGTCGCTGCGGAATGGCCGGATGCGGATCTGCGCATCATCCCCAACGCCGGACACTGGCCGCAATTTGAGGCACCCGACACCACGCGCCGGTTGGTCGCGGCCTACTTGGGACTGCCGCTTTCCAGCGACAAGCTCCACGTGGCGGTCGGGGACGAAGAGCTGATGCAAATCAACGAAATCGCGCAATTCCTGGCGCACTCGGACATCGGGAACAACCTGAACATGGCGCAACGCATCCGGGTGGCGGCGCAGTGCCAACCGCGCAGTTACAAGCCCGGCGAATACATTGTCAAAATTGATGATCTGGGCAGTGAATTCTACGTCATCCACACGGGCAGCGTAGAAGTGTGGAACGATCCCGACGGCTTGACAAAAACCGCGCGTGGGGAAATTGCCGACAACAAAATCCACGTCGCCGACCTGAAGCCGGGGCAGATGACCGGGGAGATCGCCATGTTCGACGAAGGCGCGCGCAGCGCCGACCTGATCGCCGGGGAAGAAGGCGCAACCATCCTGGCTTTCCCCCGCGACCAAATCCTCGCGCTCTGTGAAGACGATGCGGTACTGGGAACGCAGTTACTATGGAACATCAGCACTGCCGTGATCCAGCGGATGCGGTTCATTCTATGGCAACTCCAGCGCGCTATGCAACAGGTGCAAAATAACAAACAAAAGAAAGCATGATCTTATTTGACATACGTTTGAAATAGACTACACTGATCTTAGTCCCCCTGATTTCAAATTAGATCATTCGGAAAGGTCAAACTATGGGAGAAAAACCCACCTCCGCGGCTTCAGCCGCCCATGATACAGAAGAGGCGCGCGATCTACGCAATGCCCTGTGGGTCGGCGGTGGCGTCACCCTGGCTCTGGGCGCTATGATTTTAGCCTCCGATCCGCGCCTGATTGCTTTAAACATCCCCCCTTTGGAACTCTCGCTCATCGCAGGAATTTCACTGCTGGTTTCCGTGGTGGGCATGGTTGGGCTGCGCGCCGACTGGCCGGTCCGCGCCATCTCCTGGGGGACGATGATCGCCTACACGCTCATCATTACCCTGACCATTCACTTCACCGGTGGGCCGGTGACGCCGATGCCCGCTGTCTACCTCCTCATCGTCGGCGCGACCTCGTTCTTGATGGGGAAACGCGGCGCCGGCATCATCGCCGTTTTCAGTGTGATTTGTTACGCGGCCATGCTCCTGATCGAGTATAACGGCATTTCACCGATCACCGACATTTGGCACATTGATTTCAAAGCGGAGAATCGCGGATACCTGTTGCTCATCAATTGGATCACAGTTTCCGTCCCCACCCTGATGATGTCTCAGTTGACCGGCAGCCTGGCAGAACGCCTGCAACGCACCAATCTCAACCTGCGCGAATCGGAACGGGTGCGCGACAACTTGACCCACATGGTCGTCCACGACCTGCGCAATCCCATCACCGCGCTGATGGGCGGGCTGGATGTGTTGTTGATGGCCCTTTCTGACAAAATGACCGATGACGAAAAGCGATTGTTGCAAAATGCTCGTCACAGCAACAAGATTCTGTTGCGCCTGGTCAATGAGATTCTGGACATCAACAAGATGGAAGCGGGCAAATTTGAGCTAAGCCTGGCAGCCACCAACATCGCCGACCTGATCATCCAAAACACCGAGGCGATGCAGGCCGCCGCCGAACTGGAAGGGCAACGGCTGGAGGTCGGGCTTAGTTCCACCGAGATATTGGTAAACTGCGACGGGCAGCTCATTGGGCGCGTTATCGCCAATCTGCTGACCAACGCTTTCAAACACACCCCGGAAGGCGGCGTCATCACCACAACGTTAGAAATCAACGCCGCAGCGGATACCGTCACGGTCAGTGTGATTGACACTGGCGCTGGTATTCCGCCCGATTATCAACAGCGCATCTTTGAAAAATTCACGCAGGTTCAGGGCAGCAAGAAACGTGGCACAGGCCTGGGCTTAACGTTCTGCAAGATGGTGGTGGAGGCCCACGGCGGCAAAATTTGGGTGGAAAGTGAGTTAGGTAAAGGCAGCAAATTCTCGTTCACCCTGCCGATTGCCGGGCCGACCAGCACGGTGGTTGAGGCTCGCATTTAGGTTCACGCGAAGGCGCCAAGACGCAAAAGGGAAAAACGCGCGGCCCCGCATAAGCGGGGCCGC
>DAOUGD010000090.1:0-39095 GCA_034429475.1 Anaerolineae bacterium
GCCGTTGACATTTGCTTTCCCTATGTTACCATCGAAGTAAGCAAGGAGCACACTATGAGCGAAATGATCACGGCCATTTATGAAAAAGGGCTGTTGCGCCCCATCCGGCGGCTTACCCTGCCGGAACGCACACGGGTGGACTTGCGCATTGTCGCCCGCTATGACGGCGGCGCGGATGAGCGCCAACAAGTCCGGCAGGCTTTACTGGACGCCGGGGTGATCCAGCCCCACGTCTCTGTAGACGTGCCCGCGCCGGTGCCGGACGCCGAGCTGGAAACGGCGGCCCAGGCTCTCGGCGCGGCGGGGCCGCTCTCCACCGTCATCCTGGCCGAGCGTGAAGGGCGGTGACGTGACGACGACCTATTGGGATGCCAGCGCGCTCATCAAACGCTACATCCAGGAAACCGGCAGCGCGTGGGTGCGCGCGTTGCTGGCCCCCGACACCGGCCGCGTGTGGCTGACGGCGCGCATCACGATGGTCGAATTTCACAGCGCCATCGCGCGCCGCCAGCGCGAAGGCACGGTGCCAGCCGCCCAATGCGACGTGGCGCGCGCGGCGTTCCAGGCCCACAGCGCGGGTGATTATGACTTTGTGGAATTGCATCTGGACGTGATTCACCTGGCGCAGTCATTGTTAGACCGCCATCCCTTGCGCGCTTACGACGCGGTGCAGTTAGCCTCGGCGCTGTTTGCCAACCGCGCGCTGCTTGCCCGCAACTTGCCGCCGCTGGTCTTTATCTCCGCCGATGACCGCCTGAACCAGGTGGCCGAGGCGGAAGGGCTGGCAACGGATAACCCCAATCTGCACCCCTGAGAGTTTTTGGGCTTCGCGCCATTCCCGGCGAAAATCTCCGATAACCGCCACGTTATCGGGCATTTCTCTTATGTGTGTTCTCTCCCTGGCTCCAGATGGTTGCCCATTTCATAAAACACTGCGCCGGATAACCACGGATGGCAGAAATACACGATAAGAACGCCCGCGCATATCGGGAAAATAAGTTGAATGACAAACCATCGTGTATTTCTCTTATCCGTGTTCTCTGATTTTTAACCCTGGGCGCGGACTACCGCACACCGAAAGCCACCGTAAGTGCTCGCGCGCGCTGGCGTGTTCCCGTCCCGGGACGAGGAGCGTACGTCCGAGGCGCCGCTGAGCCAGGAACCGCCACACACCACTTTTTTACTTTTGTCGTAGTCGCTGGCGGTCCACTGCCAGACGTTCCCGGCCATATCCACACAGCCGTAAGGGCTGTCGCCTTGCGGGGAATACCGGCCAACCGGCGTCGTGCCTTTCTCATTTCGATCAAAATTGCATAGCTCATGGGTGGGGTCTTGATTGCCCCACGGGTAGCCGCGGCCATCCGTCCCCCGCGCGGCTTTCTCCCACTCCTCTTCGGTGGGCAGCCGCTTTCCGGCCCATTCTGTGTAGGCGACGGCGTCGTGCCAGGAAACATACGTTACCGGATGGTCAACGATTTCTTTTGGCGGGGTTTTCCCTTTCCAATGCTGCGGCGGCTGATGGTCAGTTGCCTGGACGAACTGTGCGTACTCGGCATTCGTCACCGGCGTTTTGTCTATCCAGAACTCCGGCAGGGTGCGCTTTTCTTTGTTGTCGCCATACAGGAACTCGCCGGCCGGGATGCGCACCATCGCTTTGCCGTCGGTGGGGCTGACCCAGGTATCGCCTGTGGGAGCAGGCTGTACCGGCCGCACGACGGGCGGCGGCTGCAAGCGCGCCAATACCCGCGTCACACCAGGCAAGTCCGGCGCGGCCAACTGCGTCGCCAGCGCCAGCGCCGTTTCCGGCGTGTGCTCTTCCAATGCCAGCAGCAGTTGATCATACGCGGTGACTTGCAATTGCATGGCCTGATAGTCGCTTTGAGTTTCCTGCGTCTGAGTTTCCAGATCACTCACTTGCTGTTGAGCGGCGTCCCGCGCGCGTTCCAGGTCGCGCGTCGCCTTTTCCAGGCGTTTGTACACGGCGGCGGTCTCTTTAAGCTGCGCTTCCAGTTCGGCCACGCGGGCGCGCAAGTCCTGAACTGCCCCCTGGCTGTGTCCCAAGGCTTCGCGCGCCGTCGCCAACTCGGTTTCTACAGCGGTCAGATGTTCCAGCACCCCCGCCGTCGCCGCGCGCAGACAGTCTGCGGCGGCGGGATAGGCGGCGTCTTGTTCCAGGAGGGCCAGCAGGTCGGCGCAGGCGTTCGCGTAGGCGGCGTCCGCCAGTTTGGTTTGGGCGGCGGTATAGAGGGTGGCTTTGTGCTGCCCGGCGCGGGCGCAGACCAGTTGGTCGGCCACATCGGCATACTCGGCGGGCAATTTCTCCAATGCGGCGATAGCGTCGGCGTAGTTACCTTCTACCAACAGCGCGCGGCCCGTTTGGAGTTGCGCGTCCAATTCGCGCTGCTGCCGGCGGTGTTCTTCTTCTTCGGCCAACCGGCTGGCAGCCAGGGTCAGCAGCGTTCCCACGTCCCGGTAGTCGGGGTCGAGGTTGCGCATTTCCACGCACAGGTTGACCACCTGCCCCCACTTTCCGGCCTGCAATGCGGCCTGCGCCTGCGCGTATAGTTCCCCCAGGGCCGTCTGCGTCTGCGCGGCGCGCTGGCCGGCAGTCCAGGCTTTTTTGAGAGCGTGGGCCAGGGCCGTGGGCGGGACGTAGCGCGCCGCGGGGTCTTTCGCCAGGGCGCGCAAGACCACTTCGGCCAGCCCATCTTCCAGGTTGGGATTGAGGCTGCGTGGATCGGGCGGTGGGGTGTGGACGTGCATGTGCAGCACGGCCAGCGGGGTATCGGCGTCGAAGGGCACGCGCCCGGTGAGCATTTCGTAGACCACCACGCCCAGCGCGTAGGTATCCGTCGCCGGGCCGAGTTCGCCGCCTTCTCCGCTCTGCTCCGGGGCCATATAGGCCGGCGTGCCCAGGCGAGTGCCGTCCACCGTCAGCCCGCTTTCCACCAGCGATTTGACCAGCCCGAAGTCCACCAGCAGGGCACGGTTTTCTTCGTCGAACAGGATGTTGGCCGGTTTCACGTCGCGGTGGATCAGGCGCTTCTTGTGCGCGTAGGTGAGCGCGGCGGCCACCTGCTCCACGATGGTCAGGGCCATTTCCACCGGCAGGGGCGCGCCGGAGAGCCGTTGCAGTAGGCTACCGCCGGGCAGGTAGGCCATCGCCAGGTAGAGTTGGCCGTCGGCTTCGCCCACGTCAAAGACTGGGACGATGTTGGGGTGTTGCAGTTGCGCGACCTGCCGCGCCTCGTTGAGGAAGCGCTGCGTCACCTCCGATTTTTCACCGTAGCCGGGATGCAGTACCTTGAGCGCGACGACGCGCCCCAGGCGCGTATCGCGGGCCTGGTACACGGTGGCAAAGCCGCCGCGGCCCAGTTCTGAGAGGAGTTCGTAGTTGCCAATCGGTTGGGTCATAAAGCGGTTACCTTTCGTAAGGGACAGAGGATCAATGGACAGGGGGACAATGGTTATTGACCCTGGGCGCGCACTACTACACACCGAAATCCCACGACACCGACCATGCTCGTTGGCGTGCTCCCGAACCGGTCCGTCGAGCGTACGACCGTAGCGTCGTCGCCCCAGGAACCCCCACGCACCACCCGAGTGTCGCCGGTCGCCGGGCCTTCCGGGTTTGCCTGTGACCCTGAAGAGTACGCGCCATACCGATCCGCCGTCCATTCACAGACGTTGCCGGCCAGATCCAGCGCGCCGGCCCAGCTTTTGTCTGCCGGGAAGCTGCCTACCGGCGCAGTCAATTGATACCCATCGTCCACGGCTTTGTCAGCCCAATCATACGTACAGTTCTTATCACAGTAGTTCAATTTGGTCCCATCGAAATCATTGCCCCAGGGATACACGCGCCCTTCCGTCCCCCGCGCGGCGTATTCCCGCTGCGCTTCGGTAGGTAATTGCGCTCCGGCCCACTGACAATACGCGGTCGCATTGTGCCAGTCCACGCCCACCACGGGCTGCCGGTTTCCGTTATAGTTGGCATTGTCGGCATAAGTGGATGCCTTACACACACCGCTGGCTACACATTGAGCATATTGCTCATTGATTACTTCCGTCTGATCCAGCCAAAAGCCATCCAACGTCACAGTATGTACCGGCTGTTCATCTTCGAACCAACTACGCTCGCAATTTCCACGTGTTTGATTGCAAAAGTCCAACGCCGCGGTGACCTCAGCATCCGTGCTGCCCATCTGGAACGTGCCGCCGGGCACATAAACCATCACCATACCATCTTGAGAGCGGGTCATGGTATCGCCGATGCAGCCCTGGCTATCACAAACCGGTGTTGGTGTCAACACTGGCGTGGGTGTAGAGGTCGCAGGGCGACGCGTGGACGGCGTGGCAAGCGCATCCCATATCACCGGCCCCAGCGTCCCCAAGCATATCCCCAACAGAATTACCGCAGCCAGCCCGATTCCCACTGGTTTCAACCAGGTGGGCAGAGGGCGGGGCGTTGTGAACACCGGCTTGACAGTGGATGCGCGGGACGCGGAGCGGCGCAATTGGTCGCGCGCGTGGGCAATCCATTGGATGGCCTCGGCGTCATCCGGCTGAAGGGCCTGGATTTGTCCGCCCACTTGCAACACTTCCGGCCAATCCTGTTGGGCAACGGCGGTTTCCAACTGCACGCGCAGGGGCGTTAGTTGCGCGTCCCGCGCCTGCTGCGCGCGGGCGGCGGCCTGGGCCGCGGCGGCTGCCTGCTGCTTCATTTGCGCCATCGGCAGCAAATGCGCCAGGTCGCCGTAGGACGGGTCTATGGCCTGGATTTGTTGTCCACACTGCACGGCCTCCGCCCAGGCTTTCTGTTGGATGGCGGCCTGGAATTGTTGATATAACGCCGCCAGGCGCGTCTCCCGCGTCCGGCGCTGCTGCTCGGCCTCCTGCGCTTCCCGCAGCCGCGTCACAAACGCGCAAGCCGTCGGGGAGCGGGCGGCGGGGGCCTTTGCCAGCATCGTCAGCAGCGCGTCAATGACGGCCTGCGGCAAATCCTGCACAAAGCGCCGGGGGTCGGGCACGTCCAGGTTCAGGTGCGCGTTGAGCGTGCCGGGGGTGTTGCCGGGGAACGGCACGCGCCCGGCCAGCATCCGGTAGGCCAGGACGCCCAGCGCGTAGCGGTCGGTCGCCGGGCCAATCTCGGCGTGCCGGTTCGGGTCGGCCTGCTCCGGCGCCATATACTCCGGCGATCCCAGCAACGTGCCCTGCGAGGTGAGCGCCGTGCTGCTCTCCAACGCCTTGACCAGCCCGAAGTCCATCAGCGTGGCGACGGGGCCGCGCGCGGTCTCCTCCACCATCACGTTGAGGGGTTTGACGTCCCGGTGGACGACGCCCTGCCCGTGCGCGTAGTCCAGCGCCTCGGCCAGTTGCTCCAGGATGGGGAGCGCCTGCTCCAGCGTCAGCGGGCCGTTCGCTTCCAGCCGGTCGTGCAGCGTGCGGCCGGGCAGGTAGGCCATTGCGATGTAGAGCTGCCCGTCCGCCTCGCCCGTGTCGTACACCGGGACGATGTTGGGGTGCCGCAGGCCCGCCGCCGCGCGCGCCTCCTGGCGGAAGCGGGTCGCAAATTGCGGCTCGGTGGCCCAATGGGCGTGCAGCACCTTGAGGGCCACCACGCGATCCAGAGCGGTATCGCGCGCCCGGTACACCACGGCGAAGCCGCCGCGGCCGAGTTCTTCCAGAATTTCGTATTTGCCGATGGTGGTGGGGGTCATAGCGCTTCCTTGCCAGTTTCTTTGATTGCTAATTACTGCCCATACTATAGGAGCAAGTTGCAGAAAGGTCAAATGGCAGGGAAGCCTTGCATAGTCGTGACAATCGTGTGTAACAAACAGCGAAGCGCGAAACGTGATGATTGGACGGCGCCAGCCTCACGTTTCACGCTCCACGTCTCATTCCTACCCGTAATTTTGTTCCTGTACAAAATAAGCCTGGATGTCTGCCAGCGTCGCCTTCTCCAACTGCTCCGCCTGTTGCTCGGCATTCCAGGCTGCCGCGTCAATGTGCTGCGTGATGCACTGCTCCACCAATGCGCGCAACTCCGTCGCCGGCAAGGCATCCAACTCGCACACGAAGGGATGCTTCCAGGTTTTCGCGCGCGGATCGCGCCGGTTCACCGGCAGCGTGGGCAGAGTATACGCCTCGATCTGCGCCAACGTCACCGCCATCCGGGCAAACTGGACGTGGGCGCCGTGCTTCGCCAATTCATCCTGCAACGCTTCGCCGGCATTGACGCCGGAAGGATCGAAGTCGCCAAAATGATAGATATAGGTGGGCTTGGCGATCTGTGCGATCTCTTCGGCGGCATCGTACGCGAAGGTCTTGGAGGAATAGCCGCGCGCCACGTACAGGGGCACGGCGTACTGGCGCGTGATCGGCGCGATCACGCCCGCCAGTGCGTCCTTCTCCACCCAGATTTCGACGTGGGCTGCTTGCCGCGCCCACAAATCCCGGCGATAGGCGTCGTGCCAGGTTTCCAGCGCTGAGGGCAAGCCGGTGTAGGTGGTCGGCTTGATTTGCCAGCGGGTGTTGTCGGCGATCCACCCGTAGGGCAGAATGCCGCGTTCGCGCAGCGTCACCAGTTGATAGCAGACCTGGCGATACCCGGCCTGCGTCTTGGGCACCACCTCGCGCACTGCCACGGCGTAATAGAGCTGGCGCACGGTCATCGGGGGATGGTTGATCTGAAAGGCTTCAAAAATCGCATCCTGAATGCGCTGTGTGGATGTCCGCGTCCGGCGGCCAGTGAAGGTTCCTGGCATTCGCGCCTCGAAGATGAAGCGACAGGCCGGGCATTGCACCCACACGATCACGCCGGCCTCCGTCTCGCGCTCAAAGGCAAACTCGTGTCCACATAAACACGTTGCACTGTATAGGGGCTTCATCTCTCTACCACACCGCGCCAGGCCCTATAACCGCCAGTTCCCCACCGGCGAAGCCCGCCGGTGCGCGGTATCCACATCCACCTGCGCCAACGCCAGATAGGTGTTCACCATCTGCACCGTCGCGTGCCCCAGAATCCGCTGGAGGGTCAGGATGTCGCCGCCATTCCGCAAGTAGTTGATGGCAAACGTGTGGCGAAAGCGGTGAGGATGGACGTTCGACACCTCCGCCCGTTCTCCAATGTTTTCCAACAGCCGCCGCAAGCGATGGCGATCCACGCAACTGTCGGTCTGGGTGACGACCAGCGGGTCATCCGGGCGGGCATCCGGGCGCGTCGCCAGATACCGCCACACCGCCTGCGCCGTCCGCGCATCCAGCGGAACCGCGCGCTCCTTCTTGCCCTTGCCCATCACCGTGATGCGCTTGTTCGTCATATCCACATCCCGAATCTTGAGCTGGCACAATTCGTCGGCGCGGATCCCCGTGTCCAACAGCAGCAGGATCACTATCCGATTGCGTACCCCGTTGGGCAGCGTGTTCCGACATTCCTGCTTGCCCGGCCGGCTATACGCCCGCGATTTATCCAGGACCTCCATCATCGCCCGCACTTCGGCTTCGGTGAACGGCACAATCGCCTTCTTTTCCGGCTTGGGGCGTTGAAGATCCCGGAGAATGTGCCGCGTTACCAGGGGCGGCGCCTGTTTCAGCGCCCACGTCCACAGCGCGGACAGGCCCGTGTGATAGTTCAAGAGGGTTTTCTGTGAGACTTCTTGCAGCGCGAGGAACGCCTCAACGTGTTCGATCGTGATCGCCGCAATGGGGAAATCCGGGCCGATAAAGTCGCTGAACTTGCGGAAAGTGTTGGTGTAGTCCGCGATGGTATGCGGACTCAACCGACGGGCATCCATATTCAACATGTAGCCCTGAATGGCCTGTGACAATGTGACTTCTTGCTTCATCCGTGCAACCTCCAGTTCCTGATGGCTAGAATAGATAACGCTACGGTTAGAATGGATAAAATCCGTGCGCGTTTTTTTGAACCGGAGAAGTCACAACTGTGCGCCCAGAGGTTGGGTCACTGACCCCGACGTTTTCCCTACCGGAGGCCTCACGGATAGAGGATTTGTGTATCCGTGCGCCCACCGGGGGCGGGAAAATGGGCGAGAAGAGACTCGAACTCTTGACCTCACGGATGTGAACCGTGCGCTCTAACCAGGAGTAGGTTAGAGCGCATGGTATACCCATATTACACATCCATGCGCGCTGGGGCGCGTTTGCTCAAAAACGTACCATGCGCGCTGAGGTGGCAGGGTTGGCGAGCCTGCGGACTACGCTTGTTAGGGTGCTGCACAGTCATTATAATGTGTATTATCGTTCCTACAAAACCAAATCCGGCGCGAAACTATCGCGCCGGATTTGTTGAGCTATAGAACCAATTCAGACTCAGGGAGCGTTCCGTAATACTAATGGCAAGTAGATATAGTTTGCTCCTTGCCGGTAAACAGTAATATCGAGTCTTGTTGTGATCCCTCCTCCACAATTCTCCACGGTCAGCATGATGGGGTAAGTTCCCGGTGTGTCCCAACGGTAAAGCGCGATGGGTCCCTGTCCATTGGTCGGCGTCGGTGTCCAGGTGTAGGTGATGGGCGGGGTGGCGTCGGTGGGGGTGATGATGGAGTGAAAGGTGTAGAGTTCGCCGATGTAAAGGGAGCTAGTGATGTCAGTAGGGCCAACAATGCTCGCGTTCGTGACGGGCGCTGGGCACACGGTTGAGGTGATGACGATGTTGCTGGTGACAGTATAGGTTTCGCTTTCCGTGCTGACATTGACACTGACGGTCTTAAGACCAGGCAATAACCAAGAGAAGGCAGCAATGTCTAAAGCACTGGTATGACTGTGAACGACGGTAGGCGTGTAAGCTGAGCTATCGGTCTGCCAGACGTAGGTGAAGGTAGTCGTAGCAGCAAGGTTGGTGCTGGCGGTGAAGAGGTAGGTGGTGTCAATTATTCCCGTGTCTGGCCCAGAGACGGTAAACACAGCTTCAGGGGCGTACGCTGGGTACGGCTCACTGAGGTTGCCGAGTGTGTCTACGGCGCGCGCCCAGACGATGCGGTTATCATTGAAGCCCCAAGTGGTTGTGGTGAAGGCATCGGTGATAGTGAGAACGCCGGTTTCCATTAGCGGGTCGTTGCTGAGGTAGACTGCTGCGACATCGGAAAGGTTATCGAAGACATGGACCGTGAGTAGGCGCGTCAGGGTGTTGCCCGCGGAGACATCCAGGTAAACGACGGGTGGTTCGGCGTCTATGTGTAAGGTGTCACTGTAGATTTCGGACTCATTCCCGTTGGCATCCCGATATTGGACGTAGAAGATAACCTCGGTTTGTGAGATGATCTCCAAAGGAACGCCTAATACGTCGGTATAGGGATGCCAGGCGGCGGAGGTAAGCGTCGACTCGAAGCTCCAGCGCATCCCTGTGACTTCGGCGACGCTATCCCCTGCCCCCAGGTAAACGGTGGCAGTGAGGGTGTCCGGCCTGACTGCCCACATACCAAAGGCGCCGCCACCTTCCGGCCCGTGAACATCATATATGAATGTGATGGGCGTCGTCGCAGAAACATTGCCAGCCTGGTCGTATACGCGGCCATATACGGTGTATTCGCCATCTTCGCCCGAAGGCGGCATGTACCACACGATAGGCGCGTAAGGTATGCGGATTGCACCAGTGAAGGTGATGTTGTCGCTGAACTCTACGGCAACGATGGGTGTGCGGGCGTTGCGCACGGTGATGTAGATAGGCACACCGGCGTTGGCGGCGCGCGACGTGGCGCGGGTCAGTAGTGGCGTCGTATCTAGCTGCAAAGTGACGCTCGGTGCGCCGGTAACGTAGACGACGGAATCAAAGTAGGCTTTGTAAATTTGTCCTTGATCCGTCTGGAAGGCAGCATAGACGATTTGCGGCGTGACCGATGGCGTCGCGCTCGGCAAGGTCCAGGTGCGCGTGATGGCGTAAGGCTCCCAGGTGGCATTGGTGAAGGAAATGTCGCTACTCACCATCATCGAGATCGCGCGGGACGCGCACAGGTTCAGCGTCACGGTCAGTTGGTTGGTGAAGCCACTGCCGTTGTTGATGTGCAGGTACGGCGTCGCGCAGGTTGGCTGTGGCTCTGGGATGGGCGGGCAACCTGGGTCTGTGCAGGGCGTAGGAGGATAAACCCAGGTAGGCCGTGATGGTTCAGCCGCCAGGAAGCCTGGTTGGTGTTGAAATTGCGCGCTGGTCAGCGTGGTGGTCATCGCCGGCAGGCCGATTTCGCCGAGGACACCGATCATGGTATAACTTACCGTTGTCGTGCCGCTAATAACACCAGCCATCACTGTGCCACTGTTACCGGAAGCGAACGCGCCATTGATGAAATTGTAAGTATCGTAACCGGGAACGATGAGCGGAATGGCCTGGCTGCCGGCTTCCCAGCCCCAATTCAGAATGTAGCTCGCGCTGCTGACAATAGCGGAATCGGCAATCTGTGAGAGTGTGCCGTGACCAATATAGGTGGTTGAGGTGTACGCACCCGCGCCGCTGCTTTGGTTTTCATCAAGCAGGCGATAGTTTTGTGAGCGTGGTTGCTGCAAACTGGTATCCAGGTAGATAGAATTGGAAATAATTTCCGACGCCCAACCGACGCCATCCCGCACCTGAATGTAGACCGGCCACCAGCGGCGACTGATCGGCGGGATTCTCCAATCCCTCCGCGCGAGGTAGGTTTCCCAATCCATCCACGTCAGGCCGTCCGTTGAGAAGCGCATGGCATAACACTCACTGCCGTTGGCGTCGTCGCAGAGCGCGTCGAGACGGATGAGCACCTGATTCGTCATTGTGATGCTGCCGTTGAAACCAAGGGCTGCCGTTGGCGGCGTGCCATCGTAGCGCTGGATGAAGCTCGTAGTCCAATCGGTGGCGAAATTGTCTACATTATCCACGCAACGTAGACGTAGGTAGCCAATGCAGGTTTCGTTAAGAGCGCACAGCGGGGTAAGATCGCTGTAGTGGTTTTCGGTAATGAAGGTGGTTCCAGTTCCATTTGGATCCTGTCCCCAGTAAACATAGCACCCCTTGATTCCAGATCCCGCGTCATACGGCGGCGCCCAGAACACATCGAGCGTGTTGGTAGTGCTTTGCCAGACAGTACTGGTGATGCCTGCTGTGTGCGTCACTACACTTGGATTCTCCGGTGGGGTGATGTCGAGTTTAAAGTCAAACAGCGACACCCAGGCACTCCAGTTGCCTGCGACATCCCGCGCGCGTCCGCGCAGGATGTATGCGCCGGTGGGCACGCCGGCCGGCTGCGGCGTCCAGGTGCGCGGCTGCTCGGCCAGAATGCGCGCCGAAGCGATGGTATTGACGCCCTGGTCAAAGGAGAATTCAATGAATTCAGGGCCGGAGCCGGCATCCGTGACGGCATCCCAGGTGAAGGTGGGGGCGGAGATGCTGCGCTGCCAGACATTTGACTGCGCGCCGTGTGTTTCAAGGGCCATGGATGGCATAATGGGCGGCGTCTGGTCAATCTGGAACGTGAGGCTGCGGGTGGCTTCTGTGTTGCCCACGTTGTCTTTGGCATAATATTCAATCGTATGTTGCCCGTCGTTGATTACATTGATCGTAGCGATGTTGCCATTCAACTTCTGCCACGCGCCGCCATCCACACGATACCAGATCTCTGCGACACCGACGCGGGCGTTGCCCGTTGCCCCATCCGTCGCAGTGAGCTGCACCGCCACCGGCTGCGTGAACCACACTGGCCACGGCCCAACACTGCCGTTGAGGCTGGCCTGCGTGGTGGGCGCATCAAAGTCAATGATAAGACCCAGTTTGCGGCTGTTGCGACAATGAGTTTGATTATCACAGGCACGGAAGTAAACAGTGTTCTTGCCGGACATTCCCTCGCGGGCGTGCGACCAGTTTACACCATTATTCTGGCTAACTTTGCGGCCATCGTCGTCGCAATCATCGCATTTGAATTCAATGGTCACTGGATCGCCTTCTGGATCATGTACTCCACCCGTGAAACTCCAGTTTCGCTCACTGGTTTGGATTTCATTATTGAAACTTTGTCCATTGGCAGCGTCGAAAGAAATATCGGGTGGTTTGTTGGTCGAAATAATCAGGAGACGTGCTGGCGACCAATCGGCTTCATCAGCGCCAGCGGCGCGCACAGACCAGTATAAATCTTGATTTTCCCACGTTGCATCAAACGTAATGGTTTTATCTGTATCATCTTCTTCTTTGTCTACAACGGTTTTGCCTCCTGAACTCATATCAGGCACGGTTTTGACACGCAAGGTGTAACCGTCATGGGCACAGTTCACATTATCCCATTCAAACTTAACCGTGCGACTATCTGAAATGTATCCGTGGTCAGGACTATCAATGTTGGGGGCTGGACAGGCGGAAACATCATCATTTCTAGAATTAGATGATTTGACAGTCTTGCCAAAATCCAAATCAGCGTACCACTCGCCGGAATGACCATCTACTGTTAAATCTCTATCAGAAAGCGCAACATGCAGGTGCCGTCCCGTGCCACTTCCACAAGCATCTGCGAATCCGCCACAACTACTACCATTCTTCTCACAATATAGATCGCCTAAATAGGTTCCCAATCCTACTACATCACCTTTCTCAACTTGCAGTGAGTCTTTGTCCAGATGGCCGTAAAGGATTTCACCCTCTGGATGATCTATCCAGAGGTTAGCTGTATCTTCACATTTTTCAATCTTGGTGACAGTGCCGCTGGACATAGATAATACCCAAGCATCTTTATTGGCATTACTATGAAAGGTGGGCTGGAAATCCAAACAGTTTTTATTACCATAGCCGTCACTATGCCATCCATCCAACCCTATACGATACCAACTGTTTTGGCTTTTGTCCCAGGGCAGTTTATAAGAATAGGTAACCTGTGGTGCATCGATCCAGAACTGCATTATTGCGCCGCCCCCGTTTTCATAATATTCGATTTTAAGACTATGATCGCCGGCACTGAGATTCCGATCTACGGTGTATTCGGCTGCGCCATGGTCAAACCACTTATCAATCACTAAAGTGTTGTCAATCCACAAGCGGACACCATCATCGCTCCGCACATGAAAGCGGTAGTTACTTGCATTGAAAGTAACGGTGCGTGTCCAGCGTGCCGAAAACTGATCATTGAGTACACTGCCTCCCGGTCCTCCAGTTCCCCAATTGAAGTTTACACTACTATCATTACGACACATTACAGCATAACCATTCAGCGAGCGGTTGTTCCAATACTCGCCTTTCCACCCCGTAATCGTTGGACAGGAGACTCCGCCGTGATATTGTACCAATCCTTCATTGATTGCCGCCATAGCAATAGCCCGAAAGGTAGCATTTTGCAGTGCCGTATTATCCGATGGGACATCCATAAAAGCTAATTCCACAATCACAGCCGGCCCATGAAAACGCCGGTTTTCGCCATAATATGAACCATTAAAGCCTTTGACACCACGGTCACACCAACCCGCATCCCATCGTTCGCGGATACGTTGAATTAGTTTGCCATGAATAGCTTGGGCTAAAGCTAAACTTTGTACCTGATAGCCATTGTCTGTGTTATATAAAGTTTCTGTGCCATGACTATTGCAATTGGCAGCACCTCCTCCGTTATTATGAATACTGACCATACTGTTTGCGCCTATCCAGTTAGCATATTCTGGACGTGCCGCAATATCATGATCAGCAGCAGGGCAGTTACCTGATACACAAGTGTCGGAATAAGGTAGCGGTCGCCATACAGTTTCCGGTGCTCCTAGACTACGAACATACTCACTGGCCCCCATCCGCCACCAAGCATAACCACTGGAATGATTACCTGCGCTTTTATTCACCTGCCGGGTTGGACGTGAGCTGCCCCCACTGGCAATCACAAAACGGTTCAAGTCAGCTACCAAATCAAGATTGATGAAATCTTCTGTCCCATAGTTATTGCTGTTTTGTAGATACCATCCCCCACTAGCCCTTGTATAGTATCCATGCCCTGGACTGAGCACAATTTTTTGACCTTGAATACCATTGATTGATTGAGAGGCATTTGAAAGGAGTGATTCGCTGCCTTCAAGTATTTCGCTTTGGGGTAGCATTTCTTCAAGTGGTTTGCCATCTATCAGAATGTAATATTCAATGTTTAAGCCTTGCAGTCCGCTTATTTGGTACAGACTATTACTGACTTGTAAATCAATCATATGTAGTAATTCACCCCATTGATTTTCCCCTAAGCTCATTCCATTAATCAAATCTAGTGTGATGATTCGTCCGTCAAATTTTAGTGAACGCAAAGCGATTGATAGTGATTTGTTATCATCACCACCATCTCTCAAGGAAAAGGCTGTTATCCCCAGTTGCACAGCTTCCACCAACGGTGTCTCTAGCTCAGGTAACAGGCCTGTAGGAAAAAGAGTTGGTATATATTCTGTGTCTGTATAGATTTGATCAAGTTGAATATCCTCAGTAGGTGTAGGAATTTCAGGAACTGGGTCTACCTCAACAGGCAAAGTAAATGGTGTGCCAACCGATAACATAGTCTGGCTGGTGGCGGCAAGACTACGAGACACAGGATCTACACCAAACACTCCCATAAACAAACTAAGACATGTGCTAGCCAATACAATGGTCTTGAAAGTGATTATAACTTTCATATTAATCAACCTCCTTGTCTTGCTGAATTCTATCTAAACTAAATCATTCTCATCTTCTCAATAGTTGGTATAGTTAATGGCATAGCCGCGATTTCCAGGTCATTAGAAGCACATGAAATGGATTTCGCGGCTATTTCACTTTTTGCAATGCGGACCAAAGGTGGTTTTTAATATTTGATGATAAACAAAACCGTCACGTTTTCGGGGCGCGTTTCCATGCCGTAGCGAACTGCGCCTCCCATAGACTCAACCGGATCACCCAGAACGACGGAAGCAGCTTCAGTTAAACGCCTGTCTGTGTGATCATTGACGGCTGTATCTGTACCAGAGCCGGAGGGTATTTCTTCTTCATCCTTCCAAGTGCCATAATAATGTTGATGACCTCCATTACTTTCTGTATGCTTATGTGCCTGCATAATATCCCCTTCACACGATCCTACCGCCGCGCCGGTATTCCCGCCGGCATTGCAGGCCACGCGGCTCGCGGCGTCTTCATCACGGCCCGTTCCGCCGTCCGGCCCACGCAAAAAGCGTCCTTGCAAATCTGGCAGGTTGAAGGTGGTGCTGCCATCGCCTGCGCCCCAGAATGTCCCAATTGCCGCAAATAATGCGGGGTACTGCGCCCGGCTCACCGCCCTCCCATCGCATATCAAGTATCCTTCAGGCGCAGTCGCGCCGCCGAAAGCGTCAATCACACCGGCCGGCGTCGCATCCGGCACAGCCGCCAGGGTCTGGCTGATAATCTCGGCGGCGGTCAGGCCGTTCAATTTCCCGGCGTTGAGCGCATAGTTGGCGCTGGACGCATAGGGCGCGCTGCCCAATTGCACACGCGGCGTCATTTCGTTGTCAGTGTCTACCGTGATCCCCAGCCATAGTGAACCATGCTCCTGGAGCAATGTATGCGAAATCGGCGTCAGGCTGCCGAGCATCACGTTGAACAGCCCATCGCTTACCTTGATGCTGTTCGGGCCGATATAGTGTTCTGTCCACAAGGGATAGGCTTCAAGGCCGGGAGAATCGTACAGACGGAACGTCATCGGATAAGTGCCGGTCAATGGATTGCCGGTCGCGTTGGCCAGACGACCTTGATACGGCATAACCTGCGGCACACTGGCCGGCGCGTTGGCCGATTTCGCCAGCGTGAGCATCCCGCTCGCTTGCGCCCACACCACCACGCCGATCAACACCAACGTAAACAGCATATTGCCCCGTGAAGGCAGCCACTTCGCCACTCCCTGAATCCCACTCTGCTTTTCCATCGTCAAACCTCCTTGAATTTGAAATTTTGAATGTTTCACCTATCATTATGCAATAACCCGTTTGTCAATGTCAATGAACAAGTTTGTCAATTCCTTGTCAACGCCGCTGACGCTTTCACCCCACGGATGGCGGAGATTCTGTTTCAACCCGACAAACTTGTGGTATGATGCAATTAACAATGGTACACGACTTCCCTTGCATAAGGAGGCGAAAAAATGACAGTCCAAACCCTTCTGAACCGAAATTCCCCCCTGACGAACCATGAGCGACGAGACAACAGCCTATGACCACTGCCAATAAGCACCATCCTTTGGGCGACCTCATCACCCAACACTTACAACGTCAGCCCGGATTAACGCAGCGCCGGCTGGCCGAGGAAAGCGGCCTTGATCCGGGCGTCGTCTCGGCGATGTGCCGGGGCAAACGGCTTACCGGAGACCTGGCGCGCGAGCGCGTGCTAAAGCTCATTCTGGGACTGGCGCGGCTGGGCGTGTTGACCTACGCCGATGAAGCCGATGCCTTGCTTGACGCCGCCGGCAAATCTGCTCTGGCCGAAGGGGAACGTTTGGGGCTGGATGTGGTGGTGCAGCGCGAAGTGCGCGCCTATTTGTGCCCTCGCCCAAAGCCCGAAATCTCCGCCTCACTCCGTGGCGGTCATCTGCCCCAGCCAGAGTATTTGCGGTTGATAGGCGGGGCCGCCATCGAGCAAAAACTGCGGGCGCGCCTGTGCGATCCCGACGGCCCGCGCTTTATCAGCCTGGAAGGGTTGGGGGGCATCGGCAAGACCGCGCTCGCGCACAAGGTCGCCGCGGATATGCTCCATCAGGGGTGCTGGCAGGATGTGCTGTGGGTCAGCGCGCGCCAGGAATACTTCAACGAGGGCGTCTGGCTGGCGGCCGACCCGACGCGCACCCTCATCGAGATCGTCAACCGCCTGGCAGAACAGGTCGCTATGCTGCGGCCCATGCCCACCGAGGACAAACTAAGGGCCTTGCAGCCGCTTTTTACCGCGGCGCCCTATCTGGTGGTGATTGACAACCTGGAAACGGTGGCCGAATTGGATCACCTGCTCCCCCAACTCCAGCCTTTGGCCGGCGCCACCCGGTTCCTGCTCACCAGCCGGGAGACGCTGGCGCGTTTCCCTTATGTGTACACCCTCAAAGTGCCGGAACTTTCCCCGGCGGATAGCGCCGCACTGGTCACAGGGGAATGTGAGCGCCACAGCCTGCCGGTGGCCGATCCGGCGCTGGTTGCTGCCCGGCTTTATGCCGTTGTGGGCGGCAACCCCCTCGCCCTCAAACTGGCGACAGCGCAGCTCGGCCATTGCCCGCTCGACACCATCCTGGCCGACCTGGAACGTCCCACGCACCCGGAGCAGGCGGCGCGGCTCTACCAGCACATCTACCGGCGCACGTGGGAACTGCTCATGCCACCGGCTCGCGCCCTGCTGCTTTCCCTGTTGACCATGGATCCGGCCGGCGAGGACTTTGCCTTCATCCAGGAACAAAGCGGCCTGGATGAACTGACCTTTACCGCCGCCGTGAAGGAATTGCGCGCCTATTCCCTGCTGGAAACCTATTTCTGGAAGGACGCCCTGCGCTATGGCCTGCATCGCCTGACCGTCACCTTTCTCCACACGGATGTACTGCGACAATGGATGAGCTAATTGCGGGCTTGCAGACCGATGCTGAGGCACAAGACTGGTATCGCCGCCACATTGAGGCGCGCCTGCGGCGGGCGTTGGCCGACGTATTGTCACGCCTGACAGTGATCCAGGCGCACTTCAACAGCTATCTCTCCCTGCTTCATGCCGCGCGCGCCTATCCTGAATTTCACGCTCTGGCGGCCGACTTCATCAGCACCCTGCATCCCTGGCCGACGCATTGGGGGCATCTGACTGCCTGGGCTGAAGAACTGGCCTTCGCCGCTGCGCACACGGAGCAGCCGCATCTCCTGGCGTACCGCGCCGGTTTGCTGCTGCGCCTGGGACAGGGGGATATGGCATTGCACGTCGTGCAGGAAGCGCTGGCGTCAGCTTGTGAACGACAGTTGGTCGAGGCTGTCAGGAGCGCCGGCGTGACTATGTTGGAGATTTTGCACGATCAAGGCCGCCGCGCCGACATGATCCACTGGCAGACTGAGTTAGAAGCGCGCTTACTGGCTTTGCAACCACATGTCTCCTCTCCGGCCTGGACGCGCGCCTGGGCGGAATTCCGGCTCTATAGCCTTTATTACCGGCTCGGCGCTCATCGCACCTGGCAAGAAATCGTGGCGGAAACTGACCAATATTTTGCCGCAGTCGAATCCCTGCCCGATGTAGCGCCTCGTGACTTGATTAACCTGTATTTTATTGGTCAATTCCTCTACCGGCGCTGCGGCGCCGCCCACAAAGCGTTGACCGTGTTCCAGCGCAAGATGCAGTTGGAACGCGACCACGGCTATCCCCATGTGGACGAACACGGGGCCGGCGATCTGGCGCTCATTTACTGGGTATTATGCGAGTATGATTTAGCCGTGGCCGGCTATCAGCGGTGGCTGGCCTGGTGTGAACAAAACCGTGATCTGCACTCGCAAGGGATCAGCCTGGCTATTCTAGCCGCTGTTTACCTGAGTCAAAAACGGTTGGCCGAGGCGGAGGAAGTGTTAGACCGCGCTGAGGCATTAGCCCAACATTTGGAGAGCGCATACATCGGGGGATTGGTGCAAATCAACCGCGCCAACGTTGCCCTCTGCCGGGCAGACTATCCGGCCGCCATCACCGATTTTGAAGCCTGGCTCGTCGCGCAGTCAGGCGGCGACGCGGCAGCCTTTGAGATGTTGAACTTGAGCCATGCCTACGCACAACTCGAACAGCCTGACCGCGCGCAAACGGTGGTAGCGAAAGTCCGCGAAATCGCCGCACACAGCGATTCGGAGATTTTGCAAGGGTTGACGCTGCGTCATTGGGCCAACTATCAGCCACCGGCAGAAAAAGCTGCGTTGCTGCGCCAGGCTTTGGACATTATGCAGCGTTACGAGCGGCGCCTGGACGTCGCTGATTGTCTGCTGTCCCTCGCCGGCGTTGCGAAGACTGTAGAAGAACGCGCCCGCCTGTGGGACGAGGGCGTGCGTCTCCTTCAGGAAATCCATGCCACTGCCTGGCTGGAGGGTGCGTCGCCCGACCAGCCGCCATTTATCCTGGTCATTGGGACATAACCTTCCCCTTAAACGATCTGGCCCATCCAAAAAAGATGGGCCAGATGCTTTTTACTCTGCTATCCCCGCGGCCAATAACAACCTGACCACGACTACATTGACCAAATACCAGGCCAGCAGCATTGAAATCAACAAGAACAGTGTCGCGAGCGGCTTGGCGGCAGTCAGAGTCAGGTGTGGCGCCAACCATATCCCCAGCAAACCCAGGCAAAGTTGTCCAATGAGAAAGTACACGGGATGAATCATCCGCAGATGCACGGCAGCCCAGACTGCCCAAGCAGGAGGTGTATCCCGCCACAGCCAACTCCCATAGAGACGCCATTTTAGGCAACAACTTCCATCTGCCAACGTTTGCACAGCTATGACACGAATAGCAATGCAACACAGCCAACTGGTCAGGCAGGCGTATTTTCCGGTCAGTATGGTGATCAACGGGGCTTTCTTGGCGTGGGTGTACAAAATCTGCGTATAAGTCAGCCGTAACTTATCCTGGGAAATGCGAGAGGCCGAGGCGCGGTATTGGGCTCGTAGTGAGCCTTTGGTGGGTGGCAGATCGCCTTGCATACAGAGTATGAAGCAGATAACTCAGATGGTGGTTTTAGTAGTTGCTGGTTTTCCCAAAGGTTGTGGGTGATGCTTATCAACTAGGTATTCAAGATAGTCCATCGCTTGCTGCTGTTCGATTTCATCTAGTTTATCAAATAAGTCCAGCATCTTTTGCATGGTGAGGTCAAGATTTGGATCCCCCGGCAGCGGCGGCAATAATCCCGCCGTGCGCAGCACGACCTCTGGCGGCAGATGAAACGCCCGAGCAATCCCTTTGCAGAACTCTAGTCCAGGCCCCTGACGGTGCGTCATCACCGTCGAAACAGCACTACGTGTGATCCCCGCCCGATTGGCTAACTCCTGGTAAGACCAATCGCGCTTTTTCAGTTCCTGTCCAAGCCAATCCACAAAATCGTTGTTATCTATAACCATAACGCTATTTTAACACCAGTGTCTATAATAGTTACGACGTTTTTACGTCTTTCTTATTGACAAAAACAGATACCTGTGGTATAGTACAGGTACGTCATAGATATGACGGATTTGGATTTCCAGTATTTCTATCCATTGGAGGTGAGCCGTGAATAGTTTAATCCCAAAGCAGTTAAAGATGGATGCGCAAACTGAGCAGCGTCTGATCGAATTGGCAACACAGGACGACCGAAGCCAATCGGCCCAAATGCGTTGGCTCGTCAATCAAGAATGGCTACGGCGTCAACTTATTCAAAGCGAGAGCAACCCTACTGTATCTTTGGCACTTCATACGGAAGGTGCGAAATGAACCGTGTAGTAGCACCCACTGCGTCCCCCCTTTTACCTGATGACCAGAGCTATTCGGATGAACCCGATTTTCAAATCGTTTATGACCAGGCCAAACAAGCCTGGCTGGACCGCCAGCACCGTCGGTCAGGAAAAATCAACACCCACCAGGCTTATGCTCTGAGCCTTCAACAATTTGAGAATTGGTCTCCAGTACCGCTATGGAAAGTAACCCCAACGGTTGCGGAAACCTGGGCGCAAGAACTGGAACAGGGCCAAATGCCGACCTATACGGATGTTGTCATTGTGAATATCCGCACCGGAAAAATCCATCACCCGCTATGTCGGATGATACCCACCAAACCATACCGACTGACATTTGCGACTTGCGAACAGGCTGAACTTGCCGGATACAAGGTGTGTACGCTCTGCGCGCCACAATTAGGCTACGGGAAGGCGCTCGCCCCGGCGTCCATCAACCAGAAACTGGCTGCCTTGTCTTCGTTCTATGACTTCTTCAAGAACTACACTTTCACTGCTCCTAGTGGACAGGTCATCACTTTATGGCCGCCGGAACGGGGTAATCCGTTTGCCGGGGTGAAGCGAGCTGCTGTGGGAATGTATGAGCGCGCCACTTACCCAACCTATGAAGAAGTGCTTGCTATCCTTACCGCTTGTAATCGCGCCACCCAGACCGGCCTGCGAGATTTTACGCTGTTGTACACCTTCGTGGTAACCTGTCGGCGTTCCACCGAGATTTTGAACTTGCGCTGGGGTGATATCGAACCGGCCGAAGAGGGTAACTTCAAGTTTCGATACCAGGCCAAGGGCGGCAAAGTCCGTTGGGCGCCCATGCGCCGTGAAGTGCATCAGGTGTTGGTAGATTACCTGAAGGCCGTAGACCGTTGGCCCTCAGATGCGAATGCCTACGTCTTTCAACCGTTAGCGCCAGAACGTGCGACCCGCCTCGGGCATACAGTGACATATTCAAATCAGCCACTCAGCAACAGTCAAGTTAACCGCATTCTAAAGAAATATGGGCGTCAAGCGGGTATTGACCAAGCAAAATGCCACGTCCACGGGTTGCGTCACGCCGGAGTGCGTCGTCGCTATCAGGAGGCGAAACGTCAAGGTGAGGCCGATTTACTGGAGTTATCACATTTCCTGGGTCACAGCAATGTTGCCACCACACAGATTTACAGTCAAGAGCTTTTGACCGATCCGCCTGACCCGGCGGGACGATTAGTTGTATTGGCTTTTCGCCCCCAAAAAGCTCAACACCAGCGAAACCAGTCAATATGAGCGCGGAGGTGGGGCTATCATCTCGTTTTAAGCAGCCATCCCAATGGCTGCCAATATCTCAACTTAAGGAAGGTGAATGGGAATGGATAAGAATTATTGTGAGTTTCAGGAGTACCTGCAACAATGCCAAATCAGACACATAGAGCAGGAAGCCCAAAAGGCTGAGGAACTGGCCGAAAAGGACGCGCGCCTTGCGGCTGTATGGGATGACGTGTTACGCGAAATCAGGGAACGGCTGCCTGAACCGTTGCGGCCTTTTACTGTGATCGCCTATTTGCCATACCTCATCCGGAGTGGGGTTGTCCCCAGTGAAGAATCTTTCGCAAGCATCATGATCGAGGGCGCTCCTCTGGTGCAGGTTTATTGGAAGCCAGAGCGATATAAGGGTCGGCCTGGCACCCTGTACCCGGCTGCACCTTTTACGGTCTGGTATGACCCCTATATCAGTTGGGAGGAGTATTCAGAGGTGTACGAGCTGGCTTTCCATGGCGAACAGGAATTTTCCGATCTTGAGGCGGCGTTAGTGTTCGCGCAGGAAGTGGCTCAGCATTGTAAACTACTACAGGCAGAGATTGACTTGCGCAATGCGGGCACAGAGTATCGGGCAGCTTTCTGGCGTGCTGAGCAACATTTCGATGGTCAGCAATCCCCACTTACAGTTGCACACACCGACTTTGTGGCAGCCCAGCAGCTTTTTCTTACGGCTCTTTTGGAAAACCTGACGCAACTTGCCGCCATCTACGCGGCCAAACCGTTAGAATCAGCCGGCTAGAGGCCGATCAAACATTCCAGACAGGTGTTTACCCACCGGAGGGAAGATGGTAGCGATGACATCATTCACCTGCCCCTACTGTCGCAAAACGCTCGTCGTCAGCGGTGCGCCCCAGGTCGACCTGGGGCGCACTGAGACGCCCGCGATCTTGTCGCACGACAACTCCCACCACAGCAATCTACAGGAGGCTGGCCAGCCGGTGGCCACGATGCGCGCTTATCGGGCAGGTCTTCCGGTCGCCGCGCCGGCGGCTCAGGACTGGCAGGAGGTGGTCTTCGAGACGCCGGCGCGTTCCGCTGCGATGGAGAGCGATCTGCTGGTGCCCGTTGCCCAATCCGGCGTGTGCGGGGTGGCGACCGGCGCGCTGACGTTGTGTGGGGCTTTGCTGCTCAAGTCTTCCTGGGAGGCAGGGCTAATAGCCGGGGGTGGCGTTGCATTAGCGACATTTACGGTGGTGTGGTGGCGCTTGCTGCGGGATAGTCGTGCTCTGCTGCGCAGTATCCAGCACTACGTCGGGCGCGAGCCAGAAGCCGTTGAGTCGCCCGGCGAGCCGGAACGTCTGGTGGTCAGCGTGACCCATAAGCGGTCGGAGGAAACGGGTGCAGAGCGGTTGCTGCCGGGGGATCGCATTGAAAACTGGGGCTTGCCTTGTGATGGGGCTACCTTGCAGGTGATTTTTCAGGCGGTGGATCAGGGAGGTTGCCAGTGGAGTATCCGCAGCCTGGCCGAGCTGCCCGGCCTTTCCGAGCCGCTGGCGACCCGACTGTTGACCGTTCTGCATACCGCCGGGTTTCTCGCCTACCGCGAAGGACAGCCGCATCACCCACAGGGACAGGTGTTGACTGCCGCCGGGCGCGCCCTGGCGCGGGCGTTAAGTGCTCCAGCAGATGCTGAGGTGGAGTGAGTGTGGTCTGGATATGAGTTTTCGACCCTTCCGGCAGTGGGGGAGGGGGATATAGAGCATAGGATAAGGAGTAGGGATGTGTGTCATAAAGTTGTCAGTCACAAACGAATCTAATCTCATTCAAGTTCCGGATACTTTTCAGGAGGGGTATGGCTATGGAGATAGGATTGAACGGCGGTTACACGGCTTTCAAGGCCCGCAATGCCCATCAGCAGGTGTTGATTCCCTCGGTGACCGGCACGCCCGATCAGACACGGTTCAGTGTCACGGGCGGCCAGGAAGGGATCGAACTGCTCGTCCCGCATCATGTGCTGGTGGGAGAGGCGGCGTTGACCCAGTCGGCGCAGACACAGCGCCGCGAGGATCGCGGCTGGATCACCGGGCGCGAGTGGTACGCGCTCTTCGCGGCTGTTCTATCGGAATTGACCCCCGCCTCGGTGGAGTGCCAGGTGGTCAGCGGCTTGCCGCTCAATTTCTACGGCGACAAGGACACCCTGCGACAGCGATTGTTGGGCGAACATCATGTGCAACGCACCGGACGGCGAGCGCAGACGTTCCGGGTCAGCGAGGCGCGCGTCATTCCCGAACCTTTTGGCACAGTGTTGGATGCCGCGCTGGATTCGCGCGGGCGAGTGGTCAACACGGAGTTGGCGACCGGGACGGTCGGGGTGATCGACATCGGCGGCAAGACCACCAATCTGCTGGCTGTCGCGCGGCTGGCGGAGGTGCGCCACGAGTCGGCCAGCATCAATGTGGGCGGCTGGGATGCGGTGCGGCGTGTGCGCACCTGATTGACCGAACACTGTCCCGGACTCGAGCCACCCGATCATCTCATCCAGAACGCGATCATTCAGCGCCAGATCCGCTACTTCGGCGAGCCGGTGGATTTGACGCCGGTACTGGGGGAAGCGTTGCCGCCGCTGGCCGACCAGATCATTGCCACCGCCGGCCAACTTTGGAACAGCGGAGCGCATCTGGACGCACTGCTCATCAGCGGCGGCGGCGCGTTGCTGCTCGGCAATCAGATCGCCCCGGCTTTTCCACACGCTCGCATCGTCGCCGAACCGGTGTTTGCCAACGTCAATGGTTTCTGGAAATTCTCTCAATATCTCTGGGGATAGGGATGTTCTGGGGACATCCCTCGGCAAGGTGGGGGATGTCCTGGGGGCGACCCAATGAAAACTCGACGAACCTTCATCTTTGATGACCGGCGTGACGCCGATCTGTTGGCGTTCCTGGACGCCATGCCCAATCGCAGTCTTTACATCCGGGAAGCCTTACGGGAAAAGCAGGAACGCGAGACTGCATCACCCAATATAACCCTGCGTGATGTCTGGCTGCGGCTTGCGGCCCTGGAGGAACGACTGGCCGATGGGGTAGTCGCCCCGGCCGCGCCCGCAATCCCAGACGACATTCAACTCAATTTGAAGCAACTCGGCTTATGATTCAGGGGGCGCCCCGCCTGCACCCGGCATCCAGCGCGCCCCTATCATCTATTTCACGTTATCCGTAAACCTGTTTACGGATAAATCTCAACTCTTTTTTCGAGGTGCAATGACTATGGAAAACGTACAAACTCTGCGCCCCGCGCCAGTGCGGGAGGGGGAGGCTTCCCCCGCGCCGGCGATCGCACAGACTATCTCCGCCCGGCCGATACTTCGGGCAGCATTGACGTTGGCCGAGCAAGGATGGGCCGTCTTTCCTTTACAGGGGAAACGTCCATTTGCCGGTTTTCGTTGGCGCGAGCAGAGCAGCGCCGATGCGGCAACCGTGCAGGGGATGTTTCAGGCGCGTCCCCACGCGAATCTCGGCATTGACTGCGGCAAATCGGGCCTGTATGTGGTGGACCTGGACGTGGATGGTGATGTGGATGGCCATGCCGCCTGGGCGGACCTCAAGGCCACCCATCATTTTGATGATACGGGCGCGTGGGTGGTCCTGACAGGGGGTGGGGGACGACATCTCATCTTCCAGGATCCCACTGGCGGCGCCTTGGGCAACACGGCCAGGAAACTCGGCCCTGGCATTGACACGCGCGGCAACGGGGGATACATCGTCGCGCCGCCTTCGCGCCACCCGGAGACGGGGCGTCCTTATCGCTGGCAATCGCATGAGGCCACCCCCAGCCCCTTGCCGGATGCCCTTATTGCGCTGCTCCAATCGGCGGAAACTGCCAAGAGCCTGGCAGCTCCTACCCCTTCAGCAAGTGAGAGCGGACGTTATGCGCATTACGTCCAAACGGCAGTTTCTACGGAAGCCGCCGCGCTGGCCACGGCGCTGGCCGGCAGTCGCAATGATCGGCTGTTTCAGGCGGCGGCCGGCCTGGGGGAGTTGGTGGCGGCGCCGTGGGCGCATCTGGCCCAGAACGTG
This sequence comes from Anaerolineae bacterium, assembly GCA_034429475.1. Classification (GTDB taxonomy): domain Bacteria; phylum Chloroflexota; class Anaerolineae; order B4-G1; family SLSP01; genus JAKQHY01. The sequence continues at coordinate 25,707 of DAOUGD010000090.1, forward strand.
GTGGAACACGTCCTCTATGCAGCTTGCCTGACCAACGGCCTGGTGCAGGACGACGGTGAATCCAGCGTCCGCGCCACCCTGTCCAGTGGCTTGCGACAGGGATTACGTCAACCGCGCCCTGAACCTGTAGGGCACGTTTCCGTGCCTGTTTCGGCGGTCACACTATCTGAACCTTCTCCAACGTTGCCCGACGCACCTGCCCCGACGGTCGCATTATCCGAACCTTCCCCCATGTTGTCCGACGCGCTAACCATTCTCCCGGAGATGGTATCAGAGCAACCTGCTGGTTGGTTGCCCTTACCGGATAGCGTGCAACTTGCGCCCGAATTAGGGCAAGACGCCTGTCCCTGGTTGGATAATTTTTGCGCGTTCAGTACAAAATGGTCGCCGGAAGCCTACCCCGGTTATCACGAAGCGACGGGAGTGTGGTTGCTGTCTGTGGTGGCCGCGCGGCGGGTGGCGTATCATTTGGGGGGATTGAAGTACACTCCCCTCTACATCCTCCTCACAGCCCGCTCCGGTTTGACCTCGAAAACCACTACCACCCAGGTCGCCATCAAGGTGCTTCAGGCAGCCGGGTTGGATTGGTTGTTGACGACGACCGACGCTACCCCGCAGCGGTTCATCAGCGATTTGACGGCGCAGCCGCCAGAGAATTACGCGCGATTGTCGCCGGAACAGCAGGCGGAATGGCAAATCCGGTTGGCCTTTGCTGGACAGCGGGGGTGGTATTACGATGAATTTGGAACCAAGATCAAGGCAATGCTGCGTGAGAACAGTGTGATGGCCGACTTCTTCCGGCTACTGTTGGTATTTCACGAAGGCGAGCCCTTCTATGAGTACCGCACGCGCGGCCGGACAGACCGGATTGAACGTCCCTACCTGGCGCTGCTGGGCAATGTCACACCGGCCAATCTGCAAAAGGTAGCCCAACGCGGTAGCGAACTCTGGGGTGATGGATTTCTGGCGCGTTTCGCCCTGGTGACGCCGCCGGCAGATTACACCTACAGCAGTGGGCGCTTCCCCCAGGAACGGATGGTCATCCCATCCAGCTTGACGACGCCCCTTCAGGCGTGGCATCAGCGTTTGGGGCAGCCCCGTGTGCGAATTGAGAAGGCGGCGACGCCCAAAGACGCGCCGGCCGAATATTGCGTGTCGTTGAGCGAATTCCCGTGCCAGGAACTTGCCCTGGCGGCCGATGCTTATGAAGCCTGCTACGCCTACCGGGAAGCTCTGCGCGGCTTGATCAACCGGAGCCAGGGCATGGATTTGGACTCGTATTACATCCGGCTGCCGGAAAAGGCTCAGCGACTGGCTGCCTTGTTTGCCAGCCTGGCGCAGCGTCCGACATTGGAGCTTTCTCATTGGGCGCGCGCCCAGGCCATTGTGGAGCGCTGGCGGGTCAGCATCCATCATCTCTACGACCAGATTACGGCAGCACATTCTCTGACGGAGAAAGCTGCCACTGAAGAGCGGATTATCCAGGTCATCCGTAACCTCACCGCGCAAGGAACCAGCACACCGACGCCTAACGAACTCCGACGGTATCTGCATTTGAGCGTCACCGAGTTACTGCCGTATCTTCAGACGTTGTGCAAGGCCGGGGTGCTGTGCGAAGTGCCACGACAGCGGGCAGCCACCGGCTATCAACTGGTTTGAGGGAGCACCGTGGGGTGTTTTGCTCCGTTGCTCCGTTGCTCCTTTTGCTCCGCCAAGAAATACTTTTGGCTAAGAGGAGCAAGAGGAGCAACGGAGCAAGTGCAAAAACAGACGTTGTGCTGCTCCCTTTGTTGGCGATCACTGGGAATAAGGTGGTAATTGCTCTTTGTACGGTATCTGGTTTGACAATTCCGACTTATAGGGGTAGAATAATTATAGTTCGGTTAGCAACCGCACTTTTACAGTTCATATAGCGGCGTACCATGTGCGCCAACCGAAAAAACGGGAACAACTACTGCTCAACTCCTGATAAGACTTATCCATAAGTCTATTATCTGGTGAATTGTTGCGTGTAGTTGCTCCCGTTTTTGCGTTTCTTAGGTGTGTTTCACCAGACTGTGGGTCTGGTGCAGAAATTGGGCGTCTCACGTTATAGGATTGTTTCACGTTGTTAGGGTGTGCGTCTCACGTTTGCTGCCAGATTGAGTGCAGCCATAGTTTCACGTTCGTTTTTTCTTCCGTCGCTGGTGGCCTACCGCTCCACTGGTTTGACGTACTCAGAGAACGCGGTCCTCCGGATATTGTCCGGGGTTTCGTGACTTTACGGTCACGCGGGCTGCGGCCCTTGAACGGAGCGCAGAGTGTCAGATGGAAACGGGGGGAAGGCTTTTTGGGTTGAGATTTCGGTCAATTTCAAGATGAAAGGGGGATGAAATGAAACGCGCATCAGTGAGTCATCAGGTCAAAACGGCATTGGAGGCGGTTTTTGCGCCGGGGCAATCGCGGTACAGTCTCAAAGGGCAGTCACGGGATATGGTTCCCATTGTGGGGATTGCCACAATGCGGGATTATGTAAAGGCGGCGGGCAAGTTTGCCCGCTGGTGTCAGGCTGAATATGATGTGCGGTGGTTGCGCGACATTAGCCCGGCGATGGCGGCGGATTATCTGCAACATCTGCGCGACCGGGAGTTGAGCGGCGGACATCTCGGCAAGGTGAAGGCGGCGATCCGCAAACTGGATCGGGCGGTGCGGGTGATGGGCTGGCGTGCAGCAGATGCGCCGGAATGGCTGCCCGCCGGGGGTGGTTGGCACTCGGACGCCCGGCCAGAGCGCGCCTATACCCCAGAGCAGGCCGAAGCGTTGATCACGGCGCTGACCGGAACCGGCGATCCGCAGGTGGCGCTGGTTGTGCGGCTGCAATGCGTCGCCGGCCTGCGGGTGGCCGAGGCGGCGATGTTGCGCGGGGTGGATATTGACGCCGAAACCAGGACGCTACACCTGCGCCGGGGGACGAAAGGCGGGCGTGAGCGTACTCTGATCGTTGACCCACAATATCGGGAGTTCCTGGGGGAATTGCAGCAGCGCGCCACCGCACATCGGGATGGACATGTCTTCCAGGGCCGGGGCGACCGGGGATCATCCCTCATCAAGCGGGTGGAAACGGCTGTCGCGGCGGCGTGTCAGACGCTCGGCATCCCGTGCTGCGGCACCCACGGCTTCCGCAAGACCTATGCGCAGGGCCGTTACGCCGAAGTGCGCGCCGCCGGCGAGAGTGACCACACCGCGCGGGAGCAGGTGAGTCAGGAATTGGGGCACAGCCGCGTATCGGTGACGTACAGTTACGTGCCGAAGCAGTGAAAATAGTACCAGTAGTGCATACAGATGGGGCTGACGTTGGGGATGTCAGCCCCGTGTGCGTTATAGCTTCCCGACGGATTACACATCTCCTGTCACTCCACCAACCCGTACTTCGCCAGGTACGACCGCACCAGCGCGGTGAAAGTTTTCCCGTGTTGGGGATACTTGAGGTGCAGCAGTTCGTGGACGATGACTTCGGCGCGGAAGGCTGCCGGCTGATGGAGCAAGTCGCGGTCGAAGGTCAAACGGCCGGCGCTGGAGCAACTGCCCCATTTGCGCGCCATCGGGCGGATGGAGACCTGTTGCGGCTCGACGCCGATACGTTCGGCCCAGGCGACCACTTCACTCTTGAAGAGTTCCTGCGGCACACTTTCTTCCAGTGCGGGGGGCAGTGGAGGAACTTTATCCATCCTCTTCATTTTTCAGCTTGCTCGATGACGTTGAGCAAGTGCTCCACCAGCTCTTTAACGCCGTAGCCAGGTACAAGTCGTTTGCCTTTGGTGCCTTCCCGGGACGTGACCTGACCCTTGAGCAGCACTTTGTACAGTTCGGTGCGCACCGCGCGCCCCTGACTCTCGCTGCTTTGCCAGTGGGGATAGCGCCGGAAGACGCGATCCATCTGCTCGGCGGCTTCGCGCGCGCCGGGTGCGCCCTGCCGATGCAGCGTCCAGTAGACGGCGAAGGCCGCGCCCGGCAAGGCGAGTTTTGCTCGCTCGGCCTCAGCGGCGTTGATCTCGCGAATGATGTCTTCAAGCCGGGTTAACGTCTGCTGCGTGGTGAGCTGGCGTTCCTGGTAGGCGCGGATGACGCTTTCGGCACGCTCCCCGATGGAGATCAAGTAGGGTGCGGCGCCACCCTGTCCATCTACCAATGCCTGGATGCTCTTGGCATAGTTGAAAACTTTGACGGTGTCCGTCTGGTCGCTGGTGGCGATCTTTTCCAGGAGGCGCTCGTTGATCTCATAGACTTCCAGGCTGTCGTGGATGACGCCGCTGTGGACGTGCTGGCGCACCAGGACTTCGGTCTTGCGCTGGAAGTCCCGGTCCACGCTGATGCCCGGCTCATAAGCCTCGCGCAACAGGCGATACATCCGCGAGAGCGTTTCGTAATCGTCCAGATAGGGGTGCAGGAAGGCGTCGGGAGAGAGGACTTCATAAAGGTCTTCGATTTCGCGGAAGAAGCGATAGAAGGCATAGCGTGTCTCGGCGTCGCGGTAGTGGGCCAGCACGGACTCGGCGGCCTTGTCGGGGCCGGCAGCGTTCTGCGTCAGGGGGATGACATCGGTGCGCGCCTGCGCCAGCAGGTAGGCGAAACGTTCACGGAGGACGCCGAGTTCCTCAATGATGCCTTCCACGTCTTTGGAATCGAAGGCCAGGGCTTTCTCCAGATTCTCGAAGATACCCACGAAATCCAGGACGAAGCCAGAAGGTTTGCGCCGCCCCGCGCTATCCTCGTAGGGGCGATTGACACGGGCGATGGCTTGCAGGAGGACGTGGTCGCGCATTGGCTTGTCGAGATACATACAGTAAAGCACCGGCGCGTCGAAGCCGGTAAGCAGTTTCTCGGTAACGATGAAGAGCCTGGGCAATTTGTCGGGATTGCGAAAGTCCTGGCGCAGTTGCTTTTCAGCCTCTTCCCGCAGATGAAATTCGGCCAGGGCTTCGTCGTCGTAGGCGCCCGCACTGTAGACGACGGCGGAGTATTCGGGCGGCAGGTGTTGATCCAGTGCGTGTTTGTAGAGGGCGCAGGCTTCCCGATCTACAGCCACGAGGAACGCCTTGTAACCCATCGGTTCGACGACGGCGCGGTAGTGGTCGGCGACGTAGGCGGCCACGCGCGCCATCCGCGCCTCGTTCTTGAGCATATTGCGCAGTGTAACGGCCTTCTGGAGGATGCGGTCCAGTTCTTCCACGTCACTGACGCCCTCAGCCTCCTTGAGCGACAGAAATTCTCGATCCAACGTCTCGCGGTCTACGCGCAGGTCGCTGGGGGCCAGGGTGTAGCGCAGCGGCACGGTGGTTTCGTCGGCGATAGATTCGGCGATGCCGTACTTATCCAGGTAGCCTTGGGGATCGTCCAGGCCGAAGACGGAGAATGTGCCCCGGCCGCGTGCGCCGCGATCAATGGGCGTGCCGGTGAAGCCAAAAAACGAAGCATTGGGCAGCGCGGCCATTAGCGTTGTGCCGAGCGCGCCGCCGGTGGTGCGGTGAGCCTCGTCCACCAGCACGAAAATGTTGCGTCGAGGGTTGATGTCGGCCGGCGCCCCCTCGAATTTATGAATGGTGCTGACCATAACGCCGCGCCAGTCGCTCTGCAACAACTCGCGCAGATGCTTTTTAGATTCAGCCTCGACGTACTCCACGCCCACCGCTTTGAGGTTGCCGAAGAGTTGTGTCTCCAATTCGTTGCGGTCTACCAGCAGCAGCACAGTGGGGTTCTCGAAGAGGGGATGCGTCACCAGGTGTTGCGCCACATTGATCATCGTGTAGGTTTTGCCGGAGCCTTGTGTGTGCCAGATCAGGGCGCGGCGCTTGTCGGGGTCGGCAGCGCGGCGGACGATGCGCTCCACGGCCCGCATCTGGTGGGGACGCAACACCACTTTGGTCAGTTCGTCATCCTGGCGGGTGAAGAGGATGAAGTCCAGCAGCACGCGCAGGAGGCGTTGGGGATGGACGAAGGTCTTGACCAGGGTTTCGTAGTCTCCGGCTGTCTCATCCCGCCAGTTGAAGAGCGCCTTACGCGCAAGGTTCCACGTTGGACCGTAGTAGAAGTGAACCAGGTGGGTGAGGGTGTGCAGTTGCGCCAGCGCCAGCAATTCCGGCCCTTCCCGGTGATAGCGGCGCAGTTGATCCAGCGCCTTGCCGATGCCCTGCTGCTGGTAGGTGGACTTGGTTTCGATGATCAGCACGGGGATGCCGTTGACGAACAACACAATATCGGGGCGGATGCTCGGCTGTGTCCCGGCCTGAAAACGCAGTTCTTCGGTGATGTGGAAAGCATTGCGCTCCCAGGCGTCGGCGTCCAGCAGGGCCACGTTCCGCTCGCGCTTTTCTTCCGGCGTAAAGACGGTTTTGAGTCCTTTGAGGTATTCCCAGGCGGCGTAGTTGCCCTCGATACGCGGGGCGACGCGCTCCAGGCGGCGGGCCAGGTCGGCGGCGCGGGCGGCGTCCACATACGGGTTGAGCTGCTGCACCTTTTCGATGAAGACCGGGCACAGCAGACCGTGCTCCAGGCCGCCGCGCAACCGCAGCGCCTCCTCCGGGGTGAGATACATCCAGCCGGCTTCCTGGGCGTAGCGGATGAAGGGGTTTTGGACTGCTGCGCGTTCGCCGCCGAATTTGGTCATCACATCAAAATTTTACCTAACAGTTTGCGAGATAAAGAAAGCACACGGGGACGCGCGCCGGCCTTCAATTTAAAGTCCAGCCCGCGACGGAAAATCTCCGCCATATAGTATTCTTCTCTTTCTCCCAAGACCACGCCCGTATCGCTTAAGTATGTTAAGTCCTCAGCAGAAAGCCCTACTTGAGACTGAGCAAAAGGCGCTTGTTTGTGTTCGTCATCCAAACTGGCTAATTTGGTTAGAATATCTCCTAATTTCGGATTCTCTTGTTGAATTTCTTTGATTTTTTCTCCACCGCACTTTTCTACAGCGTCTCTGATGGCTGCCGGTATCAAAATGCGATCCATCCAACGAGTGTCGTTGATTGAGCCTTGCGCGGCATATTCTAAAAATCTAACGATGTCTCTCGCTTGAATTTGTCCTTGTAAATCAGAGAGCGCAGCCACGATCCAGGCCGCAGAACGACCTTCTCTGGAGTCCGGGCTGCCGAGTTTACGTCCCCATAATGGAATGAGCGCCTCAACCAGTTCGGAAACCTTCAAGTCCTGAAGATTATCTATTTGAATCGGCAATCTAGAGCGCTGGCTCATCCAGAGTACCAAACGTAAAGCTTCTTCTGCATCCCATTCTAGCGCATACGGCTCATAACGGCTTAAAAATTGCGCCGAATTTTGTTTGATGGCGTTCAATACCATATCCTGGCGCACAAAAACCAACAAGCCCATAGGACGGCCGGGTTGTTGTTCCAACCATTCTGGCACATCTTGGAGTAAAGCTCTGAGAGCTTTTTGTTGTTTTGGGTCAGAAGGCAACTCTTGGAAAATATCTTCTAGTCCATCAAAAATCGCCACGCAGAACTGGCTTTCCGCGCGCAGGTGTTCCGCAAGTCGGCGTCCGGCGCCGGCTTGGGCAAACTCAAAGCCGGCGCTCCAGGCCACGATATCTAACCAACGTTCTCGCCACCCTCCTTCATGCAGGTCATCGCGTATGCCATCACGCAAGTAGTCTGAAATCTTTGTGTAATCGCCTGAAGCGGTTAACCCCAATGCTTGCTGAATTTCTCTGCGGGCTTCCTCTGTGATGCGTGATTCAAGGTTTTTGGGTTGACATACAGGATAAGTCGGCGCAGTTATTTCCGAAGGTCTCTCAATGGCGTCCGCTGTAAATGCCTCCCAAGATTTGAAGCGGATGAATTGTAAAAATGTAAAGGTTTTCCCTGCGCCTTTGGCGCCTACGATGATCGCGATAGGAACCTTTTTGCTAAAGTCCACAGCCAGTCGGCGCAACGGTGGAATTGCCAGGTACTCTCTGACATCGCCGCGTTCAGCAAAAACCATTTGATGCGCAAATTCTGCTAAGTTTTCCCGGCCCCTCGTTAATTCTGAGGGGAGGAGGATTGAAACGCTAGGCCTTTTAGATTGTGTCTGTGGCAACCAATCCAGTAAATTCGCAGCTTGTTCAACCATGCCTTGTTTCACAAGGAGTTCCGTGACTCTGTTCCAACTATCTGGCAGAACCGTCAATTTGGAATCAAATTCGCTCGTGATCATATAGGGGGTATCATTTTCAACCCCAGATTGTTCCAGAAAAAACTGAGTGGCTTCCAAAAGCCGTTTCTCGTAGGGTTCTAATAACTGCCTTTGGGATACAAATTCCGGTGGCGTCTGAGTCATGATAAGGGTGGGGAGTGGGTGATCCGGCTGCTTAGCTGGCGCCCATTGTCCCAAAATCTTCAAAACTTCGCACGTTCCAGTGAGAGCTTGATCGCTAAGTGTGGTCACCAAAACCCGATACACTCTTGGGTCAAGCAAAATGCCGGTGGAGAGTTCAGAGAGTCCGGCGCGCAGATCAACAATAACGGCGCTGACCTTGAGCGTGCGTCCCAATTCAGCCAATAGCTCGGTCAACACGTAGGGATTTTTGGCATTCTGTATCAAATGCTCGGGTTTGATCTCAAGGGAAGAAAATTGACCTATGGAACGGAAAGAGGGCAATATATAGATACCATCCATCAATAAATCACGAATTCTATCCGCAACCAACGTGATGCTGTCCTGGGCCTTTGGATCAGGATCCCCATGGACCAGGGCCAGGAAATCGGCCATAGCAATCGGCCACGCCGGGAACCGGTCGCGCAGTAACCAGCTCAATCCCGGCGCTTCAAGGTCACTATCTATGAGGAGCACCCGCGTATCACGATCTTTTTCTCTGACTGCCAAAGCCAGCGCCAAAGCAAAAAGGGTTCGTCCCACCCCGCCTTTGAATGAATGAAAGGCAATCACTGGCGGACAGGCAGGATCCAGGGCCGGCGGGGAAGTTTGTTGGTAAGATTGCACAACGGTCGTGGGTCGGGCCAGACTGGGTTTGAATACAGGCGGGGTGGCCGGCTCTTCCGTTTCTTCAAACCATATTCTCAGTGTGCGGGACACGCCATTGACACTCTCCAGGATGATCACCGTATGATCCGGATCAAAACGGGGATCAAATTGCTGCGATAGCCATGCTTTGACGGTGGCTTGAAACCCCGGGCGAATACCGAGGGTCAAATTATCCCAGTAGGCGCGCGCCCAGACCAGGGGCGCCGGCCATTCACCTTTTTGTTGCGCGCGGAACAACACTTCTTCTACATCAACCCATGTGAAAAGGCGGACATCGGCAGGAATCATATTAAATTTCTCCTTGTATCCATTCGACCATCTTTTGCAACCAACGCACCAGTTCTTCCTCATCTGCCGGTTGTATGACAATCCCATAGCGCCAGGCTTCATGAGCGACGGACAGTGGATGGTGGGTATGATCCCGCTGCAATTGAAAATACGGTAGGGCGCCGGCTGTGTTGGCGGCTACCCGTAGTTCTTTGACCAGATTCCCCAGATCGTGGGTGAGTAACGGGAGGGGAAGTTGCGCGGTATCTTTCAAACTATTGTGCCGCAAGTAAACGTGCTTGAGTCCACATTCAACCGCATAAAAGTACAGTAATCTTTGCGAGGGGGTATCAACAGTCCCGGCCGCTTGTTGGTGTTGACGGTAAGCCTTGATGAGTTCGCTGTATCCGGCGTGAATAGACATAAGATGGCTGGCCTCCTTGCATTTTCTATAAGTATACCCATTCTTACCAGGGTGTAGATGTTGACGCGGACACTCTGACCTTGCCCGTCATCAAATGATGCAGCAAGCTGGCGAAGAGATCGTCCAGCGCAGCCAGGCGCGACTCCTCGGCGGCGATTTTGGCATCTACGATGGAGAGGCGGCGGACGATGGTGTGTTGTTCGGCGAGAGGGGGAAGAGGAAAAATAAGTGATTGGACATCACCTTGGTTGATGCTGGATTGTGCAACAGCTCTTTTCGCCATCCCACGCATCTGTTCACGACACAAAGGGGCGCATAGGAAGCGAAAGGCATATTCAGGAATTGCTACGTCTGTTTTGATGTTAAAACGCATCATGTTTGACTCAAAAACCATTGGCTGAGGCAAGATTCCGACAATAGCACTTTTACCAATATGCGACAGGCTATTGACACGGTTTACCAGAATGTCGTTAGTATGTAGGCCGTATTGGGAAATTTCTTCTTTGGAAAGGCGTACTTGGTTACTGGCTCGTGTCACCTTACTCCCTTCATTTTCATAATCATCAATCCGCAGAATGTATGTGCCGCGTCCATACAGAGAACCCGGTTTGTAAATGCCATTTTGCGGGCCTTTGTCGATCACATTTCCCAACGTAACTGTTCTCCAGTGCGCTGGGAGCATTCCGATCTCTGTTGCCTGCAATTCTACCCGGTCGGCCTGTTCCGCGGGGACAGGCCCATAGGTGAACAGATGGCGCATCAGAGAACGCTTGAGCTCGCGCGCGGCGGTAAGCACGCCCTCGGTCGCTTCCCGCGCCCGCTGCACCGTCTTCAGCACATCGGCAATCGCACGTTGCTCGGGGAGTGGGGGAAGAGGAATACTTACCTTCTTGAAATCAGTTTTTGAAAGACTCCTACGGCGATGAACTGTCCTCGATGAGTATTGCTTATAGATTTCGACCAGTTGTGGAGTTTTCAGTAGCCAGTCCAGAAACAGATAATCAACCTCCCGTTTCAACTCCCATACATTATAAGCTGGACTCACGGCTCCAACTTTGTAGCGATGAAGAATCGCTATAACACCCTCATCAATGGGGAACCCAACAACAAGTTGCCCAAAGTTGACTACGTTGTAATTACTGATGTCTCTACTCGCGATCCTATGCCCGAATTTCTGAGTTTGCAGGATTAGCCCCTGATCCCGTGTCATTGAAAGGATGGGAATATTTTCGCTTTGCTCTATCAGTAAATCCCTGACTCGCACATTGAATTCGTCGAAAAGTTCTCCCAACTTGATGATTTCCCACTCCGCCGGAATCGTTCCAATCTCCGTTTCCTTCACCGCAGAGCCGCAGAGGCGCAGAGACGCAGAGTCGTTTTCTGCCCCTGCGTCTGCGCCTCCCCGCGTCTTTGCGTTAAAATCCCAATTCACGCAGCACCTCCGCCAGCGCCGCATCCGCCGCGCCGCGTTCTTCCTCGGCCTCGCGCAGCAGCGTGACCGCCTCTTCCAGCGGTAGCACGTCCTCCCCGCCGTTCGTCGTCACGTAACGGCTGGGGCTGAGGTTGTAGTCGGCGCGGGCAGCCGTCTCATTCGTGATGATCGCGCTCAGGCCGTCTTCGACTTGCCAGGCGTGGTATACGCCAGCGATCCGTGCGACGTGTTCGTCGGTCAGTTCGTTCTTGGGACGCCCCTTCACAAACAGCGCGCCGGCGTTAATCAGCAACAGTTCGTCGGGATGGTGTTTGGCCTTGTTGAGCACCAACACAATCCCCGGCGCGGTGGTGTTATAAAACAGGTTCTCCGGCAGCAAGATCACCGCCTCCACCAGGTCGCCTTTGACCATCAGATTGCCGGCCACAAACGTCTGCCGGATGTCGCGCTCGCGGTTGGAGCCGCGATTGCCGCTGCCCCGGCTCACCGCGCCGGTATCCAGCACCACCGCCATACGCCCATTGGGATTTAACGATGCAGCCATGTGCTGTACCCAGCCCCAATCCGCGCTGCTGCCAGGCGGCGTCCCCCGGTCAAATCGCCGGTAGGGATCATTTTCGTACACATCGGTGGGGATGCTCTGATTCCACATCGGGTTCGCGCTCACCAGGTCGAAGCAGCGCAGCGAGCCATCATCGTGGGTGAAGGCTGGGGCGCGCAGCGTGTCGCCCAACGCAATCTCGGCCTCCATATCGTGGATAAAGGCGTTCATCCGCGCCATCGCAAACGTGCCGGGGTTGATCTCCTGCCCAAAGACCTGCAACGGCGCGACCTCGGGCGGCAACACGCGACGCCCGTTCTCCTGCACCCCGTAGCGTTCCAGCAACTGTAGGTGCAGCTTGATGAGCAGTCCGCCCGACCCACAGGTCGGATCGTAGGCGGTCTGACCCGGCTGCGGGTTGAGCAAGCGCGCCATCAACACGCCTACCTGGCGCGGCGTGTAGAATTCACCCGCACTCTGTCCTTGACCCTCGGCGAATTTGCGCAACAGGTATTCGTAGGCGCGTCCCAGGATGTCGGGTTCCACATCGTGCAGCCCCAAACGCTGCTGACCGAGCACCTGCACCAGTTCGCGTAGCCGGTCGTCGCCCACCATCCGCTGCCCGGCGGTGGTGGCGTTGAAATCCACACCGTCAATGACGCCCGCCAGGCGCGGGTTCTCGCGGGCCGCGCCGCGCACCGCGTCGGTGAGCGCCTCACCCAGGCCGGTGGTCAACTTTGCCAGCGCGGCCCACCGCGACTGCGGCGGTAGGTAAAAGCGCACCAGTGCGTGATCATCCTCCACCAGTTCGCGGGCCAGGCCGGCATCGCCAAATTCCTCGCCCAGCCGGGTTACTTCATCGTCGAAGACATCCGAGAGCCGCTTGAGGAAGACCAGCGGCAGGATGTAATCCTTGTACTTGGGTGCGTCCACCGGGCCGCGGATCCGGCACGCGGCTTCCCAAAGCCAGGTTTCGAGGATGGTGATGTCCAGAGTCATGGGGTTTCTCCTAACAGTCTTAGCAACTCCGCTTTCCGTTTCTCAAGCGCGGCGGCTTGCGTCTTCAGCGACCTGAGCGTTTTGTTGACTTCGACCAACTCTTGCGTCAATTTCTGCTTTTCCAGATAATCGGCCCCATACTTCTCCCTGACCAACGCTTCGACTTCGCTGCGCAGCAAGCGCAGATAGGGATTGCCGTGGATATGGTTCTGGCGGTATTGCAGTTTGCCGCTACGGATGGCTTCGATAATTTCATCATGGGTCAGGCCCAATTCCTTTTGAGCGGTTTTGTCGCTCAAGGTGGCGTCCTTCTCTGTCCAAGCGGACTCTCTGGGTTCAGTGTTCATACATTCACTCTTTCATCGCTGACGACACATTGATGATTAGAGTTGTTCTGCCATAACGAAAAAGAAAATTAGGACGCAGATTTTCGCAGATTCACGTAGATAATTTTTTAAAAATCAGTGTTCATCGGCGTCTATCTGCGTCCAACAGCTCTTTACAGCTTATTCAGGAACAAGTCTATTCATTGATTTGAGTATACCTGTTCCATACTTTTGTGCAAATTGCCTGGAGCGTGACTGTTCAGAAAATGGGAAAGAAGCGCGAGCTAGGCAGGAGTCTATAGCGGAGCCGCGCTCCGCCGGTTTAGGTGAACAACTCTGCCATGTTATAGTGCCCCGAGCGTACGCCCATGCGGGCGGTCAA
>DAOUGD010000091.1:0-4382 GCA_034429475.1 Anaerolineae bacterium
CGGCCTTGATCCGCGCCAGTTTGAGATTTTGCAGCCACACGACCAGCGGCGAAGCCACGTCAAAGACTATCTCCGCACCGGGGAAGCGCGCGCGCAGCGCCAGCACCAGGCGGCGCATCTCCGCATCGGGGAAGTACATAAAGACGCCTTCGGCAATGAAGAGGAATGCTTTGCCGGGATGGCCGTCCACCACATCCAGCCACGCCAGATCCAACGCGGACGCAGCGATCATCTTGTAGCGCGGCGTTTCGTCGAGCAGCTTGCGGCGCAATTCGATGACCGGCGGCAGGTCGAGGTCGTACCACGTCACCTGGCCGTTGTCCACGCGATCGAAGCGCGTGCCCAGCCCACAGCCGATGTGGACGACGACGCCATCGGGGTGCGCTGCAAGGAACGCCTGCGCGAAGCGGTCGAACTGGCGCAGGCGCACACAGGTCGCGGCCTGGTTTGTAGGATTCAACTGAAAACGCTTGAAGTCGTAGTCAATGCGGGCTACCAGCTCTTCCGCGCGCGGGTCGCGGATCAGCGCGTCGGGATAGTGGTTTTCCACCGCGTGCGAGTAGAGCGTCGCTAACATTGTCTCCGAGACGGCGCTCAGAGCTTCAGCCGGAATTTTGTCAGTCATTGTAGAGCCTCCCTTGAAAATAGTGACGTAGACGTAGCACAAACTTCAGTTTGTTTCTGTGCCAGCAGGCAAACTAAAGTTTGCGTTACATTTCATCCAACCGCTGGTGAACCATCGGTTAATGAGAAATTCCTCTGTAAATACCATGAATAGACAGGATTCGCAGGATAGATTCCCAAAATCCTGTCCATCCTGTTCATCCATGTGAATATTTTCATTGTCGGGGCTGTACTGTAGGTTTAGTCACACTCCGGTGTTCATCTGATTTTGGACTCACCCCATTTTGGATAGAGCCGGCGCCATCCTACCGCCAGCGCACCCAATAATGCTACTCCTATCCACACGCCACGCCAATCCAGCGGGAGTGTGGCGGCGCCTTCTGGGGTGGGCGGTGTGGCGGGATCAATGTAGGCATAGAGTCGATCCAAGTCCGGGGTGGGGACGCTAGACGCGCGCGCCAGGGCGCGGAATTCGTCCGCCAACTGCTGCATTTCGTCGCGGGCGGCGTTGGCGTGATGCGCCATCACGGTCGTCGCCCACTCGGTCGCCAGCATTCGCTGCAATACCGCGACCATCAGTGGTTCGGGAAGCAGCGGCAGGGGCCGGTATTTGGCCGGCGTGATGGGGATGTGCAGGGCGTGCAGCACGCGGAAGCCCTCTTTGATCGCGCGCGCCAGCAGCACCAGCCCGTCGCGGGTGCGCGCCAGCCGGTAATTGTCGCCGCCCGCGAGGTAGAGGGCGTTGGCGATGGGGCTGACCACGGCGACGTGCGTTTTGAGCCAGGCGTCCATGTCGGTACTCAGCGCAACCGGGAATCCGCCCGCCTGGAACACTGCCGCAATTTCGCGCAGCCGGGGAGTGATGTGCCCGTGCAATTCGCCCAGGGTGGTGGGCTGGATCAGGCCGGAGATGATGTTGTAACGCACGACGTGACCCTCGCGGGTGCCGCCCGCGCCGGGAAAGCCGAGCACGGTGCGCTCGCGGCCCACCGCGTCGGCCAGCACGGCGACGCCGGAGGCATTGTTGACCATCAGCAACACGTTGGGGGTGGCGTGATTGGCGGCCAGGATGGGCACAATCTCGTCCAGTTGATTCTTGCGCACCAGCACCACGATCCAGTCGTAGCTGTCGTTTGGCGCCAGCGCGTCCACAATATGCACGGGTGCGGTGGTGCGTGCGCCGGTCGTGGCCTCTTCCAGTACGATGCCGTGAACACACAGGTCGGCCAGGCGGCGTCCCCGCGCCAGGATGGAAACGTCGTGCCCAGCTTCTTGACAACAGGCCGCGTAGAGGCTACCCAAGACTCCCGCACCATAGAATAGAATTTTCATATTATCCTTCCTGGTTCAAGATTTCGACGGTTCCACTCCCGCCATCCACGCGGACGCGGTCGCCGGTTTTGAGGAGCATGGTGGCGTTGCCGCAGCCAACCACCGCCGGGATGCCCAACTCGCGCGCGACAATAGCGGCGTGTGAGAGCGGGGCCCCCACATCTGTCACAATGGCGACCAGGCGCGGGAAGAGCGGCGTCCAGCCGACGTTGGTGATGGTGGTGACGAGAATCTCACCGGGTTGGATCTGGTCTCCCTCCTCCATGCGGTCAATGCGGCGCACGATTCCCTCTACACAACCCACCGCGCCCGCAAAGCCGGTGATCGTGCCGGAGGAGGCAGCAGCTTTTGTCTGCCGTGCGTCGTAAAAGTCGCTGCGCCGGTTGGGATCTGCCGCCCACTGAAACGGATCAAAGCGTCCAATGATGAGCGCCGGGTAGGGTGGCAGAGCGCAGTAACGCTGGTACATATCCCGCCGGGCGGGGATGCAGGCGACAGACAGCTTGTCGCCTGCCAGCAGCGCTGCCATTTCATCCAGTGACAGGAAAAAGATTCCGTCGCCTAGCCCGGTCATTTGGTCCACCTGCAAAAGGAGCTGGCGAACGAGCCGCGCAAGGCGTGTGACTTCAGAACGCACCGCCTCGCGGTTTTTCGCCGCGACTATCACGGCATCCCGCGCGCGGCAGGTGGTTTTGAACTTGTCGGGGAAACGCGCTTCAAAGCGCTGCCAGGCCGCCGCATATTCAGCGCGCTGCTTTGCCAGGAGCGCATCCACATCCACGGGCGATTGGGCGAAATCGGCGAGCCGCTTCTCGAACCCGTCGGGGGTATCGTTTAAATCGGGGGCGAACAACTCCATTTCATGCACGCCACGATGTCCATACCGTTCCAGGTATTGCTCGCGGCTCATCTCGCCCTTCTGTACCTTCCCTAGACCCTCCAGCGGGCCAAGGCTCGCCAAACTGTCAGGGCCGCCGGAAAGGTTGGATAAGAGCACATTGGCCTCGGCCTCGCCGACCAGCGCGCTCAAATCCAGGCGCAGTTTGGTGGCAGGGTCGGCCAGGGTCATGGTTATGCTGCGCAACATCCGGCAGGCGCGGACAACGGCCGGCCGGATCGCCGTCATCCACAATGAGAGCAGACACGGAGCATCGGCGCAGTTCTGAATTTGCGTGCGCATGGTTCGGCACCACCCCGGTGTTGCATCCAGAAATTCCGGCAGCTGTTTGAGATCGCGGCGGGCATCCTGTCGAACTTTGAACATGGCCGGCAGTCCTTTCCAGAGTACCGCCAGGGGCGAGAATGGGATCAGGGGAATGTCCATCTCGGCAGGTGCAGAACCTACCATGTCGCCCTGCATCTCTTTACGAACATCCCTGCCCAGGACGCGATAGATTGACACAAGCAGGCCCAGGTTGAGATAGGGGCGACCGCAGATATTCCCGCACATGGGATGATTACCGGGGAATTCAAAAGGACTGACCTCAAAGTGGTAAATCCACCACAGCGACCAGGTGCTGGGGGTCATCACATCCGGCACGGCCTCGTTCACATTGACATTGGACCACAGATACTCACCCGTCAGGCTGTCGTTCCATTCACCCGTGACGGGATTGTAACCAAATTTCGGAAATATGCGCGTCGCCATGCTGCTACCTTATTAGATGGAGCCGGCGACAGCCAGGCTCGCCAGGAAGACCAGCAGTGCAGCCCACAGGCTGACCGGGCCGAACATCCCCGTCTGCTTGCGATACTCGGCGTACTCCGCCGGGAAGCGCCGGCCGATGTCAAAGAGTTCTTCGATGATCGCCTCCGTCGCGTTCACCAGCCAAACGATCGGGACCATCAGCAATCCATCCCAAGTGCCGAACGCGAGCGCCAACCCGAAGGAAACCGAGATGATTCCAGTGTAGATCGGGTGCCGGGCGAAGTTGTAGATGCCGGTGATCAGCAATCCCTCCTTCACGTTTTCCCCGCCGACGGTTTTTCGCCGTCGGACGGAGACGATGAGAACGGCGGCGCCGGCGGCGATCAATGCCAGGCCCACGATGAAAAACCCTGTCCGCGTTCCAGAGTTAGCGAGAAACTGCGGCGTCGGGAACACCGCCGGATCGGATGGCAGCCCGGCCAGGAGATAGCAGGCCAGGTTGTAGGCGATCACGCCGAGCAGGTTGACCGCACGGTTTTCCAACAGCGCCTCGTTATTTTCACGGCGCTTGAGAAAATATGCGAATGCGCCAACCGAAAGAACCAACACCGCCAACAGAATACAACGTACAATCCACATTTTTTCCTCCATTTCGACTATTGATTAAGAACCTATCCGAAAATTATAGCAACGATGCGCCGCTAGGCCGACCCTTGCGGCTGAAGCCACTTTTGGGAAGGTGTTTTTTCGTGGGCGAGCTACGCCCGTCCACGAAAAA
>DAOUGD010000092.1:0-14096 GCA_034429475.1 Anaerolineae bacterium
AAGCCGTTGCGGGAACGGCTGCGCCGCTATCTCCTGCTGTGCCCAGAACCAGGCGAGTATCTCCAGGAGGACCTTGCTGTTCTCAATCGTGAAGCGGCGGAGTTGCACAGCGTCATTGAGTTCACACCGAGTGGGATTTACATCCGCCCCTGTCCCACTGTGGATTTGAGCGCCAGTCTCCAACTGCCAACTTTGCCCAATTGGCGCGCGCTAGACTATTGGGATATGATGGATGCGGCCAATAAGCGCCCTGATGGGGAGGTTCTTACGTCGGCGATCTTCCATCTTTGCTATTTACAAAAGTTGGAGGAGGTGTCCGTTACTGCCGGGCAACTGCGCGATTACATTGCGCGACATCCAAGCTTAGCACGGAGAAAGGATATGCCACCGGCATACCTATCTGCAATGCGGCATTTCTTCGGTTTGGGGCCACAGGATGTCTTGCCAGACTATCCTGAAGTATTGACGGAACTCAGCAGTTACACATTTAAGATACTCAGAGGCTTGATGAACCGCTATCTGAAGGGTGAGATAGACTTGCTGGACTACAACGACTTGCGCGCCGTGATGATAAGCGATGGGCTGTTGCCGTCTCAGAAGTTACCTATCAGTGACGACCGGTTGGGCCGAGAACAAGTACTGCTCCGAGGCTTAACCCCCATAGACGTGCAAGCACTAAACAGCATTCTTTCGGCGAAAACACGAAAGGCTTGAAGGCCGAAGAACGGCTATGAATTGAGGGATTGTGGTTGCAAAGCCGTTAGTCTTGATTGCCAGCCATCTGCGCTGGCAATCAAGATGTATTAGCTCCATAGGTCATTACTGCTGCCAATTGCTCGCGCACATCCGCATGTCAGGTGGCTCCGGTCAATGCGCGACCGGGTCGAACGGGACGTGGCTTGACCTTGCTGTAGTTATCTTCACCTAAACAACTGCCCCGCCCAGGTGAGCGCCTGCTCCGCCAATGGACGCACACGCTCGGCGATGCCCCACACGCCATCCGCCGTTGCCAGTAGCCCCAGGATGCCGTTCAGCTTCGCCAGGATGAGCGCCGGCTTGGGCTGCGGCTTGCGCGCTTGTCGCTCAACCACGTCCAAATCCGCCACCGCAGATTCGGCTTCATCGGGATCCAACCCGGTTTGCGGGATGACCTGGCGCATCTCGTCTAGCAGGCGCAGAAATTGATCCACAGTGACAGTGGTCGTTTGTGATTTGTTCACATTAACGCGGTTGTTGTTCCCAATCACACTCCCATCGCCAGTGATGGTGATCCGTTCGCCGAAGTGTTGCTTCACCGGGCCACTTGGTTTGTAGACTGCCCCCTGTGATCCGCGCATATCCACCGCTTCGCCGCCGCCCACTGCGACCGGGCCATCGAACTGCCCGGAGAGCACCGGACCGGTGACATTGCCGGCAATATTGGTCTGTGGGCCTATGGTGGTCTGTTCACGCTGGTCGACGTATGCGGGAAGTACTGTTATCCTCTCAGCATGCAATCCTTCAACTTGCACAATTAAACGCATTGTAGATACTATCGTATTTAAAGTGTTGTTCCCCTCCTCAACAATGGTTTCTAGGGGGATTGTACCTAAGTAAACATTGTCATCTACCCTATATACTTCAACATTAATTCTGCAATCACCCTCCCTCTTTGCTGCGAGAAGAAATCGAATGGTTTTAGAAAACTCATGTGGTGGCACTTCTAAACGCCGCTTTGCACTTCCCACAATTTTGAAATCTGACGTTGTAACGAGGATATCCAAGAAAGTAGAACCCAATTCCCCTTGAGAATCAATAGGAAATCGAAGAGCTAATGAATCTGAAGTCTGCTCTATTGAGGATGGTTTTACTTTTGTTGGCCAGCCCTCAATCCCTAAAAGTTTCGAATCAGGGAATCGCACTTGTACTAGCAAATCTATAGACTGGCCAACTTTCGCTTGACTTGGAACTGCTGCATCAATTCGTCTATCCTTTTGGGTTGTTTCCTGAGTTATGGGAGCTTTTTGTGATGGATTTCCAACGGGCGGACTTAGCAAATGAACATTTTCAACTCTATTAATAATATATTGCGGGCCATTAATCATCTGTCCATGTAAGTCAAACTCAATTCGGGCATCTGGTTCGAGTTCAATTTCCGGCTCTACATCGAACGGCAGCCCCTTCGGTTGTGTGTCGCCACTGGCATAGAAGGCCAGCGCGAAGTTATCAGCGTGTTCAAAGTGCAAGATAGGATGTTGCTTACCCTTGGTACGTCCCGGCACGACCTCGCGGGCGTGCAAGGCCACATCCGCCACACGGACGAAGCCGTCCTGCCTGGCAACGCCCACACCGGAGAGCGACTCGATCAGCGCCAGGGTGAACGCGCTATACGGCTTGCCTGCGTAAGAGAGTTCATCCTCTTTGGAAGAAGCAATCAAGACGCGCCCTTTGCCTTCGGCGAGCAGCGCTAATGTCTCCGGCGGCAACGGTGACTTGGCGAATTCCAATCCTGGTGCTTTGGCATCTCCCACTCCGCCCGCGTGACAACAATCCAGCAGCACCAGCAGCTTCTGCGCCGGGATTGCGCGCAGCTTGGCGGTGAATTCCGCGCCGCTGATGGCGGTTTGCTTCAGGCGATGCACGTCGTAGCCGTAGGGCAGTAGGAAGTAGGCATCGCTGGCGGAGGTGGAAACCTGGTAGCCGTGGCCGGAGAAATAGACCAAGATGCAAGAAGCAGGATGCAAGGCGCAAGATTGAGCAAGGGCGTCTAGCGCGGTGAGGATGGCGGCGCGGGTGGCCGATGGGCCGGTGAGCTGGTGGATTTGCGACGGCGGGTAGGCGCAGCGGCCTTCGTCGCGTAAGATTGCTGCCAGGCCATTGGCGTCATCTATGGTGTTGGGGAGATCGGCGCCGACGCCGATAATGAGGGCATGAGCGTTTTGAAAAATTGTCATTGAATTCACCTCTTGTTCAAATGCAGTAATAACCGCCCGCAATCAAAGGCGACCTTCTCCATTACTATCCCCTGGCGTCACACTGAAGGTTGAGGCGATGATATCTCGAGTTTCCTGACTCAAGGTACTGGTTTCTTGTGTGGTAATAAGCTGTCCAGGGAAGTGCGTCACATACCAGGCTTTTTTCAGATCCCACTCCCTTTGGTAATCTTCTACATCCAACATCCCCAAGTGCTCCCAGTAGTATATGCTTCCATGCCACTCGATGGTGAAATCTGGCAAACGGCTTGAGCCATCCGGCGCAGTCAAACGCGCCTCGTAGGCGAAAGGGATGCCGCTTTGGTAAAGGATATTAGCGATGATGACCTCTGATTTAGAACGTACTAATTCGCCTGACAACGTCCTATAGATACGTCCCCGACTAAATCTATCAATACCCAGGTATTCTCCAATACGCTGGTGAAATTCAAAGGTATTCGTGTAGCTATTCAATAGTGCCACAAACTCATCAAACAAGCCGAGCCGATAGGCTTTCTTTTCAGCTACATCGGCCAGAATCTCTGCGAGTAATGTATCTGGCAATGTATCCGCGACAGAGTTAATGACCAGGCATTTGCCAGGCGCGCGCACGGTTTTGAGTTTCCCCTCTGCCAACCATCGGTAGAGGGCGTTTAAGATACTGCTTTCGTGTTCCCCAATTTTCTGTGCTGTTGGAATCAGCAGTCCTGTGCGAGTAGCCTTGCGGTAGATATCAAAGGCCGGCAATACTACGCCTTTTGCCAGCTCGAAAGCCGCTAAAGATTGAACCCCCTT
Organism: Anaerolineae bacterium; assembly: GCA_034429475.1. Classification (GTDB taxonomy): domain Bacteria; phylum Chloroflexota; class Anaerolineae; order B4-G1; family SLSP01; genus JAKQHY01. Next base: position 3,747 of record DAOUGD010000092.1, read on the forward strand.
GCATACCGGTTCAATGACACGACTGCGTACCAGGTAATGATAGGCGGATTGTGTGCTATCGCCTTCCTCAAAATAGTTGACGGTGCGCTTACCGGCCCGGTCGTCCGTGAGATTGGAAAATGCCCAACGTATCTCTTTTTCGCCCGGAAAGGACTTTTCGATAAACCACGTCTTGCGGACATCAATGTTTTTATCCGAGTAAAACAAAACTGCCCACGAGGGTTTCCCATCACGCCCGACGCGCCCAATCTGCTGGTAGTATTGTTCGGTTGATTCAGTCAAGAGATAATGTATCACCCCGCGAATGTCCGGAATGTCAATTCCCATCCCGAAGGCGCTGGTGGCGAAAACAGTTAACAATTCTCCCGTTTTGAAGCGGCGGATGACCTCGGCTTTCTCTTCCGAGGTCATATCGCCATGGAAAAACGCGGCTTTCAAACCACGACTATGGGCTTCCGCACACAGTTCTTCAGTGGAACGTTTGCCCTGCCTGCGATCCACATAGATCAATACTTTCTCATTTCTGTGTTCATCCAACAAAGCCCAAAACCGTTCATCTTTTGTATCTTCGTCGGGAACTTTGATTACCTGAATGTGAATTTCGGGGCGTAACAGGACATCGTGCCGGATTACCCGCACTGCTTCGATATCAAAATCATGACAGATTTGCTCGCGGTCTTTTGGGTTAAGGGTGGCTGTCAAGCAAAGCACCGTGGGTAGTGGGGTTTCATCAAAAATGTTACACAAAAAATAGGGGATTTCTTTGTAAAATGGCCGGAAGTCCAATCCCCATTGCGAGATACAGTGCGCCTCATCCACCACCACCAGCTTAATACGCTCTCGAATATGTTGCAACACAAATTCCAAAAAGCCATCTGTCGCCAGCCGTTCCGGGGAAAGGAAAATAAAATCAGGAACCTCTCGCGCATTGTACAAATTGAGCAATTCTTTGTACTGTTTTTGGGTATCAATACCACTGTGCAAAGTAAACACCGTACATCCGTGTTGCTCAAGTTTTTGCGCTTGTTCGTCCATCAGCGCCGTTAGTGGAAAAATAACCAGCGTCACACCGCCCAAAGCTTTGCCAGCAATCCAATAACATAACGATTTCCCTGAACCGGTGGGCATCAACCCCAGCGTGTTGCGTCCAGCTAACACTGACTGGATGATCCGGCGTTGCGTCGGGCGCACGCTGTTGCCAATATCAGCAAAATAGGTTTGGAAAATTCGGTCAATCTGTGCCTCAGAACCAATGGGATTCGACATGTTCGGAACTCCACTTATATGTATTGATGTCTTCACGATGTGTTTCGGCCACGTAGTCACAAAACGCACTCAGGTAGATATAGCGATAATGATGATACAAAGGAACACCCACTCCGGCACAGGCAGATTTGAGCATCAAAAATGTTTTCAGGGCGTAGAATCCAAACAACTCAGCCGGATAGAAGTAGTTTTGTTCGCATCTGCCGCGTTCTGGCTCAGCCATCAAAAACTCGGAACCATCTAATAATCCAAAGTCTTTGCGTCCGCTGAGGAAGTAGAGAGACCAAACCGCATTTTGTGAGCGGTGTGCAAATTGTCGGGAATACAGACCATATAACAGGCTGGATTGGATACCGTAACCGATCACCCCAGGGCATCCATACTTGCTCTCATTAAGTGTTTCCAGATCAAGATCGCTATATGTATTTGCCTGTTCATGATTATCATCATTGAAGCCCTTCACATACGCTTTACCAAATTCGGCAATGGCACGCGTCGCATTTAACATATCTCGTCCCTTCACATTACCAAAACTTATTTTGTATCCCTTCATCACATCGTCCTGTGACATCAGACACCGGCGGATAATGGGACATTGCTTGTGCGTATGGCTCTTGAATGCGTTGGGATCGCTCTCGAATTCATCCAATGCTTCGAGATTGAGATACTCACGATACTTCTCTAGCTCTTTTTCATATTCCCGAATGTGCTCTTGAAACACGGGTTTAAGTGGTTGCTGCGCAAAACTCTGAAAGTAACGTGGAAAGTTCGCTTCGATTTCGGCCAATACCTGCTGAATGTGATCCAGTTCATATACCTGTGGTTCGAGTTCATTCCCTCTGATCATCATAACCTCCTATCAAGATTTTCCCTTCACCTCTTCCACCGCCATCCCCGCGACCCTGCCCCGAATCTCCTTCAACGCCATCTGCACCGCGTGCTCATTCGTCACCTCGCCCTTGAGCGTCAGCTCCAACGCCAATGAGATGCTCGCCTCCGCGCCGAGTTTGCTCAGGGTGTTCACGGTCTTGACGACGCTCGCCAGGTCCATCGCGGAGACGGGGCCGCGCAGGCGGATGAGGCGCGTATCCGGCGGGGGCAGTTCAGGGGCGCCGACGTAGCCGTTGAGCGCGACGGTCTGCGCGCCCGGCTGTACCAGGCTTTCGACGCCGGCCGCGTAGCCGAAGCGCCCTTGCGCCACGCAGCGCCCCAACAGGTCGAGGACGCCCTGCGCCGTGACCCGCTCCGCGCCGTAGAGGGTCACCGCATGCTGGATGACGTCCTGCACGGCGATGCGCCCCTGCGCCGGGACGAGTTGCGCGACTTCGTCCAGCGTCACCGGCAGCGGCACGTCCTCGCCGATGAGCCAGCCGGCGAAGGCGACCTGTTCTGGCGTGAGCGTGGCCGTGGAGCCGCGCTGGACGGGGCCATCGGCGCTGTCGGCGTAACCGAACAGGCCGGCGCGCACGCCCGTGCTTACCGCCGCGAAGAAGCTGTCCCGATCCACGCGGCCCTGCACGGTGGGCGTGACCCGCGCCAGGCGGAAGACGCCGTCCACCGATTGCTTGGGCGTGGCCGCCAGCAGCATAGCGATTTCCTGTGGGGTGATGGGCGGGAAGAGCACGTCCACCTGCACCGGACGTAGCAGCACCGCGCGCGGGCCGATCTCCACCGGCGGCATGTCGTGGACGTCGAACGCGCCCAGGTAGACGCGCCGCCGCTCGTAGGAGTCAGCCTGGAGCTTGTCGCGCGTGTCATCGAGCAGCACGCCGTAGCCGAAGAGGCCCTGCTCCACGCCCTGGCGGATAGTTGTCTGCAAGACGTGGGCTCCGGCCAGGATCGGCGACTCGGTGCGGCGGGTGAACTTCTCCCACAGCGCCTCGGTGGTGATGACGGTGGCGGTCTGCGGCCACAGCGACGCCCAGCGGCCTTCCAACAATGCGGCGTTGAAGACGGGGTGGATGCGACCCTTTTCCAGCAGGTCTTCTTCCGCCTGCTTGAGCACTGGCTTGCCCACCGGGACGTAGCTCAGCTCGAAGGCGTCCAGTTCGTTCTGGCCGGTCGGCAGGAAGACGACGTTGTACGCCTTGCGGACGTGGTTCTTGGTCTCGTTCTCGGCTTGCGTGGCGCGATCCCGCAGGGATTGTTGCTGCGTCTCGGAAAAGCGCGCCATCAGGTCGGCGTTGCCCAGCACGTTGAGCGTCGCCTGCCAGTCGATGGCCGTATCAATGGCAGAGGCCATCGCCGCCGACGAGGGCGGCAGGAAGCAGACCATGTTGCGGTTGAAGCGGTGGCGCTTGCCGTAGGTCTCGGCGATCTCGCGCAGGACGTCCGCCGTGCGCCCCACCGCCTTCTGCCCCTGGAGCGAGAGGCGCGGCGGGAGGACGACCAGTTGCAGCGCGCCGTCATCCGGCACGTCGCCCGGCTCCACGGCGCGGCGGTCGTGGAAGTCGTAGAAGACGACGTTGAACAGCGATGATTTGCCGATCACCGCCGGAACGACGTCCTCCACCTTCACCCGCGCCTCGCCGGTGGTGACGTTGGCGCGCTCGTCGGCCAGCACTTTGTTGGGATTGGGTTCGGTCTTGAAGATGAGGCCGCCCTCCTCGTCGTAGTAGAAGTAGAGGCGCGCCCGGCAGTCATCGAGCGCCTGGTTGAGGTCGGGCAGCGGCAGGTCGGGGCGAGCGACGGCCAGGCGTACTTCGGCGTGCGGGGTGGGCCGGCGCTGTTCGCCGCCGTGCGTGACCATGAAGACGCTCGCGGCGACGCCCTGCACCAGGCCGATGCGCTGGTACAGCCCGCCGCGCTCCCGATCCACGCGCTCGGCCAGGGAGGGGGCGGAGGGGTCGAGCGAGGCGATGTCCGCGCCGATAACGGCGTCCCATGCCGGCCCCGCCACGCGCACCGCCTCGGCGCGCACGTCATCGTCGGCCAGGGGGATGTCGGAAAGATGAATAATCCCCCCACCAGCTCCCCCCGAAGTGGGGAGAGGGGTTTTCCACAGGTGCGCCAGCAGATGGGAGAGGAAGCGCAGGGTGCCGCGCGTGAGTTGGAACTGCGGGCGGCTGCCCCAGCGCTCGTAGAGCACCTTGATGATGCTCGGATGGAAGGGGTACGCCTGGCGCAGCAAGTCTTCGTAGCCGGCTTCGCGCGCGGCGGGCGGGAGCAGGTCGCGCCAGGGATCGCTGCGGTAGAACTGCGCGTAGGCCGCCGCGACGTCCGCCGCCGCCGTCTCGTCCACCTGTTGGAACAGCCGGGCGCGGACGATGGCGTAGATTTCGGCGCCTTCGATGGGCGCGCGGGCGTCCTCGACGCGGCGCAGGATGTCCTCCAGCTTGGCGAGGGTGAACTGCGCGTCCTCGGCGGAAAGCACCTGCAAGTCTTCCATCTTGCTCATCGTGAGCGAGGCCACCAGGATGCTGTGCGGGACGGCGTCCACCGCCTCGGTCAGCTCGCGGACGAAGGCCAGGGTTTGTGTCGCCAGGTTGGAATCGCCCACCTTGACCGCCGCCGCTTTGTCCACGTAGTGCAGGAGTTCGTCAATGAGGATGACGTCCGGGCCGGCCTCGGTGAGCAGTTGGCGCAGTTTTGCCACGCCGGGTGCGGTGCGGCGGGCGTCGCTGTCCGCGACGATAGCGTAAAGCTCCGGGCCACGTTCCTTTCCACCCAGGCGGTAGGCCAGTTCGCCCCACAGGGTTTGGATGGCGACGCCGGCAACCTCGCGCCCGCCCGCGTCCAGATCGGCGCAGGGCAGCGCGGCGACGGCGGCGCGGGGGATTGCATCGAACCCGTTTTCACGCAGGAAGTCCGCTACACGCGGGACAGAGAGCGCGGCTTCCGGCGATGTGAGCAGGTGGTAGAGCGCGAGTTCGGCGTGGGTCTTGCCGCCGCCGAAGTTGGTTTGCAGGTGGATGACGCTGTTCGCACCCGGCTGCCCGCGCAGCGTGTTGAGCACGTCGCGGATGAGGCTTTGCAGCGTGCGGGTGAGGTGCGTGCGCTCGAAGAAGAGCCGGGGATCGCGGTATTCCTCCGCGCCTTCGTGGGCGATGGCCCGGCTGAGGTTCACGGCGAAGAGCGCCTCAGAGACGGCATCCTCGCGGATGTCGCGGTGGGGCGTGCAGGCTTCGCGCCAGGATGGTAATGGATTCGTCATAGAGTAACCTCCATTGGCCTGATCTGGGAATGATTGGGCGTTGGCAAAATGTTCATCCTCAAGTATAATACCTGTAAAGGCATCAAATTTAGTCCCTTATGAGGTGATGATAATGAGTACGAGAATCCTGCCGATTAGCGATTTGCGCCGTCAGGCGAATGACATCATCAACACCCTCCGTGAAACCAGCGACGCGGTCTACATTACGCAGCATGGTCGCCCGGCGGCGGTGTTGGTGGATTACGCGCGTTACGAGCAGATGCTTCAAGACCTGGAAGACCTCACCGACCGCTTAAGCCTGGAATCTGCGACGGCCGAACCCGTGCGCCCATACAGCGATTTTATGACCGAGATGGGCCTGGGCGATTCCGCCTCTGTGCAATAGTTTTTCGACAGGATTTACAGGATTGTCAGGATTTTCAGAAAGTTTATCCTGTAAATCCTGTTAATCCTGTCCAAATGTGAAAATTATGTATACACTACTGCTTACCGCATCTGCCGAAAAAGACCTGCGCAAGTTGCCCCGGCCTACCCTGGAACGCCTCCATCCCAAGATTCTGGCCTTGCGCGAAACGCCCCGCCCCACCGGTGTGACCAAATTGTCCGGCGATCTGGAAGGCTGGCGCGTGCGCGTCGGCGACTACCGCATCGTGTACCAGATAGACGACGCGGCGCAGACCGTGACCATTGTGCGCGTCCGACATCGGCGGGATGTGTATCGTTAAAAATACTACCGGATAGACCTCTTATTCCTCGGTGAAATGAACTTCAACGACGCGCTGATTGCATTGGCCTGCCGCGAGCGCGAGATTCCCGCCATCGCCAGCTTTGACGCCGACTTTGACCAGGTGGCATGGCTCAAGCGGGTGGCGAAGCCGGAAGATGTGTAGTCAGAATACTATTGATTCCACTTGACTCCATCCGGCAAGAAATAAGTACCGTAATCGCAGGAAATGATAACTCCTGTACGCGGGAAAGGTTGCACCGTAACTTGGGCAGCTTGTTCCGAACTTAATGCCCAACCAATTTTTGCTGAAGGCCCATTAAGTTTGTCACGCCAAATCTTACCGAATCCTCGTACTGGCTCCAGCAGGCCACTAGGTGGTTGATGCCCAGCTTTTTCCATCTGACCATTCACAAATGTATCAGCGTATTCTTGCCAGTTGCCACCATCATAAATGACATAAATCATCCCTCCAGCATCGCCAGATGCTCCGGCATGCCAAATCATCACACCATGCTCAAATTTCTGATACGCTCCATTACGAGTAAAAGCTTCTGCTCTTGGACATCCTCTTGAGACCCCGCCTCCGCGCAACCATACGTCATTGAAAGGTTTATAAACGGATGTGTCGCAAGAAGAAGAGTTTACAGTTTCGGGGTTTTCAGGTGGCTCACTGCGTTGTGAAGAAGACGAAGCGTAGCCTTTGACAGTTCGTCCCAAAGTATTCACAACTTCACCTGAGATATCACCCACAACTGCAAACGAATACATATTCGACATGCCATCAACATAGACTATTAGTTCACCCTGAGAGCTAACTTTGAAGATTTCCCCACCATAGAAACTGAAAGTATGCCCACTTGTGGGGTACTTATAAAACAATAAATGCACTTTCTCGTTGGGTGAAAAATTGTACAAATACAGATTAAAATCAGCTCGATCAGGATCTACATACATATATTGTTCAATTCTGCTACCCTTTATGGTAAACACTTGGGGACCTCTTGGTTTCTGAGCATTGAAACTCCCTGTCAATATAGTGTCCTGTCCCTCGAACATATAAGTGTATTCGCCGGTAGGGTAATGCAGCTCAAGGTAGTAGTTAAAAGCAACAGAGTAGTCAGTTTTAGATGACCATTCATCATCCAGTTTTGTATACGCGCTTTCAGATACAATTACTTTGCCATCCGGATACTTCAGGGTAAATTTCACTAATTCATTAGACGCCCAACCACAACTGGCTAAATGTACACGATCGGGCAATACAAGAGTTTCAATAGATAAAACTATGGTCGGTTGTCGTTCATTATCGCATAAGCGGCCATCGCCACCCTGGCCAGCATAAGCTAATTCGATAGATATATTGTCAAGAAAACCTTCTGGAAGGTTTTTATTTGCGTTCTCTAGCGAAAATCTTTCTGATGGCACCGAACGGAAATTTCCTTCGGAATTTTGAGATTCATTCCCAGTAGAGGAGCCTGTACCACATGCCAAACTAATGAAAAGAGAGATTACTACAAATGCAAAAGCACCTATACGAGAACGGAAATCATATCTAGCGTTCAGACTCTCATATTTCTGTTTACGGTACATCATTGGTATTTTCCTCCAGCTTTTGAATTTGTCCTTCATATAGCAATTGCCTTTCCGGATAATCATATAAAAGTTGCACAGCAGACTTGTAATTCGCAATAGCCACATCATTATAACCAACAACAGCATAAATAAATCCCAATCGTGCATACGCTTCGGCTGCAAATTCACGCACGCGTGGATTGTCGCCGTCCCCATATTCCTCTATTACCTGCCGAAATTCTTCGATAGCATCATTCACTCTTTCCTGTTCACCATATAAAGCCAACGCAGTATAGCACTGGCCTAACCCCAAATGGACTTTCGTCGCAATATCAGATAAAGGTGGTTGGTAGCTTGCTGCTAAAGCCTTCTCATACTTAACAATAGCCTGATGAAGCATATAGGGATCAATATCCTGAACATTAGGAAACTCAAAGTACTCTAATCCTCTCAAATAATATACCCCAGCTAATCCTACATAGGCCCTAGAATATTCAGAATCTTCGGTGAGAGCTTTTTGATAGTAACTCTCTGCCAAATCTAGCTCTTTTGCTTTCATTCCAGAATTTCCAATTAGCAAATATAGTAACTCTTTGCCTCTCACATCCAGTCCGCAAATTTCGGTTTCGGGCCCGGTTTGTTCTTCTGCATTCGCTTTAACCTCTGCATCACCCTTTATTTTTACACATTCGTTTTCAAGTTCCAAAAATGTATATAAGGCTTTTTCGAATTTCTTAAGTGAAAACCGAACAAGACCAATAGTAATACGAGAAAGTATATTGACTCTTGGAATTAACTCATCATTTATGGCTACTCGCGTCTCTGTTGTGTTTCCACCAATTACCTTAAATGTTTCACCTAATTGGTGCATGCCCGCAATTTGTTCTTCTACCTGATGCATGCCAGCAATCTCTTCTGTTTCCTGACCCGTACTGATAATTTCTTCCGCCTCATAGAAGTTCTTGGCCGCAACATAAAACTCTGGCGATATTTCCCAATAAAAACTAGTGGTATCAATTACGCCATAAACAACCATATCGGCACTATGATGATTAGCTAGTTGTTCAGCCTCGATTGCGCGCTCATCACGATTTTTTCCTTTTACGCTTCCTACTTGATCTGGGCCCCAAACTACAAACGTTATATCCTGATCCATCAATCTTCTTTCCAAATCTACATATATTTGTTGGGCAATTTCCATTCCCAACTTTGATTTGTAGGGCCTTCCATTCCTTACCTCTGTAAATCCGGCGACTGCAATTCTAAAGGACCCCGAAATTTGTGTGGGTTGTTTGGAGCGAATAACGAGGTACAAACCCAAAAAGCCACCAATAATCAAAACGACCAACAGGCCAAATCCCAAGCGTTGCTCCAGTCCCAGACGTTTAAACAGTTTCTCATCCAAGAATTGAATAACTGAATTAACAAATACCGGCCCGCTTGGCTTGTACACCGTCCCTTGTGCCCCGCGTAAGTCCACCGCATCACCGTTCCCCGCCGCCACCGGTCCGTCAAATTCCCCCGACAGCACCGGCCCATGCACATCCCCCGCAATATTCGTCTGCGGCCCATTGACCACCTGCTCCTTCTGCTCAACCTTCGTCGGGTGTTCCTCGCTCATCCCTCATCCCCCCACAACATCCCCTGCACCACCTCCACCTTCGCCTCCGCCCGTGGATGCCGCTCCGCCCACCGCTGCGCGCGCATCTCCAAATCGCCGCGCGTGCCTAGCAGGCTCATCAGGGCGGTGCGCTCGGCGCTGTCGCGGCCCAGCAATTCCACGACGGCTTGGGCGACGGGCCACAGTTCCCCGCCGCGCGCGGCGATGAGGGCTGCCAGGTCTTCTTGCCGGTCGCGTTCCCACAGGAGGCAGGCGGTGTGCAGGACGTCCACCAGCGGGACGGCGCCGCCCGCTGCGACGCGCTCGCCGACGCGCGCCAGCTTCTCCGCCCGCGCCGCCGGGGGCAGCAGCCGCAGCTTCCCCTTGACCTGGCCCACCAGCCCCACACGCTCCATCAACGCCTTGAGGTCCACGCCGACCGCCGTGCTGAGCAGCACCGCCTCGCCGTCGGGGACGTCCCACTCGCCGTAGCCCCAGCGCCACAGCAGGTAGAATTGCGTGGGCTGGTCGAGGTGCTCGCCGAAGTCCGGCCGCGCCGCCGCGCCGCCGCCGGCCGCGGAGAGGATGCGCTCGATGGCGAAAGCGGCGACTTCGTGGCGCACCAGGTCGAGGAAGTCGCTCACGCCGACGGGGCTGCCGTCGTAGCGCTCGACGCGGGCGTAGCGGCTGAAGACCGACAGCCCCGGCCCGATCGCGCTCATAAAGAAATCCGCCCCGCCGATCCCCGCCGCCCAGAAGCGCTCCAGATAGCGGCGGATGGTGGTGCGGAGGGGGGATTGGAGGTCTTCGAGGTAGCCCACAGAATTGGTAGACGGTAGACGGTAGACGGTAGACGGGGGCGGGGCGCGGGGCTCGCCGCCGGCCGGCCGCGCCGCCGCGCCGCCGCCGGCCGCGGAGAGGATGCGCGCGATGCCGAAAGCGGCGACTTCGTGGCGCACCAGGACGAGGAAGTCGCTCACGCCGACGGGGCTGCCGTCGTAGCGCTCGACGCGGGCGTAGCGGCTGAAGACC
>DAOUGD010000093.1:0-14425 GCA_034429475.1 Anaerolineae bacterium
GTTGCGGGCGCGCCCGCAACCGAAAAATACATTCAAAAAGCGGGATCATCCCTGCGGGGTGAAAAAGATGGGATAGTCTATGAACATGAACATAAACAGCATGGGCCGGTACATGCGGATGACATCCATCATATACGGGCGCAGCATAGAATAATAGAACGCGGTCCTAACTGACGTCCATCCCGGCGTAGCCCGGCGCGGCGCATTGACGGCCACCCCCACCGTATTGAAAAGCACCGCCATAATCAACAACGCCAGCACGATGCCAACCACTGCGCCGAGAACATTGTCGAATCCCCCCAGTTTCGGCAGCGTCGTATCCGCAAAGGCGACCTTGGTGAGAAAGTACGCCCCCACAAACAGGGGGATAAGCAAACCCAGGAAGACGAAAACCTGCGCCATCTCCAGCGACGGCGGCGCCGCCTCTAACATCCCGGTGACTGCGGTGCCCAATCCCTGCACAATATCCGCAGCCAACGTCGCCATCCCCGCCGCGACACAGAGCACGTAAAAGATGAGGAACATCATCAACACTCGCAACAACCCCTGCGTCGCCGACAGTCCAATCACCACAACCCCAATCAAGATCAAAAGCACATCTAACGTTGTCATAAATTGTCCCCCTTAACTCTAAAAGGTAATGAGAAAAAAGAAATGGGTAATGAGGTGCTCAATCCGCCTTCATTGTCACGCATTTCTGTTCACTGTTTGCAAAAACGCCAACGATTGCGTCACAAAGACCGGCGCGTCCGGGCAAGGATTCTGGAACAGCCCCCGTTGGTAGGCAAATGCGCCAGGCGGGTCTCCGATAGACGAATTATACGTCTCCAGCATCAGATAGTCATCAAAATCAATATCCCGCAGTGCCGTGAAGATGGCGGGCCACGGGATCAGTCCTCCACCGACCACGCCCCGGTCATTTTCGCAGGCGTGAAGTCCCCACAGCCGGTCGCGCACCGTGTAAATCGCCTGCGCATAATCGCGGATTTCCGTCACCAGATGGTAGGTATCCAGCAACACGCGCACGTTTGCGTGATCGGCCAACGCCGCCAGGCGCATCACCTGATCCGGCGTGTTGACGAGGTGCGTGCGGAAGCGGCTCATCGGCTCCAGCACGATGGCGACGCCGCGCCGCGCACCGTGCTCGGCCAGCGCGTGTAGACCTTCCGCCGTTCGGTCATATTCGTCCGCCGGCGGAATCCGCCGCTTGACTACGCCCGGATGCCCGTAGAGTGCACCGGTGTACGCGACCGCGCCCAACGCCGCGCACACGTCCACCTGCTGCCGGTGCCACGCCAGCCCCCGCGCGCGATCCGCCGGGTCGTCGGCAGAGAGATCGCACGCCAGCGGCCACTCCCCGCCGGGGCTGACGGTCAACGTGAGGCCCAGCGTTTCTGCACGTTGCCGCGCCAGCGCGGGCGTGAAGGTCACATCATCGCCCACGGCCAGCTCGAACAAGTCCAACCCCAGCGACCTGGCCGTGTCCAGCAAGCCAAGCTGGTCGTCCGACCAACGCTCAGTGAAAAGAAAACAATGCGCGCCGTACTTCATCTGCTAAATCTGCTAAATGTGTTGACAAAGATGTCAGATTAATGTCGGCAGCCAGATGGTGAAAGTACTCCCCTGCCCTACCTGACTTTCCGCGGTGATGTCTCCCCCATGCAGTTTGATCAACTGCCGAGCAATGTGCAGGCCAATTCCCATGCCCTGTTGCTCCATCTCTTCCCGATCAAACTGGTAAAACGGCTCAAAAAGGTGGCGCAGAGACTCCGGGGCGATCCCGACGCCATGGTCAGTGACGAATATACCAATTCGCTCCGACTGTAGCGTCATCGCCATCGTCACGCGGGCTGGCCGGCTAAAAGAAAATTTGATCGCGTTGCTGATCAACCGCCCCAAAGCGTCTGAAAAATACCTGGGATTCAGACGGACGGGAGGGGTTTGCCGGGACGTATGCGTTTCCAGGATCACCCCTTTGCGCTCCGCCTCCGGCTCGTAGCCCGCCGCGACCAGTTCGACGACGGCCCCCAGATCGTTACAGACCTCCATTTCCGCCTCAGCAATCCGCCCGACAATACCGGCTTCCAACTCAAAGATCAACAGCAGATCCGCCACCAGGCGGGTCAAGCGATCCGACCCCCGTTTAATGCCATCCAGTAGCATACGGAACTGCGGATCGGACAATCTCTCGGCGTCGGTCAGCGCCAGATCGGCGTAGCCGTTGATAAACGTGAGCGGCGTCCGCAACTCGTGGCTCAGGATGTTGACGATGCGGGCTTTGAGGCGAGCGGCGTCTTCTTCGACTACCTGTTGCACGTCATTGGCGCGCTTGAGGCGGGCGCGCACGATCGTCAACAAGTCCTCTGACGAGAGGGGCTTCACCAGATAATCCTCCACCCCCAACGCTTTTCCGCGCATCACGTCATCGTGGGCGCCCTTTGCGGTCAGGAAAATAAAGGGGATCGCCACCCACTCCGGATGCGTGCGTACCGTTTCATAGAAAGTATAACCATCCATGATCGGCATCATAATGTCAGCGATGATGAGATCCGGGCGGCGCTGCTGCATCTGCGCCAATCCCTTTTGACCATCGCTGGCAAGCAGCACGTCATAGCCGACCCGGTTCAACAGCACGCGCAACAGATCGCGCAACATCGGGTCGTCTTCAACAATTAAGATACACGGTTGGACCAACCTGCTTCCTCCCCGCCAGATTTAACCTCTACCCTCATACCTGTTACTGCACTTGCATCCGAGCGCCGATTTCGGCGGACTTTTCAGCGTCGTAAAGCAATGCAATCAACGCCAGCGCAAACTCAATGGCCGAGCCGGCACCGCGACTGGTGATGCAGTTCCCATCCACCACCACACGCTCCTCGGCTGCCTCCGCGTTGCGTAACTGCGCGGCAAAGGCAGGGAAGCACGTCGCCCGGCGGCCTTCCAACAGCCCGTGAATCTGCAACACCACCACCGGCGCCGCGCAAATCGCCGCGTAGAGCCGACCCGCCTCGCGCTGCCGCTTGAGCAAATCGGTCAGCACCGCGCTATCGCGCAGATGTTCCGCGCCGGGCATCCCGCCGGGGACTGCGATCAGGTCGTATGTCTCACCCGCGCAGGCCACAATGAGCGCATCGGCCTCGATCCGCACGCCACGCGAACACGTCACCATCCGCGCCTGCTCCACGGAGGCCACCGTCACCTCGGCATCTGCGCGTCGCAGCGTGTCAATGATGCACACCGCCTCAATCTCTTCCGTGCCATCGGCAATCGGAACTAACACTTTCTTGGACATACTCCCTCTTTCACAGCTATCTCAACGGATTGAACGGATTCAACGGAGGGAATCGCGTTTTCTCATACTTGATTGTAGCATACCGGCGTGATGTGTAAATCCCCCATCCGTCCCGCTCCAAAATCCCTTTACCCGCCTTCCGACGCCCGCAGAAAGCGAATCTCACTGCCCGGCCCGACGGGCTGCTGCAATCCCAGGCGCGTCAGCTTGCCATCCACCGAGACGGCCAACCCCGCCAGCAAGCGCGATCCCTCGCAGAGCCGCGCCTTGACGCCGGGATAGGCTGCGTCCAGCGCGTCCACCACCTCCGCCACCGTCCGCCCCGGCGCCTCCACACGCGCCAGCCCGCCGGTCAGATCGCGCATCAAAGAAGGAATCGAAACGCTTGCCATAGAATTTCCATCAAAACTTATCTTGCCGGACGATTAACGCGAATAAGCTCACCAAGCAGTGAATCATACGCAGTGATTGCCGTATGGATGCGTAAAGCCAGGCCGGCAAAATCCGTATCCAATGTACAGGCTATAATGCCCGCATGGACCTTGCCTTCACTATGCAAACGTATGAAATGTTTCCGATTGATGGTCAACAAAGCGCGTTTTTCGACATAAGCAAAAGCCAATACCGCCTCATCCGACATCGCTTGTCCGGCTTTGCCGGTTTCCTGTATCGTCAGTACCTCGTGCCCCAACTGTCGCAACGCTTCAACTGCTGGCAGGGGAAAGTTTTCATTGGAATATAGCCGCGCCATCAAGCCGCCTCATTGTCGCGGATTTGTCGGGCGATCTCATCCTGATGAGTGCGATAATATCCCCAGGCATTGACCAGGTCTTCAGCGCGCAAGGTAGGATAACTGCGTAACAAATCCGCCTCACTCATACCCAGCCGTTTTGCCTGTACTAAAGCCCAGACGGGGATGCGCGTCCGCACAACACATGGCTCGCCGCCGCACACTTCTGGATTGCTTTCTATCCCCGGAAATGCGTCGCCGAGATCGCGCACGACCCATTGCAACACCTGCGCTTTTTCAGCCCGTGTCAGTTCGCGCAACATCTGCTCAACTTCGCGCACCGTTTCCATTTCTATACCTCCTACCCCTAATCAAGATGCAAGAGGCAGGATGCAAGATGCAAAATTCTTGCTTCTTGCTTCTTGCTTCTTGCTTCTTGCCTCCTGCCTCTTTCAAATCTTCCCCATCTGCTTGAGGATGTGCGCCGGCGTCATCGGCAAGTGCGTCATTCGCGCGCCGACCGCGCGGGCGATGGCGTTGGCGATGGCGGCGGGCGGCGGCAGGATGGGCGATTCGCCCACGCCGCGCACGCCAAACGGGTGACCGGGGAACGGCACTTCGACCAGCACGGGGTCAATCATCGGCAGATCGAGCGCGGTGGGCAGTTTGTAGTCGAGCAGGTTGGCGTTGAGCATCTGCCCCGCCGCGTTGTAGACGTAGCCCTCGTACAGCGCCCAGCCGATGCCCTGCACCGTCCCGCCCTGGATTTGCCCCTCGACCTGCACCGGGTGGATGGCCTTGCCCACGTCCTGCACCGCCGTGTACCGCAGCAGCGTCACTTTGCCCGTCTCCGGGTCCACCTCCACGTCCACGATGTGCGCGGCGAAGCTCGCGCCCCACTCCCCCACGTCCACGTTGGCGACGCCGATGACGGTGTTGCCGGTGTTGGGCAACTGCCCCGCCAGTTCCGCAAAGGTGAAGCGCTTCTCCGCATCCGCCGACGTGGCGAACACGCCCTCCTGGTACGTCACCGACTCCGCCGGAACCTCCCAGAGCGTCGCGGCGCGCGCGCTCATCTTGGCGATCACGTCCTGCGCCGCCTGGATCGCGGCTTTCCCCGTCGCCAGCGTCGTGCGGCTGCCCGCGCTCACGTCGGAGTAGCCGATGCTGTCCGTGTCGCCCACGCTTGACTTGACGCGCTCCAGCGGCAGGCCCAGCACCTCGGCGGCCTGCATCGCCACGCTCGTCCGCGTGCCGGTGATGTCCACCGAGCCGGTGACGAGGCCCACCGTGCCGTCCGGGTTCACCGTGATGGTGCAGCTTGAACGCGCGCCCCAGTTCCCCCAATAACTGTGCGCCACACCGCGTCCCCGGTTCGGCCCTGCCAACGGCGCGGTATAGTGCGGATGCGCCTTCGCGGCTTCCAGCACTTCCACCCCGCCAATGTTTTGGTAAATATTGCCTTCCAGCCCTTCAGAACCGTTCCGCACGCTGTTGATGAGGCGGAAGTCCAATGGGTCCAGCCCCAGCTTTTCCGCCAATTCATCCAGCAAGGCCTCCATCGCAAAGTTGGCCGGCGTCCCGCCCGGCGCGCGGTACGAAGCCGTTGGCGGCTTGTTCACGACCACGTCGTAGCAATCCACCTGTGCGTGGGGGAAGACGTAGGGGCCGAACATCACGTTGGCGCCGGAGCCGGCGAGCGAGCCGGGGTAGGCGCCCACTTCGTAGTACAACGCCGCCTGCGCCGCCGTGATGCGCCCGTCGCACGCGGCGCCCAGCTTCAGCCGGATCACCGTCCCGGACGACGGCCCGGTGCCCAGGAACGTATCGGCGCGGTTCATCGCCACCTTGACCGGGCGCCCGGCTTTGCGCGCCAGCAGCGCCGCGACGACGTCCACGTAGCTGTTGTTCTTGCCGCCAAACGCCCCACCGACTTCCAGCGGCGTCACCCGCACGGCGGACATCGGCAGACGCAGCAGCCAGACGACTTGGTCGCGCACGGCGAAGAGACCCTGCGTGTCGGCGTAGATCGTCAGCTTGCCGTCCGCGTTCCACTCCGCCGTGGAGACGTGCGGCTCGATGTAGCCCTGGTGTACCATCAACGAGCGGAACTCGCGCTCCACGATCACGTCGGCCTCGGCGAAGCCCTGCGCCGGGTCGCCCTTGAGCAACTGGGCGTAGACGGCGACGTTGCTCGGCTTCTCGCTCGGCGCGGCCAGCGAGCGCGTGCGCAGCCCCGGATGGAGCAGCGGCGCGTCCTCGCGCATCGCGTCCAGCACGTCCACGACGGCAGGCAGCACTTCAACCTCGACCGCGATCAGCGCCAACGCTTGCTCGGCCAACGTCGGCGTGCGCGCCGCGACGGCGGCAATCGGCTGGCCCGCAAACAGGAGCCTGTCGTGCGCCAACGTCTGATCACACGCGGCCAGGAAGCCCCAATCCTCTGCCGCGACGCGGGCCGCCCGTTCCTCCGCGCTCAACAAATCGGCGGACGTGACCACCGCGTACACTCCCGGCAGCGATTCCGCCGCGCGTGTGTCAATCGAAACGATCCGGGCGTGCGCGTGCGGGCTGCGCAGCACCTTGCCGTAAGCCATCCCCGGCAACTGCGCGTCCGACCCATACTTCGCCCGCCCCGTCACCTTCTCCGCCGCATCTACCCGTGGCGGGCGGGTGCCAATGACTGAAAAATGCTCATCGTTTGCCATAGTTTTCTCCTGAAAATAGTCCGGTAGTCGTTAGTCAGGTAGTCTTATAGTCAAAAATGCTTTGCGGCTCTGCGCCTTTGCGTTAGAATTTTCATCTTGGCTAAGGTGCTCTCTCATAGCACACTGCACTTCGCTCTACTCTGTCCCCAGAACAATACCTGCCCGCTTCATAAACGCCAGTAATTGATCCAGATCACATGGCATTGTGCAGTATTCATGCAAAGGTGGCTGGAAGACCTCAGCGAACCAGCGGTATCCACTCTGTTGGCGCGAAGATTCTGTAATAAGAGTTACCGTAGGGACTTTCCCTTTCACAACTTCCATCAAGCCAGCCGTTTCGTCTTCACAATTAGCCATCGCCCAATCTGAAACCATAACAATGCCGCTTAGTCTTTGTGATTGAATGATAGATAGAGCTTCTTCTGGCGAAGAAGTCGTTAGCACATTGAAGCCTTTTTGTCGTAAAAATTCGCTAACTACATTGTGCCATTCCCCGTCAATAGCTAGCAAGATAGGAGCTGGAGACAGAGTGTTCTGGTTCATAAAGACAATGATTCCTCAACTACCAATTTCCGGTTTATGGAGAGTCGCCTGACCGCCACTCCTAACGCCTCACTCGCCACTCGCCGCCAACACCGCCCGCACGATCTTATCGTAGCCGGTGCAGCGGCAGAGGTTGCCCGCCAGCCACGCGCGGATCTCCGCCTCCGTCGGATGCGGGTTGCGATCCAGCAGCGCCTTCGACGCGATCAGCATCCCAGGCGTGCAGAAGCCACATTGCAGCGCGTCGTTTTCGGCGAAGGCTTTCTGTAAGGGGTGCAGCCTGGGCCACTCGGCCAGTCCTTCGACCGTGACCACGCTTCGTCCCTCGATTTCCACAGCCAGCACCAAGCACGAGTTGACCAGCCGCCCGTCGAGCAGCACGCTGCACGCGCCGCAATTGCCGTCGTTGCAGCCCTCCTTCGTCCCTGTGAGACCCAATCCATCGCGCAGCACTTCCAACAGGCTTTGCTGCGGCTCGCACAAAAATTCCGTCTCTTCCCCGTTAATCGTGGCAGATACTAAAGTTTTCTTGGTCATAATGACTCCTTGCGTATTCCGTATTCCGTATTCCGTAGTCCGTGAAACGTGAAACGTGAGGTTGCAAGACATAGAATTCTCGATTCTTAATTCTTGCATCCTGCATCTTGCTTCCTGCCTCCTCACTCCTAACTCCTAACTCGCCACTCGCTCACTCGCTTTTTCGCTCATTCGCTTGCTCGCTCACTCGCTGCGCGAAGCGCCCGCTTCACCAGTACGCCGACCAGATGCCGGCGCTGATCGGCGGTGCCGCGCACGTCGGTGATGGGACGGCAGGCTTCCTGGGCGATGACGGCCGCGGCGGCAAAGGCGTCCTCCGTCGGGCGGTGGCCGATGAGGGCCGCGCCCGCTTTGGTGACGAAGAGCGGCGTCGGGGCGACGGCGGAGAGGGCGATGCGCGCGTCCGCCACCGTGCCATCGGCGGTGAGCTGTAGCCACGCGCCCGCACCGGCTACCGCGATGTCCATCTCGGCGCGGGGGGTGAAGCGCAGGTAGGCCGCGCCGTTCCGGGGCGTCGGCGCCGGGACGCGCAGCGCGACCAGCATCTCGCTGGGCTGCCGCACGGTCTTACCCGGCGCGGTGCAGAAGTCGCGCACGGGGACGCAGCGCGTGCTATCCGCCCCGGTAAGCTGCGCCTCCGCGCCCAGCACGATGAGCGCGGGGATGCTGTCGCCGCTCGGCGCGGCGTTGCACAGGTTGCCGCCGACCGTCGCCCGGCCCTGGATCGCCGATCCGCCGATGATGTGGACGGCGTCCACCAGGCCGGGGTAGTGCGCGCGCACGTCGGGATGCTCGCACAACTCGGCGCACGAGACCGCCGCGCCGAAGGTCAAACCGGCGACCGGGTCAAAGGCGATGCGCGTTAGTTCGGGGATGCGTTTCACGTCCACCAATAGCGCCGCATCGGACGCGCCCCGGCGCAACTGCACCAACAAGTCCGTCCCCCCGGCCAACGGACGCGCGCGGGGACCGTATTCAGACAATAAAGCTACGGCTGCCTCTATTGAAGTGGGAGCCTGGTAAGTGAATGGTTTCATCCGTCCTCCTCCGAAAATAGCTTTTGTAGGCGCGGAATCTCTTCCGCGCTTCCGTACACTTGCCGTTGCTCGCGACAGGGATGTCACGCCTACAATTTCGTCCTTATTCCTAGTTTCTGCGTGTGTTGTAGCATAATCCAGCATTAAGACAAGTTTAGAATTGTGGGCTTTCCAGTGACTTTGAAATATGATGACGGAAGTCTTTACCCATAGACTTGTTAGTTTTTTATAAACTGGTACACTGTAGACAATGACTCAAATTCAACATGACGGAAAGAGGCTATGTACGACGATAACCAGGATTTGACCCCCACTTGCACACTCTCCGGTTTTTTGTGGCGTATTACGTTCTGTCTTTCAATGTTGTTGTTGCTGTTGTACCTCGGTCTTAACTTGCCGGTGACGTAACCGGGCCGGGTCCAGGTTGACCCGGCCCTGATTTTTCCCCCACACCATTTCTTCCACTTGCATCCTTTGCCATACTCGCTAAACTACGGGTAAGGCCATTTTAGAACGCTTGCCGTAGTTTAAAGGATGCCCATGCTCAAGGTGCCGACGATTGCCCGCCCGATACGCCACTTACGGCGTTACCGGCATATCCTGACCGTCTTTACCCGCCACGGCTTCGGGTTTGCCCTTTCGCATCTCCCCGCCGAACCGCTGTGGCTGCGCGATCTTTATCCCTTCCCGGATCAGGAACCGGCCACGCTGCCGGCGCATTTCCGCCAGGCACTTGAGGAATTGGGGCCGGCCTTCGTCAAACTCGGCCAGATGTTGAGCACGCGCCCCGACTTGCTGCCGCTGAACTACATCAACGAGCTGTCCAAACTGCAAGACGAAGTCCCACCCGTCCCCTGGGCGGACATTCACCAGGTGCTCACCGAAGAATTGGGGAAGCCGCCCGAAGACATCTTCGAGAAGCTTGACCCTCATCCCCTGGCGGCGGCCTCCCTGGCCCAGGTTCACGTCGCGTGGCTGCCGGGACGGCAGAAGGTGGTCATCAAAGTGCAGCGCCCCAACATCCTGCCCACCATCCACACCGACCTGGAAATCATCCAGGACCTCGCGCACTACGCCGAGCAGACGCCGCTCGGCCAGGTCTACAATCTGACCGAAATCGCCCAGGACTTTTCCGACACGCTTCAACGCGAACTGAACTATCAACGGGAGGCGCGCAACGCCGACCGGATTCGGGAAAATTTCGCCCACGAAACCTGCCTGCACATCCCGTGGGTCTACTGGGAATACACCACCCGCCGCGTCATGGTGATGGAACACATCAGCGGTATCAAAATTGACGACGTGGACGCGCTGGACGCCGCCGGATACGACCGCCACAAAATCGCCAACAACGCCGCGCGGATGATCGTCAAGGAAATGCTGGACGACGGCTTTTTCCACGCCGACCCCCACCCCGGAAATTTCGTGGTGATGGAGAACGAGGTCATCGGCGCGATGGACTTCGGCATGGTGGGGTATCTCAGCGACGCCGACCGGGTCAACCTGATTCGGTTGTACAACGTGGCCGTGCGGCTGGACGCACAGGGGGTGGCGGATGAGTTGATTCACGTCGGGGCCGCGCCGCCGGACGTAGACCGCCGCGCCCTGGCCCGCGACATCGAGCGGCTCCTGCGTAATTACTACGGCCTCGCGCTCCAAGAAGTGCGCGTCAACGAGCTGCTCAACGAAGTGATGCCCCTCGCCTTTGAACATCACCTGCAACTGCCGACGAACTTCTGGCTGCTCGGTAAGACGCTGGCGATGATGGAAGGCATCGGCCTGAAGCTGGCGCCGGATTTTGACGTGTTCGCCTTCTCCGGCCCTTACGTGACCCGCTTGATTCTCAAGTCCGCACTGCCCACCCGACACTGGGTGGACGATGCGCTGCGGCGCTCGATGGCCTGGGGCGATCTGCTGGACGCGCTGCCCCACGCCGGGATGCTGCTGGTAGACCAGATCGAAAAACGCGAGCCGTTCCATCTGACGGTAGAGCCGGAAGTCTTGGCGCGTGTGGATCGGATGGTGACGCGGATGGCCCTCAGCCTCATCGTCGCCGGCATGGTCGTCGGCCTTTCCAACGTCATCCCCACCCTCGGTAATACGCCGTGGACCATCCAGGCGTTAGGGCTGCTGATGTTTGCTCTCGTGGTGCTAATGGGATTTTGGATACTACTCTCCATTATCCGCAAGAAATGATCCTCAACGGATGTAGCGGATTGAACGGAAAATCCGTCGCATCCGTTAAATCCGTTGAGCTTTTTTCGTCGCCAGAATAAGAAACAAGGGCAGATGCGCCACGTGCTGCCATCCCTGCGCCGTCTTTGCCGTGTGGGATGCGCGCTCTAGTTTGGCGGACTCATCCGGCGTCAGCGGCAGATCGCGCAAGAAGTCCAGGCGTGCCGGGGACGCCGGCGTCAGCGTGTCCAGCAGCGACACACGCACGTCAAGCCCCTGCGCGCTCAACAGCCCCGGCAGCTTGCGCCCGACCAGCGGGTCCGCCCCGGCCCGCGCCAGCGCCGCCAGCCACACCTCGCGGGTGACGACCTCCGGCGGAGACTCGATCAGCCCGCCGTAGTCCGGCTCCAAAGCGACCAGCACACCGCCCGGCGTCAGCACGCGCGCGACTTCCGCTACGACGACGGCCAACGGCGTCATCCACAGAAGTCCAAACTGCGTGAACACAAGATCGAAGGCATCACTTTGAAAGGGCAGGCGCGCCCCATCCCCGCCCACGCGCGCGGCAGACGCATCGCAGGCGCGCAGCGCATCCCCCGCGCGATCCAGCGCCACGACGCTCCCGCCGGCGCGCCGCGCCAATTCCCCCGTCACCGCGCCGTAGCCTGCTCCGAGGTCCAGCACCCGCTTCCGCTGCGCGATCGTCGCCCGCCGCAGCAACGCCGACCGCGCCGGCGCCAGCCACGCCGCCTGCAGCGCCAACAACTCAGCCGCCGGTAATTCTGCCCGCAATTTCATGCCACACCCTTTGGGTCAACGGATTCAGCGGATTAAAAATCTGCTTAATCGGCTCAATCTGCTGACAAGATTTTTACAAATTGAACGTCCAAGTATAATGGATGACCAGGACGAAAATCCATCAACGGTTCAACGGATTGAAATGGATTTGTGATCCTATCATTCCGTAAATCCTGTTATTTTCTGAGGAGGTACACCATGCAGCAAATCATGCCCGATGTTTATATGCTTGACAGCACGCGTCCGGCCAACGTTTATCTAGTAGGAGGCGCGCCGGAACTGATCCTCATTGACACCAGTATGCCGGGGAAAACGGATGCCATTCTGGCGGAATTGTCCGCCGCCGGATTCGCGCCAGCGGACGTGCGCGCCATCGTGCTGACGCACCACCACGTGGACCACGTCGGCAGCGCGGCGGAGTTGGTGCGGCGCACCGCAGTGAAGGTGTGGGCGCACCGTGACGAAATCCCCTATATTGAGCAAACCGCGTCGGTGAAATTCTCCACGTTTGGCCGGCGACTATGGGGTTGGTTTACCGCGCACCTTATGCGCGCGGATCCCTGTCACGTGGATCGACCTTTGCAAGACGGCGAGGAGTTGCCCGTGCTGGATGGCCTCCGCGTCGTCCACGCGCCCGGCCACACCCTCGGCTGCATCGGGCTTTACCAGCCACAGCGACAATTGCTCTTCTGCGGCGACATCTTCTTCAACGGCGGGCCGCTGGGCGGCAAGGGGGGCGTCAAATTGCCGCCGCGCCTGCCCAGTCTGGATATGGCGCAGGCCATCACCTCTGCGCGCAAAGTCGCCGAACTGCCGTTGGAAAGCGTCTGCTTCGGTCACGGCGAGCCTATCCTGACCGGCGCAGCGGAGGCTCTGAAAGCCGCCTTGCGCTGAGCAAATTTTACCGCCGAGCACGCCGAGTTCGCCGAGGTTTTATCATGGCTCGGCGTCCTCGGCGTCCTCTGCGGTGAAAAAAACACCCAACCTCAAGCCCTACGGCCACACCAACCAGGAACCGCTATCCCAACCGGACATTCGTAAAACCTGCCCATCCACGGTCTGGACGTAAGCATACGATCCCAGCGACTCACTGCTCTCCGGTTGCCACGCGCCGGTAAACCCCACTTCGGCGGACAAAGCCCACCCCAGGCCGCCCCGGACGTTCGCGTTTTCCCGCCATAGCTTGCCAAAGCCGCGAATCGGCTGCTGTAACCCCTCCGGCGGAACGATCGTGGGGTCGCTTTCCGGCTGTCCCTCCGTCCACGTATCGTTGTATCGCGCATATTGACCCGTATCGTAGAAAACGAAGATGACGCCGCCAGTCGTCTGGTCGCCCAGATTGATCCCCTGCATCCAGATCATGCGCCCATGCTCAAACCGCTGTTCGGCGGCGGCGCTCTGTGAAACTGCCGCGCGCGCGCAGTTAGAGGGCGTGTTGGTGAAAAAAAACGGGTGGGTACACGGCCAGTCGGCGTTCAGGGAACTATAAACCCGTTCGCCATTAGGCCCTTGCGCCGCGATGCTCATCGTGGGATTGGGGTAATACGTCCAGGAAAAATCGTGCGTCAATGACCCATTGGGCGGTTGATTGCTCCACCATATAGGGAAACGCATTTGGACATGACTGTACACCTCCACAAACTCCGCGCCGGTCGTCGTCCAATTGAAGGTGACGCGCTTGCCGTTGTCCGGCAAATCCACGATGTCCAGGGTGAAGGACGTGATGCTCAACGGCGCCTGTGTGGCAACCGCCGGCGGCGCCAAAGTGGGCGGCAGCGTGGGCGTGGGCGGTAACGTGGACGTGGGCTGAAGCGTGGCGGTTGATATGGGCGTAGGCGTGGGCGTCTCCGGCGGCGGTGTCGCCGAACCCGCATCGCCAGCGGGCGTGCAGATGAGCGGCGGCGTGGGGACGGGCGCACGCCAAGTGTTGTTCTCCTCATCCGATTCGGCGATAAGGTTGGCAGAATCGGCGGTCAGCGCGACGCCGCCAAGATTTTCATCCACCTGGAAGCAGTGTGTCTCCCACGCGCCCAATTTGTCCAACGGCCATTCTCCCTGGCCGCCCTCGGCCTGGACGACGAACGCGCCTGCCGCGCCGTCGCCCCGGTTCTCCACACAAATCTGCGTCACCAGGGGCGTGTAGGCTGCCACACAGCCGCCCCCATAGCCATCCATCGCCACTTGCGCGTAAAGGGTCAAGTCCGCCAAACCCGCCTCGCCGCCCGCGTCGGGTGTCTTGCCTGCCGGCGACAACGGCGTCGGCGTTGAAAAACCACAGGCCAGCGTCAGTCCTATTCCTATCAAAACCGAAACCAACGGATAAAGTGTTTTTGTTTTCACAATCCCTCCTGCTTTGTGAAGTCAGAACTTACTTCTACCGCCGAAATTGCGGAGCAATCACAACCTCCCCCCGCCCTTTGCACGCTCTCTGCGGCAAAATTCCGCTTGACCGTGCAGCCTGATTGTATATCAGTAAGGCAGAACGTGTCAACCTACGGCAGCAGGGCATTATCATTGTCGTAAGACCACGCCCGCCTGGGAGATTTTGCGGCTAAGGCCGCCGGTAAAAAGGCTGTTTTGCGGTGACGGGCTACCGCCCGTCACC
>DAOUGD010000094.1:0-11417 GCA_034429475.1 Anaerolineae bacterium
GGTGACGGGCGCTGGCCCGTCACCACAAAACCGCCTTTTTACCGGCGGCTTCAGCCGCAAAATCTGCCCGGTAAGCGTGGGGCGACGAGAATGATAAAGCCCTGCTGAGGAAGGCATCAAGATGTCGGGGGCGTTTCACAAAAAGGGCAATCTGGCTACCGCCTGTCAGCCGCGCTAGCGATAAACGCCAGCCCTCCGGCGGCAAAACTCTCCTTATGCCTAGTCCCTTCACCGCATTTTTGCAGTATGCTATAGAGAGTGTGAACGAACAGGGATATATACGGAGGTGCAGAGGTGACGGTACGCCGGCAATGTCAAAGAGGTTTCGCCATGAGTGGACGATCCGTCTGCCCGGCGCCGTCTTCAAGAGCGCCAACCCCGACCCCGCGCCTGATCCGGTGATCCTCTTTGATCTTTAACCCAGGAGGAAGTTCAATGCCTAAATCTTATCCCATCGTTATCTTTGGTCTGCTGTTAGCGGGGCTGCTGGCGGCCTGTCGGCCTGACTCACCCGCAGTGACGCCGGCAGCGACAGCGACGCCGGCTCCCCCCACTGCCCCCACGCCAACGATCGCGTCCACTGCTGCGCCACCGCCGCTGCCGGCCTCAACGTCCATCCCCACCGCCGAGATGACGGCAGCGCCCGACAGTCTTTCAGGACGCATCGTCTTCTACTCCGAGCGCGCCGGCGCCCCGGACATCTACCGCATGAACGCGGACGGCAGCGATTTGCGCCAACTCACCGACGATCCGGCCTACGACGATTCCCCCGCGCTTTCCCCGGACGGTACGCGCATCGCTTTCCTCACCTCGCGGCACGACCTCACCGGGGACTTCCCCGATCTCGCCTACGAACTCTATGTCATGGATAGCGATGGCAGCCATCCGCGCCGGCTGACCACCACCCCTGCCGCCGAAAATCACCCGGCCTGGGCGCCGGATAGCCGTCGGATTTCGTTTGACGCGGACTACGACGGCGACGGCTATGCCGAAATCTACGTCATGGACGCCGACGGGGGTAATGTGACGCGCCTGACCGCGAATCAGGCCAATGATCAATTTGCCGACTGGGCGCCGGATGGCAAGTCGCTGGCCTTCACTTCCGATCGGGCGGGCGGATATGACCTCTACGTGATGGCCGCCGACGGCAGCCAGCAACGCCCGCTGACCACCGACGTCGGCTGGGAACTCTTCCCGGCCTGGTCGCCCGACGGGACGCAGATTGCCTTCTTTGCCTGCGATGTCCGCTGCCAACCCAATCGCCAGGACCTCTACGTGATGCAGGCCGACGGCAGCGACCGCCGCCGCCTCACGGAAACGCCCCGCACGGTGGATGAAGACCCGGCGTGGTCGCCCGATGGCCGCTATCTCGTGTTCCAGTCGGACCGTGACGGCAATTATGAGATTTACCGGATGCGCGCTGACGGGACCGACCAGGTGCGCCTGACCGACAACGCCGGGGGCGATTACTGGCCCGCGTGGGGGCCGACGCAGACGACCAGCCCGCTGACGATAACGCTGGAAAAAAGCGCGCAGACCTTCCCGGCCAAAGAAACCTACCAGATTGGCCTGGGCGACTTCGACGGCGATGGCGATCTCGACGCCGTCTTTGCGAACATGGCCGCCCATGATTCCCAGCTCTGGCTCAACGACGGGACCGGCGTCTTCACGGATTCCGGCCAGACGTTGACCCGGCAGGGGCACGGCGTAGACGTGGGCGATCTGGACGGCGACGGCGATCTGGACCTCTTTATGACGTGCGCCCATTTCATGGGCAGTGGGAAACCGAGCAAGGTATACCTGAACGACGGCGCGGGTGTCTTTCAGGACTCTGGGCAGGACATCGGCGATACCGACCTGAGCGGCAATGCAGTCACGCTCGTGGATATAGACAATGACGACGATCTCGACGCCCATGTGATGTACTACGAAATCCACGGGATGCCCGACAAGGTCTACTTGAATGACGGACGCGGGCAGTTCAGCGACAGTGGCCTGGCGTTGACGCCGGAAGACATCGCCTGGGGCGACGTGGACGGCGATGGCGACGTGGACATCTTCAGCAAAACCTACAAACAGGGATACGCGGTGTGGTTGAACGACGGAGCGGGGCAATTCACCCTCGGCTGGCAGATGACAGATGAAACGGCGATGTACGGCGGCGTGGGCCTGGGCGACTTCGATGGCGACGGCGACCTGGACGCGCTGCTCGCCAATGGGTTCCGCAACCAGGCCAGCTTCCCAACGCGGCTGCTGTGGAATGACGGCGCCGGGCAGTTCGCCGACAGCGGGCAGACGCTCAACGCCACCATCGGCTTCGAAAGCTTCGCTGTCGGCGACTTGAACGGGGACGGCGCCCTGGATGTCTACGTGGCGCAGATGGACTTGCCCGACGAAGTCTGGCTCAATGACGGGAACGGAAACTTACTGGATAGCGGGTTGCGACTGGTCGGCTCATCTCCCCGCAGCATGACCACCAAAGCCACGTTGGGCGACCTGGACGGCGACGGCGACCTCGATGCCTTTGTCGGCGCGTTCGGGGGCAAACCGGAGATTTGGTTCAACAGCACGTTATGAAACGTGCGGGCGCTCTTGCTGATCCGCATCTGGCCTGCCGCTCCACTCTGGCACCGCTTGGGGCTGGAACCTTTCTGTATCCAGGGTAGCTGACCCATCTTGAGCAAGGTCGAACGGCGGTCACCGATCAGCCGCCAAACGCGGCCGACTGCCTCAGCCCTGACGCGGAACAGATGTGAAGCCTTGCGGCAGGCGTTCTGGGGCGCTAACCGTGCGACATTCGCAACATAAGGAAAAACATGTCAATCCAATCCGTAGCCCAAATAGCATTAGCGATCGTGTGGTTGGCGACCACCATCGCCGGCGTTATTGTACTCTCTGGCGAAATCAGAAATAAGCGCGTCCCCGCCGGACTGGACCGTGGATTCGCCGTTGCTTACGCGGCAGTTTTGCTCTGGTATCTTGTTAGCAGCAGACCCTCGATCGGCCAACTGCCAGAGTTCCCCCCACTCGTGTTCGCAAATTGGCAGTTTGGGCCGCCGGCAATGGCGCTGGTCGTCGCCACGTTATTTTGCCTGACGGTGGTCTCTGATAAAGGCACGCCCGTTCTTTTGCTCCTATACTTCGTAGTGACACTACTCATCCTTGTGGTATGGCGTGGTCAGATCACGGGATATGCAGCGGTTCTGGGAGTCGCGGTATCCCTTATTGCTTTCGTGGCAGGCGGAATCCTGTTCTGGAAAAATGCGTTTGTCCCCAAAGCGAACGTGCTCATCTTCCTGCTTTTTGTTCCGCCGATGTTCATCGTGGGAAGTCTGTTGGCAACGCATACCGGCCTGGGAAGAATACGGCTGCTTGAAGGACAGTACGGAAACGCCATCCTGAGTTTTCTCCGGGGGTGTGCGCTGTTCGTCCCCCTGGGACTGGCGAATGCCGTTGGCAGACAAGAGGCATACCCGTGGATCAACGCATGGTGGAAACCGGTGGTTGTCCCATTTTGGTCTGGCCTCAACGAAGAAGTCATGTTCAGATTGTTCCTGGTTCCTCTGTGCTATGCCCTGCTGCGACCTGCCTTTGTCGGACACCCGGGTCTGGCCCTGATGGCGGCGATCCTTTTCAGCGGCATCACCTTCGGCTTGACGCACGGACATACCTGGAAGCATTTCTGGCTCACAGGCCTATGCTATGGCGTGCCTATGGCCGTTGTGTTCGCCATGCAGGACTGGGAACATGCCGTAGGGGCACACTATATGATCAACTTTGTCCCATGGGTAATGGGCTTCCTCAAGGCTCGGCGCAGAAGAAACCACCCCGTTTCGGATAGCGTTGAACAAGAATAAACCATGAAAAACACCCGGATACCATCGTCACGGCTGTGGATGAGTCGGAGGTAAAAAAATGTCTGGTTTAGATAGTCTGGAAACCCTGTTTGTAACCACGGCCTTTCTCTTTCAGTTAGTGTTGATCGCCCATTTCGCCCTGCGTAGGTGGCGCTTCGCTGCCGCGATCCGCTACGGGCCAAGCGTTTACGCCCTCAGCCTGGCGGCCTTCGCCGTCAGCCTGCGCCTCCTCCTGGGCGGAAAGTCCTGGTCGCTATGGCTGAGTGGCTTTCTTTATCTCGTCTGGGCGATTTTCGGTTACACTGTCGAATACGTGAAGAAAATCGAATGGCGTACTCCTATTCGCTGGCCCATCTTTGGCCCGTATGTGTTCATGTACCTGGCGACGGTGATGTTCTACTGGTTTCCTCTGGCGCTCGTCCACAAACCACTGTGGTACATATACGCGGCGCTGTTCGTCGTCAGCACGTTCCTCAACGTGACCTCGCATCATGGAGCAAAGGAAGACGAGGGCAAAATATAACCTTGTAAAAAATTAGCGTCGCTTGCGCCTTGAGGATGTATCGCACCTATACTGGAGGATGCAAATGAATAACCCAGAGGATACCCATCTACTTACATTCAGCGACACTCCGACCGAGAGGGAGATCGATTTCATCAGACAGAGAATGGCGGAGTACAACCACGCACAAACGCACGGGGAATACAATGACGCAACACTATGAGACCTTATCGTTCGGAAGCCTGAAAGTCTTCTTCGCCATCCCTGAACGCGAGGCAGCCGAATTGATCGGCGCAGCCGCCGAAACGAGCGCGCGCCTCATCCGCGAGCACTGGGGATTGGAGATACCGCCGGAGGTGCGCCTCTACGTGATGACCTCGTGGTTGGCGCCTATGTTTCATGCGGCATCCTGGCCCTTGAAAATCCTGATGGGCATGAAACTGCCGCTGTGGGGCTGGGGCGCCCGGCGTCTCTGGCGGGTTGCCGGCGGTTGGGCGCAGCCATTGGGACGGCGGCGGATGGTCGGCGTGAAGCCGCCCCGACTCATTCAGACCAGCGATTCGGGCTTCGGCGCGCGCATCTTTGTGCCGGAGCCGGACATGGCCCGCAAAGCGGAGCAAATCACTTGCCATGAGCTGACCCACGCGGCGACCGCACACCTCGAGTTGCCGGCGTGGCTGAACGAGGGAATAGCGATGTTGACGGTGGATCGCTTCGTAGGGTCGCCGACAGTTAAGGCCGAAACCGCCGCCGTGTTGGCCCACGCGCCAGCCACGCCCCGCTCGCGCCGCCTTCCGCAAGACCCGGAGGCGCTGGTGTACGTCTACGTGCGCGGCTATTGGCTGACACGCTACTTCGAGGAAACGCGGCCTGGGATGCTCAAGGATCTGCTCACACAACGCCACCCGCCCGCCGAGTTGGAAAACCGCATCGCGGCCGCCTACGGGACGGAGCAAGCTGTATTCTGGCGCGACCTGGATGAGCGGGTTGCGGCACATTTCAAGCCAAGTGCATAAGGAGCACAATGGAGATTCAACACAAACATTTAGAAGCAAGTCTGGTCGCCACAGCCAAATATGTGGTGCAGCGCCGCGCCGACATCGGCCCGATTCTGGCGCAACTGGCGCAGGAACTCCCAGAGGATGCCATCGCGGGAGCGCCCTTCGCCCTCTTCCAGTTTGTCACCAGCGTCACCGATGGATACGACGCCGAAATCGGTTTTCCGGTCAGCCGCGAAGTCACCACGCCGACCCTCCGCACCAGGACGCTGCCGGCGATGGAGGTGCTCGCGCTCGTGCATCAAGACGCGCCGGAAAAGCTCCGGGAGACCTACCGCGCTCTCTACGCCTACGCCAACGAGCACGCCATCATCTCCGACGAGTTTGGCCGCGAGGTGTACGCCGATGCGACGAATCCAGGCGGGCCGGGAACCGAAGCACAATTCCTCATCCACGATTGGAACGGCAAGCTGGCGCGCGGCCTGGAACGTGTGCTGGGTCAAGAAACGCGCGACGTGGTCATGCAGGGCAGCGAGACGCTGAACATAGCCTCCCGTGTAGATGACCGCTTTCAGTGGGTCAAAGGAATGCTGAAACGGCTTGACGGGCTGGCGGACGAGCAGCAAAAGTACGACGTCCTCTCCGGCTGCGCCCACGTTTTCCCGCCGGGCCAGGTCGCCAAACTCAAGGCCGTCTTCGACGCAGCATACGCCCAAACCCACGACGGTCTCCAAGCCATAGACGCCGTCCTCGACTTTATGGAGACTGATCCCGGCTGGAGCGAAACCCGCCCCACGCGCGAAGGCCACACGATCTACGCCGCCAAAGGCCCTCGCGATCCACAAGCCTACGCCGAAGCCCAAACCGACCTCGAACGGCGCAGCGCCTACTGTTTTTGCCCGCTGATCCGCACTCGTCTGGATCAGGGGATGCCGACCGCCTTCTGCTACTGCGGGTCAGGGTGGTATCGCCGGCAGTTCGAAGGCGCGATCGGCAAACCGGTGACGATCGACATCGTCACCTCGGTGCTCCGGGGCGACGAGGTGTGTCGGTTCGCCATCCATCTGCCGGAGGAGCTGTGAAAAGGACTCATTCCGTTTGGAGGAAAAAGGAAAAATGAAACCAAATGTACACAAAGCTCTTGCTCAGATTGTCCTTTTAGCCCTAATCGCTCCAATCACCCTCGGCGCGTGCCGATCAGCCACGACCGTCGCTCCGCCTACAGCCACATCAGCTCCGACGACAACGCCTCCCACAGCGGCGCCACCGACAAAGCCTGCGCCAACAAACACACCGAATCCCCCACTGCAACGGCCACACCCTCTCCCACAGCTACGATGACTCCCATGCCAACGGCGACCCAGGCGCCTGGGATAACGTTCTATCCGGAGCCAGGCGTCAGGTTAGACATCAGGACTTACGGGGAACACTAAAACGATTGGGGATATGATATCCTGCTCCTCGACGACGGTGGTACGCTGATCGTGGGGCAGGGTACTCTGGAACGGACACGGTGGAGGTCGGTGAGTCCCGCGGCCATCGCCGGCGTCCGTTCCCGATAGCGCTGGGCGCGTTGCCGCCCCTCGCCGGCTTTTCTCCTCCTTCCAGGGCCGCACCGCACGTGGCGGCGGCGCCGGATGTTGACATTCGGCACACGAATGGGGAGTGAGCGGCCGCAAACAGGGCGTTGCGTCATCCTTCACCTCGCTTATGGGAAAATCGGGTTTATCCCTCCCAACATACTCAATTGAAGGAGAATTTCAACTGACCCCCACCCCGCCCAGGCCCGGAATTATCCACCATTGAGAAAGGGAGTACCCCCAGCCGCCATCCGCAGAAGAAAATTGATGGAGAGTTGGTTGACACGGCTGGTGTTACTGTGGTTGGAGGAGAGTATCTGGCAAGGGGTATCAACGCCAACGGGGGCGGAATAGTCGGGGGCTTTGGGGGTGGTAAACCACGGTGATAGGGTCGCCGGCCTTCACCCGTTTGAAAATTCGATCAGTGACCGGGTGACAGATCGGGCCAACCCCCGGCAATGTATAGGCCACATAGAACGTCATATCGCCGTCCGCAGCGCCTTCAAAGCAGGCAAGTAGCGGCGTTGTGACCGTGACCCCTTCCCGGTCCAGTCGCCGCGCCTCTCGAAATTTCTCGAAGGGGTTTTTCACTAGAGCGATACCCAGCAGCCCTCCGCTGCCAAGCAGGATCAGCGGCCAATAAAGCGCCGCGTTGGAAACCGACCGTACGTAAATCGCCGCACCTATCAGCCCGGTTCCGAGCAACCCTAACACGCCCTGAACAAAAATGGCGGCGCTGGTTGACCACACCGGGGTGAGCTTGAGGTACGTGAGTTGGTGCGCCTGTTGCATGAGTGTGGATAGGCCGTTGATCTTCCGGGTTACGCGCACCACGCGCCGTATCGCCACGGTAGGGATCAAGAAGGCCATGACTGCCAGTCCGACCAGTGTCACCCAAAGCGCCCAGTGTTGAGAGTCCATTTTCATCTCCTGTTCACGCTCACAGAAAGGGACTTTGTGATCGCTGCTCGGATTGTAAACGCTCCATGTTAACAGCCGATGTGCGCCATGTTAACGTTTTGTTAAAGCGCCGGCTATTGCACCGGCACCCATCCATTTTCGGCAATGAGCTGCTGACCCTCGGCGCTCAGCGCGAAGTCAATGTAAGTCTGCGCCAGCGGCTGCGTCAACGGCCCGGTGAGAAGCAGCAGCGGGCGAGTGAGGCGATAGCTGCCGGCGCGGGCGTTGGCCTCGCTGGGCGCGACCCCATCAATGCTGAGCGCCCGGAGACCCGCTTCGAGGTTGCCAAAGCCCACATACCCGATGGCATACGGCTCTTGCGCCACCAGCGCCGCCATATCGCCGGCCGTGATGACGGTCTGCAAAGCCGGGCCGGCCGGTTCGGCCTTGTCTAACACAATTTCGTCGAAAGCGCCGCGCGTGCCGGAGGTCTTCTCGCGGATGACAACGGTGATGGGGGCGTCGGGGCCGCCCACGTCTTGCCAGTTCGTGATGGCGCCCAGATAGATGTCCCGAAGTTGCGCGGCGTTCAGATTGATCACCGGGTTGGCGGCGTTGACGACGATGGCTAACA
Source organism: Anaerolineae bacterium (assembly GCA_034429475.1). Classification (GTDB taxonomy): domain Bacteria; phylum Chloroflexota; class Anaerolineae; order B4-G1; family SLSP01; genus JAKQHY01. The sequence goes on from DAOUGD010000094.1 coordinate 8,472, forward strand.
CATCCACAGCGATCTGGTGCGCCACAATCCCCTCCGCCTCTTCCGGTTTGAGCGCGCGCGACGCCATGCCGATATCCACCGTACCGTCATGAACGGCGCTGATCCCCACGCTGCTCCCCCCGGCAGCAATGTCCAGCGTCACCTCCGGGTATTGTGCGTTGAAGGCCTGCCCGATTTGAGCCGCTAGCGGTTGGACGGTGGTGCTCCCGGCAAAGGTGATCCGCCCCACCACCGGCGTCGGGGTGGGCGCGGGCGGCGTTCCACCACAGGCCGCCGCCATCCCCCACAACAGCAGACTTCCCCAAACGATCAGCCACTTTTTGACTTTGTTTCTCATCATCTTTTCCTTTCTGATAGCGTGACCCATTCTTCTGGTAGCGTATAGACCTCCTCCATGCGCCGCTTTTGCGCCTGGGTCAGCCGCGCATTGAGGTCGGTGAGGCGGGCATAGAGACCGGCGTTCTCCAGGGCAATGCCGACTTGCGCGGCGAAGGATTGCACCCACATGGCGTCCTCGGCGCTAAAGGCGTCGGGGACGTTGCGGGACAGGCAGACCATCCCCACGACTTTGTCATGAGACAGAATCGGTACGCCCAGCCAGGCGCGGTCGCCAGGGAGCCAGGGACGCTGTTGCCATTGCGGCGCGGCAGCGATATCTGCAATGATGAGCGGCTGGCGTTCGGCGCTGAGGCGCTGGTAAAGATCGCCCTGCACGGTCAGCCGTTTGGCTTCCAGGCGGAGTTCGTCGCTGTACCCGTATTGCGCCAGCGGCTGGAGCAACTCCCCTTCAGCCATCCACAGGGAACTACGGTCGTGGGGCAGCAGCGCTTTGAGGGCCGAGAGGGCGCGGCCCGGCAATTCGGTCAGGTTCAGACTGCCGACCAACACCCGCCCGGTCAATTCCAGGAGTTCGGCCAACCGGCGGCGTTTCTGTTCCGCCGCGTACTGTTGCGCGTTGTGCAGGCCCATCGCCACCTGGTCGGCGAGGGTGTTCAGCAGGTTGAGGGTTTCGATTGGGAAGTCATTTTCAGTCTGGCTCTGGATTTCCAAAACGCCGAACACTTCCTGACCGAAGAGCAACGGCACGGCCACTCCTGACCGGGACTGGGGCAGCCAGTCGTGCGCGAAGCGCTGTTCGGCGGTCACATCCGGGACGACGCAGGCGGTGTGCATCAGCGCCGCCGCGCCAACCAGTGTGTCGGGTTGGAGCGGGATAGTATAGCCTTGGGCATAGGGGCCGGCTTCACCGCTGACTTCGTACAGCGCCAGTTGCCGGGCGGCGGCGTCCAGTAAAAAGACGCTGACCCGGTAGTACCCCAGTTGACGGCGGATGGTCTGGGCCGCAGTTTGCAGAATCCAAACGACATCGAGGTTGGCGGAAACGTCCCGCGCCAGCTCGGCCGCCACAGCGAGTTCGTGGGTGCGGGCCGCTACGCGCGTTTCCAGATGGGTGTACGAGTCCTGTAAGTCGCTCACCATGCGATTGAAAGCATCGGCCACTAACGCGATCTCGTCGCCCTGGCCAACGTGCAGCCAGGAGTCGCTGGGCTGGATCGCAATGCGGTGCGTGAGGTCGCCGGTGGCGACCGCCGCCGCCGCGGTGGAAATCTGCTGGATCGGTTGGACCAGGATGCGCAGCAGCCGCATACTCAAGGCAATCAGCAGCGCGGTCGTGATGGCTGTGCTGAGGAGCATGACGAGAATACCGGAGGTCGCCATCTGTTGGATGTCGGTGGTGGAGTAGGTCAACAGTAAGTCTACGGGCGTCTCGCCCAGTTGAAAGGGCAGTTGGTGCTTGTACAGGGTCGCGCTGCGGCCCGGCGGCGCATCAAACGGGAAAACTGCGCTAGTAGCGATGCGCATCAGCACCGCCGGCGCGTCAGGCAGCGCCGGGGTGGTGAACTGCAAGCCGAGTTCGGCGGACAGGCGGTAGCGGTTGAGCAGCCGCCGAATTTCCTCATGCAAGTCCAGGCCGAGAATGACGTCGCCCCGGCCCGTGGGGATTGCAGCGCGGCTGAGCAGGAGCGCCTGATCGTTGACGACGCGCACGGCGGAACTGCCCGGCGGCAATTGAGCCAGCAAGGAAGTTTCGCGGTAGAGGCTGGCGAGCAGTAGGTTGGTGCGCGCCAGGCCGTCGGCGTTGTAAATTTGCACCAGCCCCAGCTCAAACCGCTCACGAATAGCGACCGCGCGACTGTTCAGTACGGCAAGACCCGCTTCATTATTATCTTGCACCGCGCGCCCCACTTCGGGGTCATTGGCTAACAACTGCGCGGCCGCTTCCAGATTGCGCACGCGACTCTCCAACGCTTGCGTAAGTTGCCGACTGCTGGCCTCGGTCTGGCGGCGCAGCAGTTGGTTTTGCGTCAGGATCGTGCTGACGACAAAGGCGGCGCTGCTGCCCAGCAGTGAAAGCGCCATCAAGAGAGTGATCACCACCCGCAGCTTATCGCGGAGCGTGCGCAGTCGAAAAAAGTTAGTGAGTGAAAGCCATAGATTTTTCAAAATACTTCTCGCTATTTAATGGAACGTGAAACGTGAAGCTTTTCCGGTGAGATCATCACGTTGCACGCCTCTGGAATGATCTGGATTTTGAAATCACGCTGCCCTCAGTATGCCCCACGATCATTAAGGCGGCTTTAATCGGTTGTTAAGATATGGTTAAATCCTGGCGCTAAGGCGCGGATCAGGCGTATCGGTAGCACCCTGGGGCGATTTAACAGACTGTTAATATTGCGGTAAACGGACGTTAAACATCGTGGGGTATGCTGAAGACAGAATTGTTTTTAACACCAAGCGAGGTAATCCTGTGAATACACCGAGGATGAACTGGATTCTGCTGGCCGGGTACGCGCTGTTGAGCCTGGGTGTCCTGGTCGCGGCGTTTGTGTCGCCGGAAGTGCGGGCGGTCGCTTACGCGCCCCTGCGCGATTGGATCGTGCCGCC
>DAOUGD010000095.1:0-59868 GCA_034429475.1 Anaerolineae bacterium
CAGTGATTACCGCGCTTTCCGCGTGGAGAGCGCGGCTACTCGCGTGCGGCTCCTGACAGGCGACGATTGACTCTGTCACGCCCTTTTTTCGCGTTGGGAGTATTCTGTGTTAAGGTGCAAAAGTCGAGTTAGGAGTTGCGAGCCATCTCTTTCTCATTTCTCATTTCTATCAGGAGGTAAACCATGTCTACACAACCCAAAATTCCCGTCGCCGTGCTTGGCGCGACCGGCATGGTGGGGCAGAATTATTTACGACTGTTGCAAAATCATCCCTGGTTTCAAGTTGTCTATGTGGCGGCGTCGCCGCGTTCCGCCGGGAAGACTTATGCGGAGGCCGTCGCCGGGCGCTGGCAGATGGCGGAGGATATTCCGCCGGATGTGGCGGGCCTCGTCGTGGGGGATGTCAGCGATGTGAGCGCCGCGCAGGAGCGCTGCCGTCTGGCCTTTTCCGCTGTGGAGATGGACAAGGCGGCGATCCGTGCGGTGGAGGAGAGCTACGCCGCCGCCGGGTTGGCCGTTGTCTCCAACAATTCTGCCCACCGCCACACGGACGACGTGCCGGTGCTCATCCCGGAGGTCAACCCCGATCATCTGGACATTCTTTCCATGCAGCGGCAGCGGCATGGGTGGGATAAGGGCTGCATTGTCGTGAAGCCCAATTGCAGCCTGCAAAGCTATCTGCCGCCGGTGTATGCCTTGATGCAGGCCGGGTATCCCGTGGAAAGCGTCATCGTCGCCACGCTCCAGGCCGTGTCTGGCGCGGGGTATCCGGGGCCGGCGTCCATTGATATGATTGATAATGTCGTGCCTTTCATCCCCACCGAAGAGGAAAAGACGGAGTATGAGCCGCAAAAAATCCTGGGGACTATCGCGGATGGCAAATTCGTCCCCAGCCGCGACTTGAAAGTTTCGGCGCACTGCAATCGCGTCCCGGTGGTTGACGGCCACCTTGCCTGCGTCAGCCTGAAATTCAAGACGGCGCGGCCCACCTCGGATGAAATGATTGCCATTTGGCGTACCTTCGAAGCAGCGCCGCAAAAACTCCGCCTGCCGAGCGCGCCGCAGCCGGCCTTCATCTACCGGGATGAAGCCGACCGGCCTCAGACGCGCAAAGACCGCGACGCCGGCCGGGGAATGGCGATCACCATCGGGCGACTGCGTCCGTGCCCGGTGCTGGATTACCGCTTTGTGGCGCTCTCCCACAACACCGTGCGCGGCGCGGCCGGCGGCGCGATCCTCAGCGCGGAACTCCTGGTGGCGCAAGGCTGGCTGGGGGAATTTGTGCTACAATAAAAAGGTGCTGTTTTTGTGGGCGAGCTACGCTCGCCCACAAAAACGCCCTTTAATTTTCGCTGTAGCGGTTTTACTATTCGTAATTCGCTATTCGTAATTCGCTATTCGCTATTCGCAAAGGAGTCTCTATGCAGACTTACGGACGTACCTCAGTTTCTGAATTTCTCGGCGATTTGATCGTCTACCGCAATCTCAGGCCGGTGGATGGCCGGTTGCCGGGGCTGGCCGATCTCCGTGCGGAGATTGGCATCCCCGACAACGTGACGCCGCGCAAGAGTGAGCGGGAGTATGCGCGCGTGATGGCGTTGATATTGCGCGCCGCCCGCGCCCTGGACGCGCCGTCTACGTCATTGGCCCGCATCGTCTACGTGGGCGACACGCGCCTGCTCGATCAGACGGCTTTCACCTACCTGTGCAAGGCGACGCGCTGCCCCGGTATGGCCTTCATCGGCTCGGAGACGAGCGACGATCCCGCCGTGGAGATGGAAGAAATAGACGCCGGGACGATTTTCCAGGCCAATCGGTGGGAACTGCTGTCCGACTTCGACGCACTGTGCCGGGATTATGATTTTCGGATTGACCGGCGGACTGCTGTGGTCATTGACCTCGACAAGACGACGCTGGGCGCGCGCGGGCGCAACGACGTGCAGATTGATGCCGCGCGCGTCGCCGCAGTCCGGCGCACGGTGGACGCGCTGCTTGGCAGTGCTTTCCGTCCGGGTGTCTTCCAGGCTGCCTACGAGACCCTCAACCGCCCGGAATTTCATCCGTTCACCGCCGACAATCAGGATTACCTGGCTTACGTCTGCCTGATTGTGAGCAGCGGCCTGGTGCGCCTCGGCCCGCTGGTGAACGACATCCGCGATGGCTCGCTGGAGGACTTTGCGCACTTCATCGCCGAGGTGGACGCGCGTGCCGCCGACCTCCCCGCCGATTTGCGCGCCCTGCACAGCGACATCGCTGTCCGCGTGCAGCAGGGCGACCCGACGCCATTCAAAGCGTTCCGCTACAACGAATACCGCGAAACCGTCGGGCGAATGGGGCAAATGCCGGACACCATGTCCGCCGCCGAACTGCTGGCCGGCGAAATCGTCATCACGCAGGAAGTGCGCGAGATGGCGTTGAAATGGCGGGATCAAGGCGCGCTGCTCTTCGGCCTCTCCGACAAACCCGACGAAGCCTCGCTGCCTCCCGCCGACCTCGCCGCGCAGGGTTATCAGCCGATTCACCGGACGGTCACGCACGCGGTCGGCGCAGGGTAGGCTATTCCTGGGCCGTGAAGCGTGAAGCGTGAAACGTGAAACGTGATGACTTCACTATAAACATCTCACGTTTCACGTTTCACGTTTCATCAATAGGGCGGATCCGGGATACTTATGAGTGCATTGGTGATTGAATTCTATGAATGACCTCGAATTTCTGGAAAAACTCCTCGCCATCCCCAGTCCTTCCGGTGGCGAGGATATTTTTGCCGAATACCTCATCACGCAGATGCGGAAGATGGGCTTTGTGGCGCACCGTGACGAGGCGGGCAATGTGGTGGGGACAGTGGGCAATGCCGCCGCCAGCAATCACGTTGTTCTGCTGGGTCACATGGACACTGTACCCGGCTTCATCCCCGTGCGCTGGGAAGGCGACACGCTCTACGGGCGCGGCGCGGTGGACGCGAAGGGGCCGTTGACGGCGTTCGTGCTGGCGGCGGCGCAGGTGGCCCCAAAGCTGACGAACGCGCGCGTCACTGTCATCGGTGCGGTGGAGGAGGAGTCGCACGGCTGGGGATCGCAATACCTGGCGCAGACGATGGCCGCCCCAAGCTGCGCCATCATCGGCGAGCCGAGCGCGTGGGATTGCATCACGTTGGGGTACAAGGGCCGGCTGTTGATGGAATACAGCCTGACGCAGCCCGGCGGGCACAGCGCGGGCGAGTTTGTCGGCCCGGCGGAGCACGCGGTCACATTCTGGAACAGCGTGCGGCGTTATGCCGGGGCGTACAACCAGGAAGCGTTGGCGCAAGGGCGCAAAGGCCGCTTCTACACGCTCGATCCTGCACTGCGCGATTTGCACACGTACAGCGACGGGTTAAATGACTACGTGGAAATGACCATCGTGGCGCGGCTGCCGCCCGGTTTTGGGATGGCCGATCTGTTGGAGAAGATGGACTCTTGGGCGCACGCGGCCAAACTCACTTTCCGAGGCAGCGATCCGGCGTACCAGTCAGAGAAGAACACGCCGCCGGTGCGCGCGCTGCTGCGCGCCATCCGCGCCGAGGGTGGCAAGCCGGCGTTCAAGCTCAAGACCGGCACGTCCGATATGAATACCGTCGGCCCGGTGTGGGAATGTCCGATGGTGGCCTATGGGCCGGGGGATTCCTCGTTGGATCACACCCCGCACGAACACATTGACGCCGCCGAGTTTCGCAGAGGCGTCGCCGTGTTGGCGCGGGCGTTGGAGACGTTGGGGGGAGGTTAGGGATTGGGGCCTAGGGATTAGGGATTAGGGATTGGGGACATGCCCCAATCCCTAATCCCCAATCCCTAATTCCCCATTTAAGGAGCGACAATGCGTGAAAACATTCTTCAAGATTTAGGCAACGGTTTAATTCTACGCTCGGCGACGGCGGCGGATGTGGAGTCGCTGGCGGAGTTCAACAGCCGCGTCCACAGCGACATCGGGTGGGATAATCCCGACCCGCACATGGTACATTGGATACGCGACTTGATGCTCAACCCGCATCCCACGTTCCGGACGGAGGATTTCCTGGTGGTGGAGGACACGGTGACCGGCGCGATTGTGTCCTCCACCAACTTGATCGCGCAGACGTGGTCGTATGGCGGCATCGAAATCCCGGTGGGCCGCCCGGAACTGGTGGGGACGCACCCTGACTACCGAAATCGCGGCCTGGTGCGGGCGCAGTTCGCGGTGTTGCACCGGTGGAGCGCGGAACGCGGCCACAAGATGCAGGGGATCACCGGCATCCCGTACTACTACCGCCAGTTCGGCTATGAGATGGCAGTGGATATGCACGGCGGATACAGCGGCCCGTTGACCAGCGTGCCGCGCCTGGCGGATGGCGCTGCCGAACCCTACCGGGTGCGTCAAGCCACTGCGGCGGATATTCCCTTCATCCAGCAGGTAGAAGCCCATGCCGCCAAACGCCATCTCATGCGTTGTGTGCGCGATGCCGCCCTGTGGCGCTACGAGATCGAGGAACGCACGCGGGGCGGCACGAACACGTTCTTTGTGGGCATCATCGCGGCGGCGTCCGGCGCGCCGGTGGGCTACCTGGTTCACCCGGAGACCCTGTGGGGCGACGCGCTGGCGCTGTGGGCCTACGAGCTTCAGCCGGGCGTGTCGTGGTGGGAGGTTACGCCGGGCGTGCTGCGCTATCTCAAAGAAGCGGGGGCGACGTATCGCCCCTACTTTGAGGAGGATGACGCGCCGCCCTTCGCGCGGTTGACGTTGATGTTGGGCCGCGAGCATCCCTGCTACCCGATAGTGTCGCCGGAGTGGCTGCCGCAGTTCCGCAAGCCGTACAGTTGGTACGTGCGCGTCCCCGACCTGCCCGACTTCCTGCGCACCGTCGCGCCGGTGCTGGAAGACCGGCTGGCGCGCTCGGCGCTGGTCGGCTATTCCGGCGAGTTGTGGCTCAACTTCTACCGCGACGGGCTGCATCTCGTTTTCGAGAAAGGGCGTCTGGCGGATGTGCAGCGCTGGGACTCGCCCGCCAACACCGTCACTTCCACCGAATTCCCACCACTGACGTTCCTGCAACTACTGTTCGGCTACCGCTCGCTGGCGGAATTGATGGCGGCGTTTCCCGATTGCGGCGGTCGCCTTGAAGCGCGCCTGCTGCTCGACGCCCTGTTCCCCAAGCAGGCTTCGGATGTGTGGCCGGTATCTTAAGAAAGTAATGGGAAATGGGTAATGAGAAATGAGTGTGCTACTCATTTCTCATTACTCGTTACTCATTTCTGATTTCTAATTACCAAAAGCGAGGAAAGAGGATGGCAAAGAAAAAAGTCTCAAAAGTGGTGTTGGCGTATTCGGGGGGGCTGGATACGTCGTGTATTGTGCCGTGGCTGATTGAGACCTACGGGTGCGAGGTCGTCACGTTCACGGCGGATTTGGGGCAGGAGGAGGAGTTGAGCGGCCTGCCGGAGAAGGCGCGAATCAGCGGCGCGGTGAAGTCCTACGTGGAGGACTTGCGCCAGGAGTTCGTGACCGATTTCGTCTTCCCCACGCTGCGTGCCGGGGCCGTGTACGAGCGGCAATATCTGCTCGGCACGTCGTTTGCGCGCCCGCTGATTGCCAAGCGCATGGTGGACATTGCGGAACTGGAAGGCGCAGACGCGGTCGCGCACGGCGCCACCGGCAAGGGCAACGACCAGGTGCGCTTCGAGCTGGGCGTGATGGCGCTCAACCCGCGCCTGGCCGTCATCGCCCCCTGGCGCGAGTGGGACATTCGCTCCCGCGACGATGCGCTGGCCTACGCGACCGCGCACGGCGTCCCCGTCACCTCGACGGGCAAGTCCATCTACAGCCGCGACCGCAACCTGTGGCACCTCAGCCACGAGGGGCACATCCTGGAAAATCCCTGGCTGGAGCCGGAGGAAGCCATGTTCCAGTTGACCGTCGCGCCGGAAAAAGCGCCGGACGCGCCGCGCTACGTCGAAATTGACTTCAAGTCCGGCGTCCCCGTGCGGGTGGACGGCGTCTCGCGCGGCCCGGTGGAGCTGGTGACGTATTTGAATAAAGTCGGCGGCGAGCACGGGGTGGGGCGGCTGGATATGGTGGAGAACCGGCTGGTGGGCATCAAGTCGCGCGGCGTCTACGAGACGCCCGGCGGCACGATTCTCTACGCGGCGCTGCGCGGCCTGGAGACGCTCTGCCTCGACCGCGAATCGTTGCATTACAAAGACCTCGTCGCCGAGAAGTATGCGGAAATGGTGTATTACGGGCAGTGGTTCACCCCGCTGCGCACGGCGCTCGATACGTTTGTGAACAGCCTGATGCAGTACGTCACCGGCGCGGTGCGGCTCAAGCTCTACAAAGGGAATTGCACCGTCGTTGGGCGCAAGTCGCTACACTCGCTCTACCGCGAGGATTACGCCACCTTCGGGCAGGACGACGTCTATCAGCAGAGCGACGCCGAGGGCTTCATCCACCTGTTTGGCCTGCCGCTCAAAGTGCAGGCGTTGCTCGACATCGAAGGGCTGGGCAAATCCAGTTACGCGCAGCCCGATTACGGCAAGTTCAAGCGGGATTGATCTAGTCGCTGCGTGAAGCGTGAAACGTGAAGCGTGAGGGCCTCGCGTTTCACGTTTTGCGTTTTATGGGTAAGATTGAGGTGGATTCTGCCTTTTTCTGTTGAGTCCGTTAACCTGTTTTGGGAGGGACGATGTTTAAGAATATTTTGAAATATTCTGGATTGTTGTTGACTTTGATGCTTTTGTTGAGCGCGTGTGAGATGGCGACGCCCCGGCCCACGTCAACGCCCTGGCCTACGGCGACCCCGCAGCCTACGGCGACTCCGGTGACTTCCTGGGATGCACCTCCTAAGAATGGCGCGGATGCTTTTGGGCGCGCCTATATGTGTGAACAGGCGGAGGATCTTGACTGCGCGCTCGACTATTACACCCAGGCCATCGAACTGGAGTATGATCCGCTTCAACTGGCCTATGGCAGCCGCGTCAGAGTCTACAAAGCGTTGGGGCAGGTGGATGCCGCAATCGCCGACTGTGAGACGCTGTTAGCGCTGCCCAATTTCGGCAGTACGCACGCCTATGCAGCAGAAATGCTGGTCGAATTGCGCGCCATGGCGCCAGAAAGTACGCCGTCCGCAGCGACAGACAGTACCCCGGCCACAGCGGCGGGATCGCCGTCGGCATCCCAGGCGGCGGTGCTTGAAGGGCGGGCCTGTCTCGAAGCGCAGGATTATCTCTGCGCGGTGGAGAAGTTTAATGAAGCCATCGAACTTGATTCCACGAATGCCGATGCTTACTACAATCGCGCCCTCATCCAGTTCATGATTCAAAATTATTCCGGCGCGCTGGCGGATTGTACCGAGGCCGTGAAACACAACCCCGCGCACAAAGACACCTATTATATGCGCAGCTACTTGTATATTTTGATGGGCGATTATCCAGCCGCCCTGGATGATTTGAACAAGTTGATCGAACTCGATCCGGAGAGCGCCATGGCGTACACCAACCGGGGCAACGTCTACCTGGACGGGCTGGCGATGTACGACGAGGCGATTGCCGATTACACGAAAGCCGTCGCGCTGGACCCGACGTATGCTGACGCGCATTACAACCTGGGCAACGCGCACTTTAGGAAAGGTGAGAACGAACAAGCCATCCGCTTCTACGATCTGTCGCTGGCGCTTGAACCGGAGAATGCTGATGCCTACGTCAACCGGGGATTGGCCTACGGCAACCTCGGTAAGTATGAGGAAGCGGTGGCGGATTTCAACCTCGCCCTGCGCTTGAACCCGCAGGATGGCGTGGCTTATATGGGACGCGGCAGCGCGTATGAGCAGTTAGGTGAGACGGAAAAGGCCATTGCGGACTTCAAGCAGGCGCTGGCGCTGCCCGACGACCCCGCCAACGAGACGCACACGCGCTCGCAGGCGGGTCTGGAACGGCTGGGGGAGGAATAATCCGGCGGTCAGTGCGAATGATTTTCTCAACGGATTCAACGGACTTTAACGGATATTTTTTCCGCTGAATCCGTTCAATCCGTTGCGCTTATTTTAAGGGGGGGATATGGGAAAGTTATGGGGTGGACGTTTTGCGAAGGAAATGGACGAGTTGCTGGAGCGTTTCAACGCCTCCATCAGTTTTGATCAACGGATGTACGCGGCGGACATCCAAGGCAGCATCGCTTATGCGCACGCGCTAGAGAAGGTCGGCCTCCTCACGGCGGACGAGACGCGGGCGATGGTGGACGGTCTCAATGCGGTGTTGGCCGAATTCGACGCCGGAAAGTTCGCGTTTCTGCCGTCCGACGAGGACATCCACACTGCCGTCGAGCGCCGGCTGGGCGAGCTGATCGGCGAGGCGGCGGGCAAGCTGCACACAGGCCGCAGCCGCAACGACCAGGTGGCGACGGACATGCGGCTGTATCTGCTCTCGCGGATTCCGGTGCTCCGCGAGCATCTGCAAGGTGTGCAGCGCGCCATCGTGGACAAGGCCGAGGCGCACCTGGACGTCATCATGCCCGGCTACACCCATCTCCAACCCGCGCAGCCGATTTTGTTTTCCCACTGGCTGATGAGCTTCTTCTGGATGGTACAGCGCGACATGGAACGGCTGGATGATCTGACCAGGCGCGTCTCCGTGATGCCGCTGGGCGGCGCGGCTCTGGCCGGCAACACTTTCGGTATCAACCGCGAAGCGTTAGCGGCGGAACTGGGCTTTGCGCGCATCAGCGAGAACAGCCTCGATGCTGTGCCGGGGCGGGACTTCGTGGCCGAGATACTATTCTGGGCCGCACTTTTGCAGACGCACCTGAGCCGCCTGGCGGAAGACCTCATCCTCTACGCGACGGCGGAATTCGGCTTCGTGGAATTGGATGATGCCTACAGCACCGGTTCCAGCATCATGCCGCAGAAGAAAAACCCCGACTCGCTGGAACTGGTGCGCGGCAAGACCGGGCGGTTGATCGGCAACCTCGTGACGTTGCTGACGACGCTCAAGGGCCTGCCGAGTACCTATAACAAGGACTTGCAGGAGGACAAAGAATCGCTCTTCGACACGCTGGACACGTTGGACATCGAACTGCCGGTAGTGGCAGGCGTGATCAGCACCTTGCGCCTCAACGCCGAGGGCATGGCGTCCGCGCTGCGCGACGATTTGCTGGCGACCGAACTGGCGGACTACCTCGTGCGCCAGGGCCTGCCGTTCCGCCAGGGACATCACCTCGTGGGGCAGGCCGTGCGCGCTGCGCTGGCGAAGGGCTGCGGCCTGCGCGACCTTTCCGTGGCGGAGTATCAGGCGATTTCGCCGTATTTTGGCGACGACGTCCACGATGTGCTGGATTTCCGCCGCGCGATTGAGCAGCGTTCCGTGCCGGGCGGCACGGCGACGGCGGCGGTGCAGGCGCAGATTGAGAGAGCGAAGGGGTCGCTGCTTGTCTGATGAAGGGAACGAGTTATGTCTGAGCGCTCAAAGTATTATTACGAGATGAAAGACTTATATGGAGCGCTTGCGCCTGAACAGAAATTGCAAGCTCTTTGTCGTGAGTTGGGATCTCATATTGAAACGTTGAAAGCATTGGTTGAGAAGGGGCAAGCAGTTGACTCACGACTTTTTCAAAAGGAGTTTCCTTGGCATGAGTCTGCTATGAGGGTTTTTACAGAAAAAGTGCAGACTATTGATAATTTGCGGATAGAAACTCTTTCAGGCAAGGCTGAATCAGAGTCGAAGATTTCTTACTTGCACTATCTAATCGGAATGCCTTTAAGTGCTATTTATGGGTATGCGGACGTTATTCTCCATTCAATAAGTGAAGTTGATGAGTTAGCGATCCCAGATGAATATGAATATTGGGTTAACGATATTGCGCGTACAGTTCTTATGATATGGGATTTGTTTTTCGCGCTTACCGGTAAACGTGTTCAGGATTAAGGATTACGTGTCCTGAGAAAGATAATGGCATTATCCTCAGCCAACAAACAAAATCTGGCGCTTCTGCGTGACATTGACGAAGTCTCCAACCTGTGTTCCACCCGCACCTACATCTGGGCGGGGTTGGTGCGGGATGTCTGGGTTGGCGAGTTTCTGCGGGATCACAGGGATGTGGTATTAGACCGCTCTGAATTGTATCAGCGTGAATGAGGTGGGGATAATCTTTATGGGCCAGGATAGCATGATTTGGGAGAGAACCGGTAAGGAAATGATACGCATCCCGGCTGGCAAGTTTCTCTTCGGCGAGATGAAAAAGGAACTGGAACTGCCGGAGTTTTGGATAGACAGACACCCTGTCACCAATGCTGAGTATCAGCGTTTTCTGGATGCTAATCCAGAGTATCCGGTCCCTTTTGCTACGGAAGTCTGGGCGCAAGCGTACAATTGGGATAGAGAAGCGCGTATTTTCCCGCCGGGCGCCGATCATCATCCCGTCGTCTTGGTGGCGCAGGAAAATGCCGCAGACTATGCGGCGTGGGCGGGCGCGCGCCTGCCCACCGAGCGAGAATGGGAAAAAGCCGCGCGCGGCGCCGATGGCCGCAAGTATCCGTGGGGCGCGTGGGATGAGAACCGCTGCAATACGGCAGAAACCGGCCTCATGACCACCACGCCGGTGGGACACTATTCCCCTGCCGGAGACAGCCCTTATGGATGCGCGGACATGGCCGGCAACGTCTGGGAGTGGACGGCGACTGAGGATGACGTGGGCTGGATCGTGCGTGGCGGTTCGTTCATCAATGATCGGCTCTACGCTCGCTGCGCCTTCCGGGATTGGGCGCTGCCTGGTTCGGGACTGAGACTCTTCGGGTTTCGGCTTGCCATCTCACTGCCGTGATGGATGGGCGCGTCATGGAACAGGCTATTCATCGCCTTCATCATCTGTCACTGCTGAAGGACATCTATGAAGTCTCCAACCTGTGCTCCACCCACACCTACATCTGGGCGGGGTTGGTGAGGGATGTTTGGGTTGGCGAGTTTCTTCGCGATCACGGGGACGTGGACGGATTTGTCTTGAACCTGTGGGAATTGCGGGAGGAAATGGCCTCTCTGTACCGGCAAAGAGGGTATACCGTGACCTTTCTCGAAGAAGTGAATTTCCTCAAGATTGAACGGGATGGCATCCACGCAGTGTTCAACCGGCTCGAATTCGATGGAGAGACTGCGTTATGGCGGCACGTCGGCGATATGGGGACGGTGTATTTCCCCAAACACTGGCTTTCGGAGACGCCCCGGCGCTTTTACGACACCCACGTCTTCGTGTCCGGCCTCGAGTTTGAGTATGTCATCAAAGCCTGCCCCCACCTGCTCAGCCCCGAATGGAAGGGCCGCGACAAAGACCGCGACATGCTGGCCTGGCTGATCCAGATGCTTGACGAGCAGCAGATAAGCCGTGAAGACATCCTCAAGCAGGTGTGGAGCTACACCCCATATTGGGTGCAGAAAGGGTATGGCGAGTATGCCGCGCCAGTGAAGGCGTGGAGTGAGTGTAAGGTGAATAATGCTTAAAATAGAGTTCTATAACATCGGCGAAGTACGAATGGGCTCGCCATACAACATCTGTCATTTGAGAATTTCGGCTGATTGGTTGCTCAACCTGCCGGATAATGATTGGCAGGATCTAACCGCGTATCGCAATGACAAAGAGGCCGTAGCATTAGTGCGCTGGGATACGCCTGGGAACTGTCCCGGGTTCAGGATTGTGGTGGTTGACAACAGTAAGAGAACGATCGAAATCAGCGACCGCTTTCATGGCTGCTGTTGTGAGTTGCGATGGGCCGATAATGGCCATATATTTTGGCGGGCAGAAAGCGCCGGAAGTTACAGGATCAAAGGTGAATAAGTTCAAAAGCTGGTTCAATTGAAAGGTGTCGCGAGTATGCTACTCTGGTGATGACGTAGCCGGGGTGTTTTAATTTTGGACACAGGAGAGGTATTCGATGCGAGCAATTGATTGGGGCGGGGAATCCGTAACTGATCCTCGGTTTCTTGAAGTAGTGAAAGACTGGATTGGGAGAGATGGTGAAGTCTACCTCATGCTCTGGTTTCACCGTGCCGCCGGAACTAAACATCACTGGCTTCTGAATTCATTTGCACATTTCTTATCTGTCATCGAAGCGGCAGAAGGCTATTGCTCTGTGGATGTATACCGGCATCCTAATTTCCCTCTTCGCGGGGTTGTGGATGATGCTTTTATCAGGCAAGCGCTCGTTGACTTCCCTGATGGTGAAAATTGGTTTTTTGTTGGCCTATGCGCAAAATAGTAATCGAGGAATGCCCCTTAATACTTGGGGAGACAACTCACATACTGCATTGCTTGAGGCATTGAATAGCCATATTGGCGACTATGTGTTTATTGGGCCAGATGTGCATTGGCCAATAGCCCCTGATGACTATCCTGGCGAATGGATATCAGGTGTTTTAAATGCTCCATCAGAAAACAGCAAGGATGAGAAATGACGAGTCAATTGCGTAAACAATACCAAACCGACGCCAACCTGAACGCCCGCATTGCGCTGCACCGGCTCTTCAACGCCAATCCCTACCCGTGGTATCGCTGGGAATTCGAGCACTACGCCCTGCCCGCCAACGCCCGCGTCCTCGAACTCGGCTGCGGCCCTGCCGACCTCTGGCGCGAGAACGCCGACCGCATCCCCGCCGGGTGGGACATCACCCTGAGCGACTTCTCCGAGGGGATGATCGCGGCGGCGCAGCGCAACCTCGCGGCCTTAGAACGCCCCTTCGCCTTCAAACAGGCCGATGCCCAGGACTTGCCCTTCGCGGCGACGACCTTCGACGCCGTGATTGCCAACCACATGCTTTACCACGTCCCCGACCGCCCGCGCGCCTTCGCCGAAATCCGCCGCGTCTTAGAGCCTGGCGGCAAATTCTACGCGGCGACCAACGGCGAGCAACACATGCGGGAACTGTGGCGGCTGTACGAGCCGATTATCCCGAATTGCCACGCGCGCGTCCTGGCGGCTGCGGGCGGATTCCTGATGGAAAACGGCGCGGCGCAACTGGACGCCGCCGGCTTCGTGGACGTGATCTGGCGCGCCTACGTCAATGCCCTGGCGGTGACGGACGTGGAGCCGCTGATCGCCTACGCCCAATCGTCCAACACCCTGATGGATCACGTCTGGACTGAGGCCGAACTGGACGCCGTGCGCGCCGAAGTGACGGAGCGCATCGCGGCGGAGGGCGCCTTCCACATCGGTAAAGTCACCGGCCTGTTTGAATCTATTGCCCCGTAGTAAGGTCTGATTCAACGTCCTGAGAGACATTTTGCGGTGATGGGTTATAGTCCATCACCGCAAAACACCCTTTTACCGGCGGCTTTAACCGCAAAACCCCGCCAGTGGGCGCGACCTGACGATCGTAATAAGCCCCTGAGTTTTCCCCGAACCCAGTTGACAACCTCGAAATTCCCCTTATAATTAGAACATAAGTTCTAATTTCCACAGAACTGGAGCGAAGCAATGTCCCATCAAATGCGTCCCTACCTTGAAGCACAAGCCGACCGCGTGGAAGCCGTGTTGTCCGCGCATCGCGCCCCCGGTCATATCACCGGCGGGACGGTAGGCCCGCGCCTGATCCGCTTCTTCCTGAACCCCGCGCCGCACATCCGCTTCGCCTCCATCAAGCAACTGGCCGACGACCTGGCGCTGGCCCTCAAGACGCCCAGCCTCCAGGTGCGGCGCGGTGAGGAGGGCGTGATCCTGGAGTTCGCCAACCCCACGCCCCGCGCCGTGGACTTCCTCGCGTTGCTGCCGGAAGTGACGCCGATGCCTCCCTCCACCGTGCTCCTCGGGCTGACGGACGAGGGCGCGCCGCTGCTGGTGCGGCTGGCCTCGCCGGACGTGGCGCACATCCTCGTGGCGGGCACGACCGGCTCCGGCAAGTCGGCGCTGCTGCGGACGTTGGCGGCGTCGGTGGTGTTGGAGCACGCGCCACACACCCTGCGGTTGCTCTGCCTGGACCCGAAGGGGCGCGCGTTCCAGGCGTTGGCCGGGCTGCCGCACCTCACCCGTCCGCCGGTGACGACCGCCGCCGAAGCGGTCGAGGCCCTGCGCTCCGTGGTGCGGGTGATGGAATCCCGTGACCGGCGCGGAGAGACGCCGGATGACCTCCCCTCTGCCCGGCTGGAGGGCGCGGTTGCGTTGCCGGCGCTGAACGGCGGGGTGGGGTGGGGCGCGCCGCGCATCGTGGTGCTGATTGACGAACTGGCCGACCTGGTGATGCAGGGCGGGGCGGCGGTGTCCGACTTGCTGACGCGGCTGCTACAGCGCGGGCGCGAGGCGGGCATTCACGTCGTCGCGGCCACGCAGCGGCCCTCGGCGGCGGTGCTCAGCGGGCTGATGCGCGCCAACTTCCCGCTGCGGCTGGTGGGCCGCGTCGTCTCGGCGGACGACGCGCGGGTGGCAAGCGGGCGCGCTGCAACCAACGCGCATCTACTCCACGGGCGCGGCGACTTCCTGGCATTGGGCGGCGGTGAGGAAATGGTGCGCTTCCAGGTCGCCTACATCAGCGAGAAAGCACTCAAGCAGCGCTTGAGTCTTACAGAATATCCTCAACGGATGGAACGGATTTGAACGGATTTTTTCCTTCCGTTTCGTCCGTTAAATCCGTTGAGAGAGGAGGCTAGGATGGCTGGGCAAGACTCGTTGGGCAAGCGCATCGGGCGGTGGGCGACGCTGGTGGGCGTCGTGTTTGTGATTGCGCTGGCGGTGGTGGTGGCGCAGCGGTTGAGCGACGACTCGCTGGCGCTGCTGCTGGGCCTGGGCTGCGGCGTCGCGGTGATGCTGCCGACGCTGGGCATCGGTTTCCTGGTGCTGCGCCGTGAGTGGGCGCGGCAATCCACCCCGGCTCCGCAGCTTCCGACGGGCGCGCCGCAAGTCATCGTGGTCGCGCCGTCCGCGCTGCCGGGATACGGCGCGCCTTCACCCTACGCGTCGCCCGCGACGGTGTGGCCGCAGCCGGCCAACACCGGCCGCACCTTCACCATCGTCGGCGGCGAGGAGTAGTCTACCGTCTACCGTCTACTGTCTACTGTGTGGGTTACGTCCCGGAGCATTCACGACGTTTCGCAGGTAGAAAACGTCCCTAATGGAAAGAGGTCCAGTCGGCGCTGACCTAAACTGATACGAATCAGAATGACTTCCGGGACGTCGCCGTTCTAACGGAACGGCTTGGGCGGTGAAACGTGAGGGAACCACTCCCTCACGTTTCGCTTTCTCAACGGATGGAACAGATTTAACGGATGGAGAAAGAGCGACCTCCGACTGTTCTCACTTTGCTTTCCGGGGTTCACGGGTATACTGCGCTGAGACCGCCAGAGTGAACTAAATTTCCGTTTAATCCGTTCAATCCGTTGAGAGAGAATCTATATGGCGACAATTTTAGAAGTGCAAGATTTGTGCAAGACGTACCGCAAGGGCAAGCTGCCCGCTTTGAATCACATGACCTTCCGGGTGGAATCCGGCGGAATTTACGCCTTTGTTGGGCCAAACGGCGCCGGCAAGACCACCACCATCCGCATCCTGTCTACCCTGCTGCGGTTTGACAGCGGCGCGGTGACGGTGGGCGGCTACCGCGTGGACACGCAGCCGCGCGACGTGCGCCGTCTGCTCGGTTATATCCCCGACGAATTTGGCCTCTACAGTGAGATGCTGGCGGCGGAGTATCTGGACTTCTTCGCCAGTTGTTACGGGATCGCGCTAGCGCAGCGCACTAAAATGGTGGACGATCTGCTGTCCCTGGTTGGGTTGGCGCATCGGCGGGATGACGAAGTCCGCACGCTCTCGCGGGGGATGCGCCAGCGACTGGGGTTGGCGCGCGCCCTGGTGCATGATCCCGCACTCATCGTTGCCGACGAACCGGCGGCCGGCCTCGACCCGCGCGCGCGGGTGGAGTTGCGGGAAATCTTTCGCGTGCTTCAGGAGATGGGCAAGACCATTTTTCTCTCCTCGCACGTCCTCCGGGAATTGGACGACGTGGCGACGCACGTGGGCATTGTAGAACAGGGCCGCCTCGTCGCTTCCGGTACAGTGGACGAGATTCGCGCGCGCCTGCGCCCGCATCGCCAAGTGCGGGTGACGCTGTTGGGGCCGGTGGACGACGCGCAGGTGTGGTTGATGGCGCAGCCCGGCGTTCTCAGTGTGGAGCTGGCGCCGCCCAACAACGGCGGGCCGGCGGCCTTGTGTGTGACGCTTTCCGGCGCGGACGATGCGGCCGTGGCGCTGCTGGCCGCGTTGGTGGGTGCCGGATTCCCTGTGCTGTCTTACGTTGAGGAGCGCGAGACGTTGGAAGACCTCTTCTTGAGCCTCACGCAGGGCGTGGTTTCGTGAGGGGTGGGGTGGACGTCGCTCTTTACATCCACGTCCCTTTTTGTCTGCACCGCTGCACCTATTGCGATTTCAACACCTACGCCGGGCTGCTGGACTTGCGCCCGGCCTACGTCGCGGCTCTGAAGCAGGAGCTATCCCTGCTGGCGGCGCGGTATGGCGCATTGCACGTCACGACGTTGTATTTTGGCGGGGGAACGCCCTCGCTGCTGGGGGCGGACTATACGGGGGACTTGCTCGACACGGTGCGGGCGCATTTTGCGCCGGCCGATGGCGCGGAGATCACCCTCGAGGCAAACCCCGGCACGGTGGACGTGACGCTGTTGGCCGCCCTGCGCGCGGCCGGCGTCAACCGCCTAAGTCTGGGCGTGCAATCCGCGCATGCCGACGAACTGGCATTGCTGGGGCGTATCCACACCTGGGAGGAGGCCGTTGACGCCGTGGCGTTGGCGCGGCGCGCGGGCTTCGACAACCTCAGCCTGGATTTGATGTTTGGCCTGCCCGGTCAAACGCTGGCGCGCTGGGAAGCAACGCTGACCCAGGTTCTGACCTTATCCCCACAGCATCTTTCCCTTTACGCGCTGACGTTGGAGCCGGAAACTCCGCTGGCGGCGCTGGTGTCGTCAGGCGCGGCGCCCTCTCCCGATCCCGATCTGGCCGCCGATATGTACGAGGCCGCGTCCACCGTCTTGCACGCGGCGGGCTTCTGGCAGTACGAAATCTCGAATTGGGCGTGGGGATTGACCGCGCCGCCGGCCATTTGGGCGCTGCCGCCTGACGGTCGCACGGAGTCTATCGGCCCGTGGGCCAGCCGCCACAATTTGACGTACTGGCACAATCGCTCCTGGCTGGGGATAGGGGCGGGGGCGCACTCGTGGTATACGGGGCGACGGTGGCACAATCAACTGCATCCCGGCGATTACATCCGCGCGCTCCAGGCCGGCGAATGGCCGGTTGCAGAGGAGGAAGTCATCCCCCCGGCGCTCATCCAGGGGGAAACGATGATGTTGGGCCTGCGTCTGGCCGAGGGGGTGACAGATGAAGATTTCCGGCGGCGCTTTGGAGTAAGTCTGGCGGCAATCTACGCGCCAACCTTAACCCAATTGACGGAAAATGGTCTGTTGGAATGGGATGGGAGTCGCGCGCGGCTCAGTGCGCGTGGGCGATTGCTGGGGAATCAGGTGTTTGCGGCGTTTTTGCCGGATTGCTTACCCGGCTGAGGCTGACACGACGGCCTGTTTCTCGCGGGCTGCGGTGCGGATTTCCTGGACCAATTCTTTTGTGTTGAGCGTTTTGAGCAGATAACGCGCCGCGCCGCGCGCGTGGGTTTGATCTTCTTCGTGACTGTCGGGATAGGAGGTCAGCACGATCACGGCGCATTGGGGAAGCTGCCGATGCAACACCGCCAGCGTGGCGAGGCCCTGGGGGGCTTTGGTCTCGATGAGAATCACATCGGGGCGCAATTGTAAGGCTTTGTGCGGCGCTTCGGCATAATCATTGGTGCTGCCGACGATTTCTAACCCGACGGCGGTGCGCAGTCGCGTTTCCAGGGCCATACAGACCATATCATGAGGATCAACAATCAATATTCGAACCATGGTTTTAGTATAGACGGGAGGCGTTAGACTGCAAAGTGCTATCTTTCACACCGCAAACGGATAGGTGACGGGAAAAACTGCGTGTAGCACGTTTTGACTTTGCCCTAAAATCGTTTACAATATCATTCCGTGAACATAAAGTCGCTAGACGGCCTCCGGGCCGTTTTTGTGTGTTATTATTTAAACATTGAGGAGGAACGACATCCATGAAAGAATATACCACACAGAAGATACGTAACATTGCCTTGATCGGCCACGGTAGCTCCGGCAAGACGACGCTAACCGAGGGGCTGCTGTTTTACAGCAAGGCAATCAATCGGCGGGGGGCGGTAGCGGACGGCACGACGGTGATGGACTTTGACGAAGAGGAGGTTCGCCGGCACATTTCGTTGAGCACGGCGATGGCGCCCATTGAGTGGAAAGACTGCAAGATCAACGTATTGGATACACCCGGTTACACTGACTTTATCGGTGAAGTGCGCAGCGCATTGCGGGTAGCCGACCTGGCTTTGTCGGTGGTGGATGCCGCTGCGGGCGTCGAGGTCGGCACGGAGTTGACGTGGGGCTACGCCACGGAGGAGCAGATGCCGCGTGCGGTGCTGATCAACAAGATGGACCGCGAAAACGCCAATTTCGACCGCACGCTGGCCTCGTTGGTGCAGACCCTGGGCGCGCAATTCCTGCCGCTGATGCTGCCGGTGGGCGCACAGGCGGATTTCGCGGGCGTGGTCAATTTGTTGGATATGAAAGCGTACATGGGCCCGAAGTGCGAGCCGGCGGCTATTCCGGCGGCCCTGGCCGATCAGGTGGAAGAATTCCGTACCAAGATCATCGAAGCGGCGGTAGAAGCCGACGAGTCGCTGATGGAGAAGTATTTCGCCGATGAGCCGCTATCTGCCGAGGAGATTTTGGGCGGACTGCGCCAGGTGATTGCCAACGGCAGCTACGTCCCGGTGATGGTGGGCGCGGGGGGTTCAGACAATGTGGGGTTGGATGCCTTGCTGGATATGCTGTTGCAGGTAGCCCCTGCCCCTTGTGATCGTTCCTTCGCGGCGCAGGGGGCCACCGGGGAGGAAACGCTGGCCGTTTCCGACGCTTCGCCGCTGGCCGTGTTGGTTTTCAAGACCATGGCGGATCCGTATGTGGGTAAATTGACGTATTTCCGCATTTACGGCGGCAGCATCCACTCAGGGGACACGCTCTACAATGCCCGCGCCGAGCAAGATGAACGCCTGGGCCAGACCTTTGTGATGCGCGGGAAAGAGCAAATCTACGTTGAACAGCTCCATGCCGGCGATATTGGCACGGTCGCCAAGATGAGCGCGGCGTTGACTGGCGACACGTTGTGCGCCAAAGACCGCAAGCTCACCCTGCGTGGGCCGATTTTCCCCACGCCGTTGTACAGCGTCGCGATTATGCCCAGCACCAAGGCCGATACGGCCAAGATGGGTTCGACGTTGACCCGCATTTGCGAGGAAGACCCCACGTTGCAGTGGCGGCAGGACCCGACAACCCACGAGACGGTGCTGGCCGGTATGGGCGACGCCCATGTGGACACGGCGGTGCGCCGCGCGCAATCGCGCTTCAAGGTGGGGTTGGAAGCGCATACGCCCAAAGTTCCTTATCTGGAGACCGTGACCGCCGCGAATACGGCGCAATACCGCCACAAGAAGCAGACGGGTGGGGCCGGGCAGTTCGCCGAAGTGCATATGCGCGTCGAACCGCTGCCGCGCGATACGGGCTTCCAGTATGCGTGGGAGGTCTTTGGCGGGCGCATTTCTTCGTCCTTCCAACCCTCGATTGAGAAGGGTATCAAGTCAGTGCTGGGGCAGGGGGTGATTGCCGGGTATCCGATTGTGGACATCCTGGTGGCGATCACCGATGGCAAGGAGCACCCGGTAGACTCCAAAGACATCGCCTTCCAAATTGCCGGGCGGGAAGGGTTCAAACAGGCTTTCCTGGGCGCCAAGCCGGTGCTGTTGGAGCCGATTTACACCTTCAAGGTCACGGTGCCGGACGAATTTGCCGGCGCGGTGATGTCGGACTTAAACACGCGGCGCGCGCGGGTGCAGGGGATCGATCAAGCTGGCACCAAGGCCATCATCACAGCGACCGCGCCGTTGGCCGAGATGCTGCAATATGCGACCAATCTGCGCGCTATCACGCAGGGGCGGGGCCTCTTTGCGATGGAATTGTCGCACTATGATGTGGTTCCGGCGCATCTCGTCCAAGAGATTATGGCGCAGGCGAAGAAAGCTACTGAAGAGGAAGAGTAATTCTCTCAATCGGTCTATCGAAACAGGACGCGGGTCGGAGTAGTCTCCGGCCCGCGTTTTATTTTGTGGTTTTCGTGGTTTTAGAGGCCTGCTCAGGGAGCCTCTGCCTCGGTCTCGGCCGGGGCAATGCGGGTCGCAAATTGACTCCGGCCGTCTTGTACCTTGAGCAGAACCACTTCTTTGAGCGGGTTGTGGGCGGCGTCAAAGCGCAACGGGCCGCTGACGGTTTCAAAGGTCATTTCTTCCAGTGCTCTGGCGACATCCTGGGGGACGAAGTCGCCGGCTTGCGTGATGGCCGCGAGCAAGATGTTGGTGGCGTCGTAGGCCAGCGTCGCAATGGCGTCGGGCGGGACGATGTAGCGCGCTTCGTAGGTTTGCACCCATCGTTGCACTTCTGCCCGCGACTCCTGGGGGTAGTAATGCGTGGGGAAGTAGCTGTTATCCACACTGTTTAGAGCTAGGTTGGGCGAATCCCAACCATCGCTTCCCAGAATGACTTGGAACATACCGAAGGTGCGCGCTTGCTGGCCCAGACGGTTGATCACATTGGCGTAACCGGGCATGTAGAGCACTTCCGGGCTTTCATCGCGGATGGCGACCAGCGTATCGAAGAAGACCTCGGCGTCTGGTTCGTAAGTTTTACGGATGACAATTTCTCCGCCGCCGGCCTTGAAGGTCGCTTCGAAGGCGTCGGCCAGTGTGTTGCCATACACGCTGTCCTCGGCGGAGAGGATGGCGGCCTTTTTGACGTTGAGCTGGGTAAGAGCGAAACGCGCCATGACCTCACCTTGCACCGGATCGGCGAAGGGGACGCGAAAGACCAACGGGCGCACCTCTCCTTCCACATCCAGCGTCAAATCGAGGTTGACGGCGGCGTGGGTGATTTGGAGGGTGGCGTTATCGGAGGCAATTTGCGCAACGCCTTCCGATTCATTCGCGCAGACGGCCCCGACAATGAAGCGCGCGCCGTCTGCGGCGATGGCGCGTTGGGTCGCCTCGCGCGCCGTCTGGTAATCGCACGCGCCATCTTCCAGCACCACCTGGATCGTGCGGCCCAGGACGCCGCCACGTTGGTTCCATTCCTCGACGGCCAGGACCACGCCGTTGTGGGTGGCGGTTCCCAGGGACTCATACTCGCCGGCCAGCGGGGCAATGACAGCCAGTTTGAAGACGCCACCGTCTTCCTCTGTTTCCGATTCACAGGCTGCCAGGAGACACAGCAGCAGGCACAAACAGATGACTTGATCCATTCTTCGCATAGGTGGCAATCCTTCAGCAAAAGCGGGAGGCCAGCCCTCCCGCTCTCGTTGTACGCTTAGTCGCCGCCCAGGTAGGCGGCGCGCACACGCGGGTTTTCGGACAGTTCGTGGGCGGTGCCTTCCAACTCAATGACGCCGGTCTCGATGACGTAACCCCGATTGGCGGCAGACAGGGCCATGTGCGCGTTTTGTTCTACCAGCAGGATGGTGACGCCCTGTTTGTTGATTTCCTGGATGATATCAAAAATCTCTTCCACCAGGATGGGCGCCAGGCCCATAGAGGGCTCGTCCATCAACAGGAGGTGCGGTTTCGCCATCAGCGCGCGGGCGACGGCCAGCATTTGCTGCTCGCCGCCGGAGAGCGTGCCGCCGGTTTGTTCCATGCGCTCTTTGAGGCGGGGGAACAGGTGGAAGACGTGCTCCATCGAGTCGGCGATTTCTTGCTTATTCTTGCGAGTAAACGCGCCCATTTCGAGGTTTTCGCGCACGGTCAGCGGGGCGAAGATGCGGCGACCTTCGGGAACGTGAATGAGTCCCCGTTGCACGATGGCGCTGGCCTCGGCTCGCGTGATGTCCTGGTTATTGTAGGAGATCTGCCCGCTTTCCGCCGACTGGAGACCGGAAATGGTGCGCAAGGTAGTGGATTTGCCGGCGCCATTCGCGCCGATGAGGGTGACGATCTCCCCCTCGTTGACGTGGAACGAGATGCCGTGCAGGGCGCGGATGGCGCCATAAGCAACGATCAGGTTTTTGATTTCTAATAATGCCATGGCTTATCTCCTACCGGGTGATCGCGGCCTGGCGTCCCAGGTACGCTTCGATGACTTGCGGATCGCTCCGCACTTGGGCAGGCAGCCCCCGCGCGATAACCTCGCCGAAGTCCATCACAGTGAGCCATTCGCAGATGTTCATCACCAGCCGCATCCGGTGTTCCACCAGCAGCACGGTCAGCTTGAAACGGTCGCGGATGAAGTGGATGAGTTCCATCAGTTCGTCAATTTCCTGGGGATTCATCCCGGCGGCCGGCTCATCCAGAATCAAGAGTTGGGGTTGCGCGGCCAGGGCGCGGGCAATTTCCAGGCGCCGCTGCAATCCGTAAGGCAAACTCCCCGCGCGATCGTTTTGCCGCTCCTCCAATCCAAAAATTGCCAGGAATTCCTGGGCGCGTTGGGTCATCTCCGCTTCCTTTTCGCGGAACCGCGTCGTGTGGAGGATGGAGTCCAGCAGGTTGTACCCGGCGTGCGGGTGGTAAGCAATGCGCACGTTGTCCAATACGGTGAGGTTGGCGAACAGGCGGATGTTCTGGAAGGTGCGCGCAATGCCCATCTGGATGATTTCGTGTGAGGGCGTCCCGACCAGTTCCACATCCTTGAAGCGAATGTGGCCCTGGCTGGCCTGGTAGACGCCCGTGATCAGGTTGAAGACGGTCGTTTTGCCGGCGCCGTTTGGCCCGATCAGCCCCACCAGTTCGCCGTGCCGCAGCGTCAGGTCAAAAGTGTGAACGGCGCGCAGGTTGCCGAAGAAGTGGGTCACTTCATCCACTTGCAAGACTACCGGGCGGGCTTCGACGTCCGACGGCAGTCCTTCAGGTCGTCCTTTCATGCGGTCACCTCCTCTGGTTTAGTTTCCTCCGTCTTACGCCTCGCGGGCAGCACCCGCCGCAGGTAGGGAAGTTCGTAGCGGCCCATCAGCCCTTCGGGGCGCAGGAGCATCATGACCAAGAGCACCAGGGGATAGATAACAAAGCGCCAGGTTTCGTAGCCGGCGGGCAGGTTACGCAGGACGCCTTCCAACAAAATAATCCATGCGAAGCCGGTGAACAGCGTGCCAGTCATACTGCCCAGGCCACCAAAGACTACTACGATAAGCGGGTCGAAGGATTTGATGAAGTTGAAGGATTGGGGGTGTAGGAATGCAACATCGTGGGCGCGCAGACCGCCAGCCAACCCGGCGAACACGCTGCCGACTACGAAAGCCAGCAATTTTGCATTGGCAACGTTGACCCCGACCAGTTGAGCCGCGCGCTCATCTTCGCGCACAGAAATGATGGCGCGGCCGGTGCTGGAGTGGAGAAGGTTGCGCATCACCATCACCACCACCAACAGGCTGAAGAAGACCCAAGGCCATGTGGTCAATTTGGGAACCGTCATCCCGCGTGCCCCTTGCATTTCGGGGAACGGCAGGATAGTGTCGGTGTTGTCGAGCAATACTTTGACGATGATGGTAAACCCTAAGGTGGAGATGCCGAAATAGTCCGATCCCAGCTCCAAAACCGGGATGCCAAAAAGATAGCTGGCGATTCCGGCAATGCTCGCGCCGCCTATCAGCGCGCAGAAAAATACAACTTGCCGCGAAATCTCTTTGGGAAGCGCCGATAGAACGGTTCCGGTGATCGCGCCAAGCGGTTGCGCCAGATACGATACAGTGATGGCAAAACAGAGAATCGTGCCGAATAAATAGAAGAGGAAATGCGTCATCACACTGACGCGATAAAAGCGACGTAGAAATGCCCCAATCCCTATGTAACACAGCAGGGTCAGCAGCGCACCGCCCAACACCACGACAATCCCGGCCGGGTCCGCTTTAATATTCCAGCGATAGGTAATGTCGGCGGAGGTGTAGGCGCCGATGGCATAGAACCCATATTGTCCCAATGAGAACTGTCCGTTGAAACCATAGATCAGGTTGAGGCCGAGGGCTAACATGGAGATGGTCGCCCCCCAGAAGATGATACCAACCCAGAAGTTGCCGAGAAGACCCGTACTGATGAAGATTTGGACGACCAGGAAGGCGACCAACCCGATTCCGATAAAGCCTACACTTTCTTTTTTCAAAAAAGTTAATAATTTTGCTTGCATGGCAACCTCTTACACTTTCTCTGTCGGCGGTTCGCCGAAAATACCTTGTGGGCGCACCAGGAGCACAATAATCAATAGGGAAAACACGATCGCGTCGCGCATGGGGGTGGAAATATAACTGGCCGCCATTACTTCGGTCTGCCCCATGATGAGCGATCCGACCACGGCGCCGGGAACGCTGCCGATGCCGCCGATTACCGCGGCCACAAAGGCCTTCAATCCGGGAATGATACCCATCAGGTGGTGTATTTGTTTGTAGGCGGTCGCGTAGAGAACCCCGGCAGCGCCGGCCAATCCTCCACCCAGCGCAAAAGTCAATGTGATGACGCCGTCCACGTTGATGCCCATCAGCCGCGCGGCGGGCTTATCGTAAGCGGCAGCGCGCATAGCTTTCCCCACTTTGGTGCGGTTGACAATGTATTGCAGCAAGACTTGAAGCACGATAGAGGCGCTCATGATGACCAGGGACACATTGGAGGTGGAAAGGTCCCACACCTTGCCGTTGGTTTCGATGCGGATGCCGGCGAGGGTCAGTACTACGGCGATCAATCCACCCAGAAGCAGTCCAAATTGCAATACCGGATGTCGTTTGGCAACCTGCGCTTTGAGATTGCCTCTGCGCCCCATCCGGTTCAAGATGAGATAGGCGGCAATGGAAACAAGAAACACACCCCACGCTAATGCAATGAGCACAGGGGAAATCTTGCCGGCGCTGTAAACTTCAATCTCAAAGGGGCGTGGATAGGTAATATAGTCGCTGCTGTAAACGAAGGGCAAAGCTCCGAAATACTCCAGGAAGAACGAGACGCCTACAGCCGTGATAAGCGCGGCGATGCGGGGCTTGCTGCGCAACGGACGGTAGGCGAAGCGCTCTACGGTGACGGCTAACCCCGATGACATCGCCATAGATGCCAGAATGACTGTCACCGTTCCGACCACGGTGGCAATTCCTACAGGGGCGTCAGGCCAAAATCGCAATGGCCAGCGATGCAATTCCAATGTAGATATTGTGTAAAAACTGGTAAAAGCTCCAATCATAAACACGTCGCCGTGAGCGAAGTTGATGAGTTTCACGATGCCATAAATCATGGTATACCCCAGCGCGATCAGGGCGTAAATAAAGCCAAGTTGTAATCCATTGAGAACTTGCTGCGCAAAGATGCCCGGGTTTTCTTGTATTGTCTTTCCAAAGTTATACAAGACCCATAACCCTAACAGAACAGAAATTCCCTGACCAATGCGGTTCAGAATCATCCCGTCATAACGGCGATGCGTCTCTGGTTGATTGGATGCAGAGTTGCTGTGTATTTTTTCCATACGTCCCTCCAAAAGAGAAAGCCAGGGCACACGCTCGGGTGGCCCCGGCTTTCGATTGGCTCTTACCGGGGAGATTTTCACACGGGTGACAAGAGCCTTTTTTTCATCACTTCTTTACGGATACAGTGTGGTATTCAGCTCGACTTTGCCGCCGGTGACGTGTAGAATGAAAGCGGCTTTCACCGGGTTGTGCTGCGCGTCAAACGTGATCTTTCCTGAGACTACCTCGACTTCCATGCTGGCCATCGTCGCGGCAACCTTCACGGGATCCTCGTTGCCGGTTTTTTCTATAGCCTGGAAGAGCAAGTTGGCCGCGTCATATGCCAGGGTCGCAAGCGCATCGGGCGTAGCTCCGTACTTGTCCTGGTATTTCTTCACGAAGTCTTGCACGATCGGACGCGGGTCTGCCGGGGAGTAATGGTTGCTGAAATAGCCGCCGTCTACGACGGACTCGTCCAGGTCGGGAGAATCCCAACCATCGCCGCCCATCATGACGGCGGTGATTCCTTTTTCCTTGGCCTGCGCGGCGATCAGATTGACTGTGGAATAATAATCCGGTGTGTAGAGAATGTCGGGGTTGGCGTCCTTGACTTTGGTTAGGATCGCGCTGAAATCCGAGTCTTCGGCGGTGTAGGTTTCCCAAACCACCACTTTCCCGCCGGCAGCCTCAAAAGCGTCACGGAAGTATCCGCCCAGGCCCAACACATAGTCGTTCCCCTGATCTACCATGATGGCGGCCGTCTTAGCGCCTAGACTCTCGATGGCGAATTTCGCCGCTGACCCGCCTTGCCAGTCATCCGTGAAGCAGGCGCGGAAGACGGTTGGTTTGGTCTGGCCATTCTCGAAGGTCAATTTGGGGTTGGTGGAGGTCGGGCTGATTTGCAAGATGTTCTTGGCAACGGCAATATTTGAAATTGGAATGGAGGCGCTGGAGCAGACCTCGCCGATGATAAATTTCACGCCGTCCTGGTCAATGACCTTATTGGCGGCGCTGACGGCGGCATCGGCATTGCACTGGCTGTCTTCCACGACCGCTTCAATCTGCTTGCCATTCACGCCACCTTTTTTATTCCATTCCTCAATGGCCAGCTCGGCGCCTTCACGGGTGGACTTACCGAAGGTAGCGACGTCCCCACTCAGGGGGGCCAGGATGGCGACCTTGACGGTCTTCCCGCCGCCGCCGCAGGCTGTCAATGCAAAGATAGACAGCAGTACAGCTAAACTTACAAAAATTCGGGTACGCATGTTTCTCCTCCTTGAGTTTTGAATTGGCTTAGAATAAAATGGACGACTTAAATGATGAGTTTTTTTCACGTCAACCTTTCCATAAAACCTCCTTGGTTGTTTTGTCGGGTGTTCCGACTAACAAATTCCTGAACACTCGACATTCCTCATTTTACAAATAACCCATCAAGTGTCAAATGACTGCCCTCTAAGTTACTAATATCATCCAGATTTGACGTTCAAAGAATGTTTAATATAATGCCCGCAACCGACCTTTCTGGATAAGGAGTGAATTATGATAAGCTGGCGTTCACCCATCATTAGATTACTGGCTTTGGAATTCTTGGCGATTATCCTTTATCCCCCGGCGTTTTTTGCCGATGCTCCGCAAGCGATCGTGCTGCCCCCCGCTTTGGTGATTTTGTTAATTGTGGCGCTGGTCGTGACGAACAGCGGTGGATTATCGCTGGAGGCCGGTCGCAATTCCTTGAATTTTGTGCAAGGCGTCAACATTGTGGTGCGCCTGATGATGTTGTTGCCGAATGTGCGCGCCGCCGATGGGGGGGCCTGGCATTGGGCCTTCCTGATCACAAACCTCATCGGGATTGGACTTTCGTGGTATACGCTGACGCGCCTGGATAAGTTACCACCCAACGTGTTACTGCTGAGGCGCAAGTCGGATGCGTGATGGTTGACAAAGCCTGATTTTGCGTTACAATACCGCCGCCTGTAGAGATGGGCCGCATTTTCTGCGGCTCTTTTCTTTGAAATTGACAGGCCGCTAAGTTTAAGAAGTTAGGGAGGCATGAAGATGGAAGAAGCGATTGCATTACAAGCAACCCCCCGCACGGTCATTGGCAAACAAGTGAATGCCTTACGCCGTCAAGGGTTTGTTCCCGGCATTATTTATGGACACAATATGGATCCGATTCCGGTGCAGTTTAACGCCCACGATCTGGCGCGGTATGTGAGCAAATTCGGCGTCAGCGGCACGGTCCAGGTAGCGGTTGAAGGGACGGCTGACCCTTATCTGGCGATTTTCCGGGATGTTCAATATCATCGGACCCGGCGCGCGATCAGGCATCTCGATCTACAGGCATTAAGCCTTACGGAACTGGTGCGCATGCCCTTGCCGATCACGCTCGTTGGGGCGTCTCCGGCAGTGGCGTTGGGGGCGTTGCTGTTGCAGCAGCTCACGGAACTTGAAGTCGAGGCGCTGCCCGGCGCGTTGGTGCCGTCCATCGAGGTTGACCTTTCCGTATTGGTTGAGGTGGGACAGTCTGTTCAGGTGAAGGACCTTGTCCCGCCTGAGGGAATCAGGTTTTTGACCCCCCCCAACGACATTATCGTGCAGACGGCGCGCATCGCGGAAGAAGAAGAAGCGGTTACTGCGGCGCCTGAGACGACCGAGGTCGAAGTCATTCGTAAGCGCCCGGAGAAAGAAGAAGAATAGTCTGGACGTTTCAGTGTGGAATAAAAGCGCCCCCTTCGTGGGGGCGCTTTTTGATGGCAGTGAGGTTTTTTATAGCGGCTTCACCGCCATAATGTAATTCATAAATACAATGCCGCTGTATCCCGGCGCGTGCGCCCCCCCGAAGGCATACGCGCCGGCGTCCAACTCCCGGCTGTAGATGGCGAAGGGATACCGTCCCCCAGGCGTGATGATGTCTACCTGTAGATTAGGTTCCTGCTTGAAACTGCGCAACCACTTCGGCAGATGATTAACCTTCGCCTGATAGATCACGTAGACTTTGCAGGGGCACTTGAGCTTGAAGCGGATGAGTTTTTCCGCCTCGGAGTCGTAATCCAGGTCGGCTGGTTGCAGGGTGTGCGCGCCGCTCAGTTCCAGCGGCAAACTGGGGATGAAGTAATCCCGGTCCGTGTAGGCAGGGCGATGGGTGCGCAGGGTGATATAGCGATACTCGCGCCCGCTGGTGGCTTGGAAGTAGGCGAAGGGATTGTCGTAGCGGTAAGCGCAGTCCGACTGCGCGCCGCCTTCCTGGTGGGCGACCACGGCCATCCCACCGACGACGGAGGTGAGCGGATCCATCTCCCGAATTTTGCCGTGACCGAAGCTGCTTTCCAGCATAGCCACGAAAGCCGGGATCAGCGACGTGCCGCCGGTGCGCAGGACGACGTTGATCTGTTCCGGACGCATCCCGGCGTCGGCCAGGACGCGCTGAATTTCGGCCTGCACCCCGGCGACGTCCGCTTCGATCATCAGCTCAAAGTCGCGGCGCAGGATGCGCTCGTGGATGTCCACGTGCTGATGGGTGAAATCCAGCCGCGCCAGCAAGTCATACGTGAGCAACTTCTTGGTATGCTCGATCTCGCGGAACAACTTGAACCCGATGTTCTGCGTGACCAAACTTTCTAATGCCAACATCGCGCGCGGGTTGGTGCCAGTCTTCTGGTACTCCCGGATTTTTTCCAGTAGATGCGGTCGGGAAAGCTCCGGCATCGTCTGCCAGGTTTGCAGCAAATCGAGGAAATCAGGCGGAAAATCGAGGCCGTGCGTCACCTGCGTTCCCGCCCCGAAATATTTGAGCAGCGAGCGCATGATGCGCCGATCCATGTCGTCGCCGCCGAGGAGGACGCCGCGGGTGGCGATCACGCGCGGCGGTTGCGCCCCGCCGACTTCGGCGATGGTCAGATCGAGCGTGCCGCCGCCAAAGTCGAAAACGAGAGCGTGCTGGCGGGTCGGCGCTGTGATGTGGTAGAGGTGCGCCGCCGCAATCGGCTCCCTCTGGAAGGTGATGTCCTGGAAGCCGGCAAAACGCGCGGCGCGGAAAAGAATCTCCTCAGCGCGTGCGTCAACCGCGGGATCGTCCGAGAAGCGCACCGGGCGCCCCAGTACCACACTGTCGCAGGAGTCGCCCAACTGCTTCTCGGCCCGCTGCTTCATAGATTGCAGGATCAGAGTGATGAGTTCGTCTACCGGGTAATACCGCTCGAAGATGTCAGTGCCCTTATAGCGCGGGTCGCGCAACGCGGTTTTGACCGATTGCAGCAACCGTCCGGTGGCGCCCACGTCGGTAACGAGGTTGACTTCGTGCATATAGCGAATCGGCCCGCTGCCGCTGCCGCCGACGATGATCTCGATGGCGCCGGCGTCCTTGTGCGCCCAGACGATGCGCCGCCCAGTCTCGCGTTCCAGGTACTCATTGGCTGCCGGCGTTCCCAGCTTGGTTTGATATTCTCGATCAATCCAGATCAACGAAGGTAGCACGTAAGGATTTTCGTTAACCGGATCCAACAGGATGGGGGTGAGTTTCTGACCGTCGTAATGAGCCACCGAGGAGTTGGTGGTGCCAAAGTCAATGCCAATGCGCATAGATTTAACCTCCCTCTCAACGGATTTAACGGATTCAACGGACTCTTTACCATGATAGGGTGGACGAAGTCAAATGGCTGGTGGGTGAGGCAGAAGGGCGATTATAGCACTGGATGCGGCTTTTGGCAACTGGCTGAATTGTGTATAATCAACGGATAGAACCGATGTCAACGGATTTTTCCGTTTCAATCCGTTGAATCCGTTGAGATATTAGGGGGTGTGCATGGTTTTTATTGTGGTTGTGATGGGACTGCTGGTTGGGGTTTTGGTGACGCATCTGGCCGAGGCGCTGATGGGACGGCGGCGGTTAGCGCGTCCGGTGTGCCCGTACTGTACTGCGCCGTACTCGCCGCTGCAATGGAGCGCGACGTTGGCGTTGCTCGCGGGGCAAAGGCGCTGTCGGCAATGTCAGAAGGCTTTTCGCTGGCCGCGCCTGGCCGGCGAGTTGTTGGTCGCCGTGAGTTGGGGCGTCCTGGTCTGGCGCTATGGGCTGTCGTGGCGGATGGTGTACAGTATGGTCGCCCTGCTGCCCCTGGCGATGATTATGGTGACGGACCTCGAGGCCAAACGGGTGCCAAACGTCATTACGCTGCCCTCTATTGCGGCCATGCTGGTGTTGGGGATGTTTTTGGGGCCGGCGCTCCCCAATCTCCAGGCGTGGGGTTGGAAGATGTCGCCCTTGGGCGCGCTGGCCGCCTTCGTTGCGCTGCGGCTCCTGGTGTGGTTGGGCGTGGCCGCCTTTGGCGAGGGCGCTCTGGGCGAGGGGGACATCACGCTGGCGACCTACGTGGGGGCGATCGTAGGCTTTCCCCTGGTGCTGGAGGCGCTGCTCTTGGCGTTCCTGCTCGGCGGGGTGGGGGCGGCGGCCGTGCTCATATCGCGGCGCGGCTCGTTGCAGACGGCCATTCCCTACGGCCCCTACATCATCTTGGGCGGCGCGTTGACGCTGATTTTCAGCGTGGAAATGTTGGGTTGGCTGTTGAAGTGAGATTCTGGGATATTTTGCAATTTCAGGCGTAGCCCGAAATCGCAAAACACCATAGGCCATGACAAAATCAAAACGGCGACTGTCATCAGTCGCCGTTTTTGTGTGGCGGAGAGGGAGGGATTTGAACCCTCGGAGCCTTTCGGCTCACGCGCTCTCCAGGCGCGCGCATTAGACCGGACTATGCTACCTCTCCAAACGAAGGGGATTATAGCATAGAGGGGGGATTTTACAACTTGCCGTCTATGGCGCGGGCGTCGCCAGTGGGCTGACCGGCGTGGGCAGCGGGCTGGCGGGGCTTCCTTCGATATACCAAGAGAAGCGCCAGACTTCGCTGATGGGGCTGACAATCGGCCCGTTCCACTGGCCGTTGGGGTATTCGCCGGTGTGGCGGCGGATGGAAACACTCCACGTCAGCTCGCGCGAATCCGGCAGGAGTAAGTACAGGTAATCGGGGGCGGTCCAGGTCATTCCCTTTACCCAGGCTTCTTCCGCGCCGCGTGGATGTGGGATGCTGACGACGTAATACTCATCGGCGCCGAGACAGCCCGGCCCTTCCCAGGTGAAGGTGAGCCATCGGATGCTGCGAAAGACGCTTTTGTCGAGCGGCGCGACGAGGCGCGGCGCTTTATAACTGATGGCGGGGATGGCGGTCGCACGCGGGCGGGGTTTGGCGGTGGGCGCGGCGGTGGGCGTCGCCGTCGGTATGGGCGTCGGCATATCCGTGGGGAGCGGCGTGGGGGTGGGGGCTAGTGTGGAAGTCGGCGCGGGCGTGGCCGTGGAGCCGGGAGTTGGTGTGGCGACGACGGTGACGACGGCGACCACGTCCGGCGTCAGCGAAACGTTGCCGCTGCTCACGACATTGGCGACGACGCCGACCTGGATCGCGCCGACGTAGTAGCCGGTGGCCTGCACGCTGACGAGGTACGCGCCCTCGGCAAGCGCATCCGCCCGGTAGCTGCCGCCGGCGTCGCTGGCGATGGTGAACACGCCCGCCTGCCCGGCCATCGTGATCTGCGCGTCGGCGATGGGCTGCCCGGTGCTGGCGTCAGAGACGATGCCTTCCAGCCCGCCCGTTGGCGCGGGAGCCGCAGTCGGGCCGCCGGTCGCCTGGCAACTGCACAGGAGCAGGCCGGCCATCAACAACAGCACACTGAGATAGTATTTCAAATTATTCATCGTTGCCTCCCTTTGAAAAATAAACCACGAATCTACACTAATTTTCACGAATCCACGGTATCAGATTCGTGTGGATTCGTGCGGATTCTTGGTAAAGACCTTCATCATGCTATTGCGTTGACTTGGGTATAGCGTACTACGAAAGGAGGCTCGCCAGGGGAAATGGTCACACTTCTGTTTTTGCGAGGCAGCGCGCGGGAAAAAGTTTCGTTAACACTCTTTCGCCTATGGCGAAAACTGTGGTAGGATGAACGCAATCACGGGCTTAGGCGGCGCGCCGCCGAAGTGGCCCGGAGACCAGAGACAGCCGGACGCGGTGATGGGTTCCGATCCGGCGGTGGTGGGCAGGCGTCATAGGCTCACGGAAAGGCGCAGCGGCGCAAGCCCCGCGCGGACTACCATCTACAGAAAAGCGGTCGGACGCCCGACCGCTTTTCGCTTTCTTGCTCAACGGATTGAACGGATTGAACGGATGAAATTTTATCGCTGTGTTTCGGCGGTGGTCTCGGTGCGGGGGACTGCGGCGGTGTGGGATTCAAACAGCAGATGGCAGGCAGCGGGATGCTCGCCGGTGCCCAGCGCGATGACGTCGCCGGCGTGAAGCATGACGCCATGCGGCGCGGCGACGCGCGCACCATTGACGTAAACGCCGTGCGTGCTCTGCCGGTCGTAGAGCCACACGTCGCCGCCGCGCACGCGGAGCAGCGCGTGCGCGCGGGATGTGCGATTGTAGCGGCGCGGGATGACCACGTCGTTTTCCTGCGAGCGCCCCAGCGTCAGGCCGTCGCGCACGGGGAAGGCGTAGGCGCGCCGCCCGTCCGCATCCAGCAGCCACAGACGTCCGGCGTCAGGGCCGGCAGGAAGCATGGACGTTATCTCGGGCCAGGGACGGCAGCCAAGCGCGACCTGCGCCAGGTCACGCAATTCTTGCGGGCGCAGGTCAAACTGCGGTGAGACGCGCGAGAAGACAAATTCGGCTACTTCGTTCAGGCCGAGCAGGCCGAGCCAGGGCGCGGCTTCTGGCGGCGTGACGATGTCGCTTGCGGGATGCAGGCAGGGTGCGAACACCAGTGCCGCGCTGACGTGTCCCCACCGACCTTTGAGCGCGGCGGCGCGTTCGCCAGGGAGAAACCGGCGACGGTTGCGATCCAGGTACTTGATGAAGGTCTGGCGCAGCGCGACGATCTGCTGGTACGGATTTTCCGCGCTGCCGCCGTGCAGTACGGCGGCCCCGATGCGCCACGGCCCGTGCGGACGTCCGCTGACCGGGGCGTGGCACGCTTTTAGTTCGATCACGACGAGCGCGTGGGGCGTGAAGATCAGCGCGTCCGCCTGTGCTTCCCAGAAGTGGACGTTGGCCGCTACCAGATAAAACGGCTCGACCGCAGCGAAGGCGCGGTGCATCTGCTGCGCCAGCCGGCGCAGCGCGTCGGCTTCGTGGGGATAGGGCGGGGGTGTCTGGATGAAGTATTCGACGGTCATGGTCAGGGCGTGGGCGTCTTGATGGGACTGAGCGGGGGGCCGACGGGATTGTAATAGAAAGGGCGCTCTTCAGAGTGGGCGAGGATGGTTTGCCCGTTCTCTTTGGGGACGACGACGACCATCCACCGCCATTCGCCCCACGTTTCCCCGCCGGGGAGGTCCACCGTCCATTCATTGGCCGTGAGCAGGGAACTGCTGTGTTGCGCGCCGTTGTGGCTGAGCAGCACGCGGTAGCCGTAGGCAGCGCCGGGTAGCGTGCCGCTCCATTCCAGCGTCCAACGGGCGGAATTGCCCACGACGCCCCAATCCGGTGCGACCAACTGCGGCGTCGTGACGCGGGGCGTGGGCGTGGCGCCCGGCGTTGGCGTATCCGTGGCGGCGACGACGGGCGCGGGCGTCGAGGTTGGGATGCGAGTGGGCGTCATGGTAGCGGCGTCCGGCGGGCGGGTGGTCGAAGGCGGGCTGGCGGATGGCGTCGCGCTGACGGCGACGCTCGCGGTGGCGGTGTGGGTGGCGGATGGCGTAGGCGTGAAGGCCGGCGGCGGCGCGGGACGCAGTTGCCAGACGGCCAGCAGCCCCAGGATGAGGATGATCGCGCCGCCAGCCCACAATCCCACAAGCCCATAGGTGGGATTGAGGGCCTGTTGCAGGGCGGCGGCGAAGTCGGCAGCGTGCTGGTAACGCTCTTCCGGTTCGGCGGCCAACGCGCGCATGATGACGGCTTCCAGGCTTTTCGGCACATCAGATCGCAGCCGGCGCACCGCGACGCGCTCGCGTTTGTAGCGCGCGCCGGTGAGGGCTTCGTAGAGCGTCAGACCCAGCGCGTAAATGTCGGAGCGCTCGTCCAGGTAGCCGTAGCCCTGCTCCTGTTCCGGGGATTTGTAGGTGGGGGTGCCGGGGTGCGGATCGCCGGTCTGCGTGCGCTGGCTCAATTGTCCGATTTGCGCGATCCCGAAGTCGGTGAGTTTGACGTGACCGTCTTCTGTGAGCAGGACGTTGCTCGGCTTGATGTCGCGGTGGACGATGTCGCGTTGCCAGGCGGCGGTGATGGCCTGGCACAGCTCGACGCCGATCTGGACGACTTGTTCCGGCGGCAGTTTCCCGGCGCGGAGGATCAGGTCAGCCAGGGCGCCGCCGGAGATGAATTCTTCGACGAGATATTCACTCTCGTCTTGCTGTACCATATCGTAGACACTGACGATGTGAGGGTGCTGGAATTGTCCCTGCACCTTACGTTCCAACTTGAAGCGTCCCAGGTGTTGGGCATACTGCTGCGGTGTTAGCCCCGGCGCGTCGTGGAGCAGTTCTTTGATAGCGACGCGCCGCGCAAATTCTGGGTCCCAGGCGCAGTAAACTTTGCCAAATCCGCCTTCGCCGATTTCGCTCTGGATGACATAGCGACCAACGTGAGCGCCGGGTTGTAGTGCCATCTATTTCCTCAACTGTGCTTCCAGCCAGACCTCAACGTGCGCCCCCGGTTGTGGAGTATTGCAAGCGGCCTGAAACGTCCACACCACGTCGCTATTCCAGACTTGGAACGGCAGCGGCAACCGTTTTTCGGTATCGCCGAGGGTATTTTCCCACCGATAGAGAATTTGTGAATCCGCATAGAGCGTCAACTGTACGGTAGGCAGGGACGGTTGGGTGGCCAGCATCCACGGCCATTCCAGCCGGCTGACCAACACCACGGCGACAGCTTCGGCTTCACGTGCGCCCAGATCGAGGCTGAGCGTCACCCTGCTGCCGCCGTTCTCCAGCGGGATGACCTGCTTGGCGCCGGTGAACCGGGTCTGCTGCCGCTGCAAAGCGCGTTGGAACGCGCGCCAGACGTTCCGCCAGCGGTTTTTGTCGGGCGGGCGGTGACGATACCGCTGCACCCGCGCCTTCAGCCGCTCGTAATCAGCCAGGCGGACGTAGGCCAGGTCGCGGAAGATTTCCTGGAAGTGCGTTTCAAAGTCGTAGTTGCCAACGTCCACCAATTCCAAGGTCTGGGCAGCGCGGTCGGCATGAAGCACGGCGGCCTGGAGATAATATGGATGGCCGCGCCAATCCGGCGCATCGGAGTCAGGCCCGGCCGCAGGCGCCGGGGTGGCGAACGTTTCCCAGGCAATGCGGTAGCCGTCGTCTTGCGGGACGAAGAGTCCCAACCGCACCAGCAGTCGCAGCGCTTTGCCGATGTCAGCCTGATTGAGTGGGACGGCCGGCTCGTAGACTTCGTACAGGAATCGGCGCACACACTTGGCCGCGATGTAGACCGGCGTCAACCGATAGACACGCTGTCGGGGCTGTTGCAAGTAGAGGTTCAGCACGCGCTTGGGGACGGCCGGCGTAACGCGATGTAGCCAGCCGTTGCGCACGTAGTCCAGCGGCTTCCAGACGACGCCTTTGGTCAGGTTGAGGTCGGCGGGGAGGCGCAACACGAAGCGCCGCCCGTCGTGCAAGGAACTGTCTTCGTACAGGTCGCCCGCTGCTAGGGCTTGCTGCCGCAGTCGCCCGATCATTTGGCGCGTCAGGCCGGTCTGCGCCACCAACTCCTGCGTGGATGTGTCAAATTCGCCCTCGCTTTGGTGCGCGCGATAGAAGACGACATCCCAAAAGTTAATCTCGGCAGCCGTGCCATAGAGAAAGCGGATAGGGATGGGATAGCAACCTGGAAAGTAGGGGGATGGGAATAAAGTACATATCATCTGTTAGGAATTTCCGATGGAGGGCTTCGTGGTAGCCGTTTGTCTGTAGGTTAGGCGCCTGCCCACGCCAGTGAGACTTGGTAAATGATCGGACGGTAACGTGGCCGCGGGATTGGTTTCCCCTCGGCGTGCGCCGCCTCTAGCCAAAGGGATTTTGCTTTTTCAACTTCCTTCAATGCCTCGCCCGGCGTTTCACCAAAGGCTGAACAGGCTTCCAGATCGGGGATGTCGGCGATATAACCGCTATCTTCCTCACTATAAAAAATGTTGATATGGTAGTCTTGCATTTAATCGTCTCCCAACTGCAAATTATAACGCTCGATCAGTTTGATAAACTGACGTATTTGATACGGTTTGGCTTGTCCATTGACATTCTGTAAGTTGACCAGTTCTGGTATACCCGGATGAAAGAAAATATGATGACTGCCGCTCATACGCGATAAATGAAATCCAAAGGCTTCAACCAGAGCAAGCATGTCACTGAATTTGACGTTCTGTGGGGAGTTTAAGATTTTACGCAATAGCTTACGTTTGTTCATCTTTTCATTATACTCTGGTTAAACAAAAATAAACCCCCAGTTTGGTTGAACTGGGGGTTGGTTGTCTCAACAAATGGTTACGCGGCTGCTGCCACCGGCTTGAGCACCGGCTCGACCGGCGGCGGAGTGCTCACTCTTTCGCGGGCAGGCGCGGGGAGGGTGCGCCCCTCCATGGAGGCGATGAATTCTTCGGAAGACAGAGTTTCGCGTTCCAACAGATACCGCGCCACCCGATCCAATTTATCCCGGTTTTCGGCCAGGGCTTGTTTAGCCTGTTCGTAGGCATTGGTGACGAATTTTTTGACTTCGGCGTCAATCGTTTCGGCCATAGATTCGCTGTAGTCGCGCTGTTCGCCGATTTCTTTGCCCAGAAAGACCAGTTCTTCCTTGCGCCCGTAGACCATCGGCCCCAGTTTTTCGCTCATCCCGTAGCGCATCACCATGGCGCGGGCGACCTTGGAAACCTTATCCAGGTCGTCGGAGGCGCCGGTGCTGATTTCGTTGAAGACCAGTTCTTCGGCGGCGCGGCCCCCCAGAATGGCGGCCATTTGCGCTTCCAGCTTGCCGCGCTGCATGATATACCGGTCTTCCTCCGGCAGCGTGATGGTGTAGCCGCCGGCCATCCCTCGCGCGACAATGGAGATTTTGCGCACCGGGTCGCATTTGGGGAGGACGTAGGAGACGACGGCGTGCCCGGCCTCATGATAAGCGAAGACTTCGCGGTCTTCCTCAGAGATGACGCGACTGCGGCGTTCCGGCCCGGCGATGACGCGCTCGATGGCTTCCTGGAATTCCGGCATGTCAATGCGGCGCTTGTTGTGGCGGGCGGCGATGATGGCCGCTTCGTTGACGACGTTTTCAATGTCTGCGCCGACGAAACCGGGGGTGGACTGCGCCAACTCGGCGAGGTCTACGGTCGCGGAGACCGGCTTGCCGCGCGTGTGGACGCGGAAGATGGCTTCGCGCCCGCGAATGTCGGGCTGATCGATCACCACGCGCCGGTCAAAGCGGCCCGGCCGCAGCAGCGCGGGGTCGAGGATGTCGGGACGGTTGGTGGCGGCCATGATGATGACATTGGTATCGGTGTCGAAGCCGTCCATTTCTACCAAAATCTGGTTGAGTGTCTGCTCGCGCTCGTCGTGGGAGCCGCCGAGTCCCGCGCCGCGATAGCGCCCGACGGCGTCAATTTCGTCCACAAAGATGATGCATGGGCTGTGGCGCTTGGCCTGGTCGAAGAGGTCGCGCACCCGGCTCGCGCCCACACCGACGAACATTTCGACAAATTCGGAACCAGAGATACTGAAGAAGGGTACGCCAGCCTCGCCGGCAACCGCTTTCGCCAGCATCGTCTTGCCGGTGCCCGGCGCGCCAACCAGGAGCACGCCCTTGGGGATGCGCGCGCCCAGGTTGATGAACTTCTGTGGTTCTTTGAGGAATTCGACGACTTCTTTCAGTTCCTCTTTGGATTCTTCAATACCGGCCACGTCCCCAAAGGTAATGGTGGGACGGTCGCCGGAGAACATCCGCGCGCGGCTCTTGCCGAAAGAGATCGCCTGGTTGTTCGCTCCTTGGAACTGGCGGATGAAGAAGTAGAAGAAGATGCCCAACACTACCATACCCAGGACGGTGATGCCCAGGTTGATCATCGTGCTCCAATCGGTGGGTTCGGCGAATTCGATGGTGATGTTTCGTAACACCTCTTCGGTGACGCCCATCGCTTTGAGTTGTTCCATCAGCGATGATTCCGGCCCTTTGCGGGAATTGACAATCGCAATCCCCTGACTATCGGCTTCCTTATAAGTGACGCTGAGATCGTCGCCGCGCACCTGGATGTTGGCAATTTTTCCGGCCTTTGCGTCTTCTGCAATTTGGTTCAAGGGAATAGTGACACCCGGCTCTGTCCCGGATACGTAATTCCATACGAGGAAGAGCACGGCCATAATGATGAGCAGGTATATAAAATTGCTGCTCCCTGGTTTCGATTTCATACTTATGCCTCCTAAGGTCCCAGGTGGGCAATGGTATTCATCATTGCCCTGTGACTTCCATTAATGTGCATGGACTCATTATACCAGCAAATCCGTGAAAGTCCGATGTTGGATTCAGTTGGCTCCATTTTACGCGAAGGGCCATTTGACTTCTGCCCCGCAGACGCGGCTAGAGCTGTGCGGTAAGAGGCAATTTTTTATCGTGACGGGGCGCAGCACGGTCACAGTAAAGTCACCCTCTTACTTAATCTCAATATACATAACAAAGATAGTATCAGCAAATACCTCGGTTTTTCCGGCATCCACGACAGGGAGCCGTCCGGCGTCGTCATAGAGACCGACGCGAACCTGATATCTGCCCACCGGCGTTTCCGCCGGCAGGGTGATTTGGTGCGGGTCGTTGATGACTTCGTTGGTGGTCCAACTGGTGGTGGGGCGCAGGCCGTTGACCGGTTCAATGTCTTGTTGGGCAACTGACGCGCTCATATCCGGCGTCAGCACATGGATGAAGACTTTGTAGGAGCGGGCGAGCGGTTGGATGCACCGCCACCGCAGCGTGAGCGGCAGGGTGTCGCCGGGGCGGAATTCCAATTGGGAAACCAGCGCTTCCTCCAAAATCACCTGCTGGTTAAGGTTGGCCTGGAGCGGCAGCGGCTGGTGGATGCCGCCGCTGACGGTGAGGGTGACCGTGTCGCCGGCGCGAACTTCCACCCCCCCCAGCGGCGTTTGTTGGAGAATCCGCCCTTTGGTCTCAATGCTCCATATTTCCTCGACGGTCAGGAACAACCCTTCAGACTCCAATCCTGCCCGGACGGTTTCCAGGTCATATCCCAGCACGTCAGGCAGGGTAAACGCGCGCCCCGACGCCAGGATCACACTGATGGTGGTGCCGGCCGAAACGCGGCTGCCGGCAGTTGGGGTGTGTTGCAGGACGGCGCCGGCCCGCGCGGTGGTGCTTTCCTGTTCTCCGATGACTTCAATGCGCAGGGTGAGACTTTCGGCCATGCGCTGCGCATCGGAGGCGCTGAGGCCGACGAGATTGGGCACGCTGACCATGGTTTCCGCCGCTGTGGCCGTGGGCGTCGGCTGCTTGAGCACTGGCGTAGCGACCGGGGCGGTGGGCATGTACTTGTGTATTACCAGCGTCCATAAGGGGACCAACCCTACGACGAGCAAGGTGGCGATCGCTATCAGCGTCCATAACTTGAAATCTGGGCCTTCATAAACAGAAGGTGCATCCACCACTATCGGCGCGGAAGTCGTCACCGGTGGGGTAGGAATGACTTGCGAGACAGGCCCGACGGTCAGTGCGGGGATGACGGCGCTTTGCGCTACCGTCATACTCTCGCCCTGGCGCAAGTACTCATCAATGGCCATCCCCAACTGATCGGCATTGCGATAACGGTTGGCCGGCTCTTTGTCCAACACCTTTTTGACCAACCATTCCAGGCCTGGCGGTGTGCGTGGATTGAGGCTGGTCATCGGCGCCGGCTGCTCGCGCAGATGTTTGAGGGCGAGCTGCGTGGCGTCGGGATCGTGGAAGGGGGGCACGCCGGTCAGCATTTCGTAGAGGATAATGCCGATACTGTACACATCCGAGGCGGCAACCGGTGGTTTGCCGGCGGCGCGTTCCGGCGAGATGTAGTGGGGGCTGCCCCAGACGATGGCTTCCGGTTGCGCGTCGGCGTCCTCGGTTTGCAGCGCGCGCGCAATGCCGAAATCGGCGACTTTGATCTGCCCTTCCGGCGTGACCAGAATGTTTTGCGGCTTCAGATCGCAGTGGACAATGCCGGCCCGGTGGGCATGGCCGACGCCCGCGCAAATTTGCCGCGTCAAGTTCAACGCCTGGGAGACCTGGAGTGGGGCGAAGCGCTTGAACAGCGCCTTGAGGTCCTCGCCCTCGACCATCTCCATGACGATGTAGGGGTGACCGTGCTCGTCTTCACCT
The DNA here is from genome assembly GCA_034429475.1 of Anaerolineae bacterium. Classification (GTDB taxonomy): domain Bacteria; phylum Chloroflexota; class Anaerolineae; order B4-G1; family SLSP01; genus JAKQHY01. The sequence continues at coordinate 40,999 of DAOUGD010000095.1, forward strand.
ACATCGTAGATGCGCACGATGTTAGGATGATCCAGGCGGGCGGCGGCGCGGGCTTCTTCCATAAAACGCTGGTGGAAAACCGGGTCGCTGGCATACGGCTCGCGCAGGAATTTGACGGCTACGGTGCGCTCCAGTAGCAAATCCTGCCCCCGGAAGACAGTTGCCATTCCGCCGGTCCCGACCAGTTCCACGAGACGATAACGCTGGTTTAAGATGGTGGGTTCCATAAACGCTCTTTCTATACAATTAGAAATGACAGAAAATAAAGAGTTTCCTCACGTTTCGAGGCTATTCTACCGCAATGGGAGGGCAAGTCAAAGGGCATCTTCGTTTTCTTGTCAGGCCGCTTTTATGTGTTAAAATTTTGGTTCGGGATGTCGCCTGACGCTCTGATCATGGCTGTCCCTGGGACGATAAGCTCAATGATAGGCTATTTTTATCCACTGTGGTTCAGCGCCGGTCTCGGCGGCGCCTTGTTGCTATTAGGAATTGCCTCATTTGCCCGGTTTCGCCCCCTGCATAAGCCTTTAACCGCCATCTGGTTGACGGTGATGGCGTGTCTCTGGCTGTTGTCGCCTTCGGAGGGCCGATGGATGTTTTCGATCTGGTCGCCGGCGGCAATGTTGGGAGGGCAGGTGTTGTTGGAGATCACGCCGGGGCTTTGGTGGTGCGGTTTCACGTTGGCCGCGGTTTTTGCCGGCGCGACGTGTGTGGAATTGGTAGAACGTCGGGAAACGATGGCTATGGTCGGCCCGTTGATGTTGGGCATGTTGTTGATCGTGAACGCCTCTTTGGCCGCCGATTCTTTGTTGACCACGTTGGCTACCTGGGCGGTGTTCGATCTGGTGTGGTCTGCGGTAAGTCTCACCATCGGCGTCGGCGGCGAACGGGTGACGCTGGGCCTGGTGATTCATGGTATATCCTCCATTGTCCTGTGGTCGGTTTCGTTGCTTTTGCTGCGCGCCGGTGAGAGCGACCTGTGGTGGCTGATGTGGCCGTCCTCACCGATGTTGACGTTGCTGCTCCTGGCTGCCGGCATGCGCATCGGCCTGTTTCCCTTTCACATTGTGTTCCCGCAGCGCCTGGGAAAAACGCGCATTTTGAGCCTGACCTCCATGGTCGGCCCGCTGATGGGGGTGGGGTTGTTGTACCGAATCTTATCCTTGCCCGGCGTGGAACGTTTGCCCGATTGGTTTCTGGTGTGGGGGGGGTTCTCGGTTTTCTGGAATGGTTTGCTGGCCTGGACGGCGCGGCGACAGCGGATCACGCTGCGCGCGTGGCACGCGGTCCTGTTGAGCGGCATTACGGGAGCGGGCGCCTTGGGAGTAGCCGATGGGTTGTTATTGGCCGCCGCCGTGTGGATTGCGGCGGGCGCCGTGGTCATTATGGCGCGGGGGCGTGATTCCCATGCGGCGGCCTGGAGCTGGCCGGTGATTGTCGCGGTGTTGTTTGCCATCGGAACGCCGCCGTCGCCGCTTGGCCCACTGTTCTGGGCGCTGCTGGGCGAGCTATCCTGGTCAGGTCGGCTGCTGCTGATCGTTGGCGGCGCGTTGGTCGCGGCGGTCTTGTTGGGTGAAAGCCTGCCGCGCTCCGGCGGTACTCCCGCGCCGCCGTGGGCGTGGCTGCGGGTGGGACTGATTGCAAGTATGGCAATCTTCATCATCTTACTGCTGGCGATGCCCAGCTTCCCCGAAAAAATACCGTTTTCGTGGGTGGGGTTGACGTTGTGGGGATTGTCGCTGCTGCTGGCGGCGGGTGCGGCGCGCTGGCGGGTCTGGGCGCGGCCCTGGCGCGTGCAGTGGTATCCCCTCCTGGAGTTCCTGGATTTGCAGTGGTTCTTCCGGGCGATGTGGCGGGGGACGGGGAACTTGTTAGGGGTAGTGCGGTTGGCCTCCGAGGTCGTTGAGGGCAGCGGGGCGATGGTGTGGTCGCTGCTGATTATGCTCCTGGTCCTATTGGTGGTGATGAACCGATGAGTCCTTTCGTCCTGTGGTTGAGTCACCTGTCCTCGCTGGCTTCGACGCCGGCGATATGGGGCATCTTCCTGACCGGTGCCGCGATTTACCTGATCAACGAATGGCGGGTGCGTTTCCTGGCATTAGTAATGCAATACTTCTTCATCGGCATCCTGTTTGTACGTATCTTCGACACGCGCCCGGAGCTGGCTGTGTTAAAGATCGTGGTGGGATGGCTGATCTGCGGCGCGTTTTTGATCAGCGCGCGTATGCGCGAGCGAACCGTTAAGGAGCGCGGAATGCACTGGCGCTGGTCGGCAAACCTGCCTTTTCGCATCTTGCTGCTGTCGGCGATGACCGTAGTGGCTTACCTGGCCTCACAGCGTTACGTCCTGCCTTTTGTGTCCGCCGAACTGGCCCTGGCCTGCTTCGCCCTGGGGGTGCTGGCGGTGCTGTTTATCGGCGCCGAAGAGAATGACGCCGTCGTCGCCGGGATCGGAGTGTTGAACCTGTTGGCGGCCTTGGACATCTTCTATTCTTCGCGGGATCCTGGCCTGTTGGTCACGGGGCTGATGGTGATGGTGAGCCTGCTCATTGGCCTGGCAATCTCTTACTTGACGGTAGCCGAGGTGACGGAATGACCATTGCCGGCCCGATATTTGTCATCGGTTTGCCCCTGGCGATCTCCCTGGTGTTGCAACTGCTGCGCCGCTGGACCGCCTTTATGGCCTGGATTGCGGCGGCGACGGCGGCCTTTGTCGGGTTGCTCATTGCGGCGTCGCCGTTGAACGAAACCCTGATCTACCAGCGATTTGGCGTAGTCCTGGGCGAGCCGTTGTACCTGATGGGGCGGGAGTTGGTCATCAAACCGGTGGATCAGTTGCCACTGGCGTTTATCTTCCTGACTGCCGCCGGGCTGTTCGTGATCGCGTGGCGTCTGCTGCCCCATTCCAACTTTTTCCCCATTGGGCTATCTATGACGGCCCTGCTGGCGGCGGCCTTGATGGTCGAACAGGTAGTGTACGCGGCCCTGCTGGTGGAGATGGCGGCGATTTTGGCGGTGTTCCCTCTCCACGAACCGCTCTTTCCGCGCGATCAGTCGCCGCCGACGCCGGCTGGCCCCGATGACGATACCGTCCCGATGGACGTCGCGCTTCCCCCTGTCACGGAGGCGACGCCGACTTTGTTGGGGACGGGCTATGGGGTGCGTACGAAGGGCGGTTTGCGGTACTTGACCTACGCGACCCTGGCGCTGCCGGGCCTGATGGTGACACAACTATTGCTGGAGTGGTTTACGTTATTTCCCAACGACCGGGGCGTGTTGCAATCAGCGACAGTGTTGCTGGCCCTCTCGTTTGCGATCCTGCTAGGCGCTGTCCCTTTTCAGTCGTGGCTTTCGACGGTGGCGATGGATGGTTCGCCGCCCGTCGTGACGTTCCTCTTCACCGTCAATCTGGGGACGGTCTGGTTTATGTTGTTGGCCTACCTCGAAGATTACACCTGGTTGGGAACGCAGGCTTTTTTTGGCCCGCTGATCATTGGCGTGGGGTTGCTGATGATGGGGCTTGGCGGCGCGCTGGCCGCATCCCAGCGCCGCCTGGGGCGGCTGGTGGGATACGCAACGTTGGTGGACAACGGCGCAATGTTCGTCGCGTTGGGAACGCGATCGACCGCCAGCGTGGCCTTGACCGTGATGATGTTGTTGGCCCGCCCGCTGGCGCTCGGCCTGATGACGATCGGCCTGGACGGCCTGCGCCGCATAAGCGGCGGCGACGACCGTGAAGAAGCGATGGCCGGACTGGCATGGCAGTCGCCCTGGCGCGCCGTGGCCTTCATCGTGGGCGGCGTTGCCATGGCCGGCTTCCCCCTCTCCCTGGGATTCGCCGCACGGTGGGGATTGTTCCGTTTGATGGTGGAAGACAACTTCTTCCAGGCGCTCTTGGCGTTGAGTGGCAGCGCCGGGGTGATGATGGGCGTTATCGGCGCGATCCGCATTTTGTTAACTCAGACGCCGCAGCGCCGCCGCCTGGCCCGCAAAGACGACGCGGTGGTGCTGATCTTGATTATCGTGTTGACAGGGGCAACGTTGTGGCTGGGACTTTTCCCACAAAGCGTCAGTTCCCTGGCGCTGCAAATGGCCGAAGAATTCACATTTTTAGGACCTTAACCGGTGAAAGGGGAATCAATGACAGCAAAATGTCGCGGCCCGTTGGCCGCTGCTTTTATTGAACGAGATCGCGAGGTCGTGTCGCCTTCGTACACGCGCGGCTATCCGTTTGTGATGGCGCGCGGAGAGGGCACGGAAGTCTGGGACGTGGACGGGTTGCGTTACCTGGACTTCACCAGCGGCGTGGCCGTGACTTCCACCGGCCACGCGCACCCTGAAGTCGTCCGGGCCATCAAAGAGCAGGCGGAAAAGTTCCTGCACATGTCCGGCACCGATTTCTACTACCCGCCGCAGATCGAGTTGGCCGAATATCTGGACCGGATCGCGCCGATGACCGATGTGGTGCGCGCCTTCTTCACCAACTCCGGGGCCGAGTCCATCGAGGCGGCCATCAAACTGGCGCTGTATGCCACCAACCGGCATTACTTCATTGCCTTCTACGGCGGATTCCACGGGCGCACGATGGGCGCGCTGGCCTTCACCGCCAGCAAACCGGTGCAGCGCGAGTGCTTCCTTCCGGCGATGCCGCCGGTGGCGCACGTGCCTTATCCCGACCCCTATCGCCCGGTGCTTTCCGACTTGCACGGCGACCAGGGATTGGCCGTCATCCGCTACATTGAGGATTACGTGTTCGCCCGTAAACTGTGTCCCACCGAAGTCGCCGGTATCCTGGTCGAGCCGATCCAGGGCGAGGGCGGGTACATCGTGCCGCCGCCGTCGTTCTTCCCCGCGTTGCGCGAATTGTGCGACCGGTATGGCATCCTGCTGATCGTGGATGAAGTGCAGAGCGGGATGGGGCGCACCGGCAAATGGTTCGGCATTGAGCATGAGGGCGTGGAGCCGGACATCGTGGCGGTGGCGAAGGGGATCGCGTCCGGCATGCCGTTGGGCGCGATGATCGCGCGCAAATCGTTGATGACGTGGCCGGCCGGGACGCACGCCAGCACCTTCGGCGGCAACCCCGTCTCCTGCGCCGCCGCGTTGGTGACGCTGCGCCTGTTGGAAGACGGGATGATGGACAACGCCGCCGCAATGGGGGCGTATTTGATGGAGAAGCTGCGGGACATCCAGACGCGCCATCCGGCAATTGGCGACGTGCGCGGGCGCGGCCTGATGGTGGGGATCGAGATTATCAAAGACCCATCCGCACGTGAGCGCGCGCCGGAACTGCGCAATGCCATCGTCAATCACGCTTTTGAGGACGGCCTGTTGCTCCTTGGCGCCGGGCCGAACTCCATTCGTTTTGTGCCGCCGCTCAACGTCAGCCGCGAGCACGTGGACGAGGCCCTGGGCATTTTTGAGCGCGTCCTGGACGAACTGGGCGCCTGATCGCGGATGTCGCTGAATTTCCTGGACTTTCGGACCCGCCAGCGCGACTACCTGTTGAGCATTGCCCAGGCGATGGTGTCGCGCCTGAATCTGCGTGCGGTGCTGCGTCTGATCATCGAGGCCTCGGTGGAGATGCTGCAAGGCCAGGTCGGGCTGATCGCGCTGCACGATCCGAAAGACGGCTTTTCCTTCTCGGCCAGCTATGGCCTGCCGCCGGCGTTGGTGGATGCGTTTGAGCCGCTGGTCATGGGCCTGCCGCCGGTGGAAAGTCCGCAGAACTTTGACTTGCCCGATATGTCCGAAAAGCTGCGCGAGATCGCTCAGGAAACCGGACTGCTGCTCCGCCAGGTGGTCGCGCTGCCGATGTTCGTGGAGCAGGACTTCCTGGGCGTTATCTTCGTCTTCCGCTCCCACAGCCTGCTCTTTTCCCCGGACGACCGGCAAATCCTGCGCAGCTTCGCCGACTACGCCGCCATCGCCGTGAACAACGCGCGGCTGTACGAATCCGCCGTCACCGAGCGCCGCCGTCTGGACGCGCTGCTCGAAGCCAGCGCGGACGGCATCATGGTGCTTCGCCCCGATTTGACCGTCGAACGCTTCAATCAGGCATCGGTGTCGCTGACCGGCTGGCCGATGGCGGACGCGCTCAACCGTTCGCACGATGAGGTCATTACGTGGGCCAGGCAGAACTCGCCGATGACGCTGGCGCAGGCCGTGACGCAGGGCTGGCCGACCCGCGAGGGACGCGCCCTGTACGTCGAGGGCGACCTGCGGCGGCGCAACGGCAGCGTCGTGTCCGTCGGCATCACCTACGCGCCCCTGATGACGGCGAAAGGCGGTGTGTTGAACATCATCGGCATCGTCCGCGACATCACGCGCTTCCGCGAGGCCGACGTGCTCAAGGATACGTTTATTTCCGTGGTATCCCACGAGCTGAAGACGCCAGTGGCGATTATCAAGGGTTACGCCGAGACGTTGAGCCGCCCTGCTGCCCGCCGCAACGCGCAGTTACAGGAAGAGATGTTGGGGGCGATTACCGAGGAAGCGGATCGGCTGGCGCGGCTGGTGGACGACTTGCTCGACGTGTCGCGGCTCCAAGCCGGTGGGCTGCCGTTCCGCGACGTGGAGGACGTGGACTTGCGCCTGATCGCGCAGCGGGTCGGCGAGCGCTATCGCCCGCAGTCCCACAGCCACACATTACGCCTGGCGTTCCCCGACGATTTCCCCATCATCCGGGGCGATCCGCAGCGGTTGGAGCAGGCGCTGGACAATTTCGTCTCTAACGCGCTGAAATACTCGCCGCGCGGGGGCGAGGTGGTGATTCGCGGCGAGGCTACTCCCGCCGAAGTGATGTTCTCGGTGAGCGATCAGGGCGTGGGTATCCCGCTGGACGAGCAGGAGAAGATTTTCGAGCGTTTCTATCGCGTCGAAGGCCCGGAGACGCGCGCGGCGTCGGGCGCGGGGTTGGGGTTGTATCTGACCCGCGCCATCATCAAGGCGCACGGCGGACGCTGCTGGGTGCAAAGCCGCCCCGGCCAGGGTGCGACGTTCTATGCGGCGCTCCCGCGCGAAACCGCATTAGCGCTGCTGCCGATGGTGTTGTTACCGGAAGATTAAAAACGTAAAACGTAAAACGTGATGATTTCACTGTAAAAACCTTACGTTTTACGTTTCACGTTTTACGAATCAGTTTTAAAAAATAGAATAAGGAGTTAGTTGTATGCCACCAAGATATTATGCTGCTGTGACTTGCCCGGCGTGTGGAAGCCGCTTCCAGACCCCGGTGGAACAGATTTTGGACGTCCGCGTGGATCCGGAAGTGAAAGGCCGGGTGATGGGCGGTATGGTCAACATGTCGGTCTGTCCTTCGTGTGGGATGGGCGGGCCGCTGAATCTGCCGTTTATTTATCACGACCCGGAGAAGGACGTCGCCCTGCTGTACTTGCCGATGGGCATTGGCAATTCGGAGGTCGAGCGCCAGAAGGCTGCCGGGACGCTGACGCGCCAGTTGATGAACGCGATGCCGATGGAGGAGCGCAAGGGCTACCTCTTGCAGCCGGAAACGTTCATCAATATCGAAACGCTGGTCAAGCGGGTGTTAGAGCTGGAAGGCGTGACCGACGATGATTTGGACCACAGCCGCCGCCAGCGGGAGCTGCTGACGCAGTTGATCACCGCTCCGGCGGATCAGCGCGAGGCGCTGTTGGCGGATAATGTGGCCTTAATGGACGAGGCGTTCTTCAGCTTGATGCAGTACACGCTGCAAATGGCGGCGATGGGCGGCCCGGAGAGTGCGGATTTCAAGCAGTTCCGCGACGTTTACGAATACGTCGTCGAGCACACGGAGACCGGCCAACTGCTGCAAAAGCGCACCGAGGTCATCGGCGCGTTCGCCGAAAATCCGAGCCGCGAATCGCTGCTTCAGGCCCTTGTGGATGCGCCGGACGACACGACGGTGACGGCCCTGGTGCAGTCGGGGCTGAACTTTATGGACTACGCCTTCTTCCAGCGCATCGTGCGGCGCATTGACGCTGCAGAGACGCCGGAGGAGAAGGAGCGCCTGAGCGCGCTGCGCCGCCTCATCCTGGACATCCGCGAGGAATTGAGCCAGGCCAGCCAGGCGGTGATGGGGGAGCGCGCCGAGTTATTGCAGAAAATGCTCGGCACCGACAACCCGCTGGTGATGGCGCGCAGTCACCTCTCGGAACTGGACGACACGTTTGCCTACGTGCTGCGCACCGAGTTGGAAGAGGCGCGGCAGCAGGGGAATCAGCAAATGCTGGACGCGCTGCAAAAAATCGCGCGCGTGCTCTCGCAGGTGATGGAGGAGAACATGCCGCCCGAAGTGGTGCTGGCGCGGCGTCTGTTGATGTCGCCCTCCGAGGAACAGACGCGCCAGTTGTTGGAACAGAACAAGGGCCTGTTAGGCGCGGGGTTCTTCCAACTCCTGGACAACCTCGAAGCGTCCACGCAGCAAGAGGGCAACGCGGATGCCGCCGCGCAATTGGCGCAAATCCGGCAGATCGCGCTTCAGTATGCTTCCCAAGAGGCCGCGCCCCCCGCCCCCACATCCACGCCGCAGCCGCGTCCCCAACCGCCGGCTTCTTCAGAAACTCAGACGCCTTCGGGGTTGATTATCGCCAAGCATTAACTCCGAGGGCGTAAAACGTGAAACGTGAAACGTGATGACCTTACTGTACAGGCTTTACGTTTCACGTTTCACGTTTTATATCTTCATCATCTATAGCCTTGCAGGAGGATGGGATGTCACGCAAGAAACTTGTCCTCATTGATGGTCATTCCCTGGCGTACCGGGCATATTTTGGATTGCCGCAGGATATGCAGACGAGCGCCGGGGAACTGACCAACGCCTCGTTCGGGTTCACCTCGATGCTGCTTTCGGTGTTGGAAGGCGAAAAGCCGGATTACCTCATCGTCACGTTTGACAAAGGCCCCTCGTTTCGCGTGCGCGAGTACGCAGACTACAAGGGCCATCGCCCCCAAATGCCGGACGAGATGCGCGTCCAGATGCAGCGCGTGCGGCAGATCGTGCAGGCGTTCGGCTTCCCGCTGGTGGAATTGGACGATTTCGAGGCCGACGATTTGCTCGGCACGCTGGCGCGGCAAGCGGCGGCGCAAGGGTTGGCCGTCGTCATCGTCACTGGCGACCGGGACGCGCTGCAACTGGTCAACGAGCGCGTCACCGTGCTGACGTCCGGCCGCAAGTTCTCCGATACACTGTATTACACGCCGGACAAAGTACGCGAGCGGTACGGGTTGGATCCGTCGCAGCTCGTGGACCTCAAGGCGCTGGTGGGCGACAAGTCCGACAACATCCCCGGCGTGGCGGGGGTGGGGGAGAAGGGCGCGACGACGTTCCTGCAACAATACGGCTCGCTCGACGCGATTTACGCGCATTTGGACGATCTGACGGGACGTTACCAGAAAGCGTTGGCGGACGGGCGCGACTCGGCCTACCTCAGTCAGAAGTTGGGGCGGATCGTGTGCGACGCGCCGGTCACGCTGGCGTTGGAATCGGCGCGGCCCGACGCGGCCTTCAACCGCGAGGCTGTGCTGGACTTGATGCGGACGTTGGAGTTCCGCACCCTGCTGAGTCGTGTACCAGATTGGGGGAAGCTGGGTGGCAAACCGGGCAGTGGGCAGTTGTCGCTGTTCGACGCTGGGCCGGAAGAACCGGCGGCCGCCATCCCCGACGCAGAGGCGTATCACCTGGTTGCGGACGCGGCGCAGTTGGCCGAATTGGCGGCGCAGTGGCGGAAGGCGTCCGTGCTGGCGGTGGACACGGAGACGACCGGCGTGGATTCCATGCTGGCCGACCTGGTGGGGATCGCCGTCACCGACCGCGCCGACGCGGCCTGGTACATCCCCGTGCGCGCGCCGGAGGGCGAGCCGGCGCTGCCGCTGGACGCGATCCAGGCGCAACTCGGCCCGCTGCTGGCCGACCCGGCCATCACCAAGCGCGGGCACAACCTCAAATACGACATCGAGGTGCTGACGCGGCACGGCCTGCCGGTGGCTGGCCCCCTGTTCGACACGATGATCGCCGAGTGGGTCCACAACCCCGCGTCGCACGAGCTGGGCTTGAAGGCGCAGGCCGCCGCGCGCCTGGGCGTGCGGATGACGGAGATCGAATCGCTGATTGGGAAGGGGCGGGAGCAGATCACGATGGACGCCGTGCCGCTGGCGCAGGTCGTCCCCTACGCGGCGGCGGACGCGCGGATGACGTACCGGCTGGCCGACGCGCTGCGTCCCGAATTGGAGGCGCACGCCCAATGGCCGCTGTTCGCCGACCTTGAAATGCCGCTGCTGCCGATCCTGGTCACGATGGAAATGCACGGCGTCAAGCTGGACGTGGGCTGGTTGAAGACGCTTTCCGGCGAGTTGGAGACGCGGCTGGTCTCGTTGGAGCAGGAAATTTACGCGCAGGCCGGCGGCGCGTTCAACATCAACTCCACGCAGCAGTTGGCGGAAGTGCTGTTCGAGCGGCTGCATCTGCCGACGAAGGGCGTCAGCAAGACCAAATCCGGTCACTATTCCACCCGCGCGGACGTGTTGGAAGATTTGCAGACCGCGCATCCGGTGGTGGCCGCGCTGCTGAACTACCGCGAACTGACGAAACTCAAGTCCACCTACGTGGACGCGCTGCCGCAACTAATCAATCCGCACACCGGGCGCGTTCACACCTCATACAACCAGACGGGGGCCGTGACCGGGCGGCTGTCGTCGGCCAACCCCAATTTGCAGAACATCCCCATCCGCACGGAGGAAGGGCGGCGGGTGCGGCGCGCGTTCGTCGCCGAGGAGGGCTGGACGCTGGTGGGGGCGGACTACTCGCAGGTGGAGCTGCGCGTGATGGCGCACATGTCGGGGGACGCGGGGCTGCTGGCGGCCTTCCGGCGCGACGAGGACATCCACGCGACCACCGCCGCCGCCGTTTATGAGCTGCCATTGGAAGAAGTCACGTATGATAAGCGCCGCATCGCCAAAGCCGTCAACTTCGGGCTGATTTACGGGCAGGGCGCCTACGGGCTGGCGCGGCAGGTGGGCATCGAGGTGAGCGAGGCCGATGGGTTCATCACGCGCTACTTCGCGCGCTTCCCCGGCGTGCGCGCCTACATGGACGCCATCCAGAAGGAAGCGACGACGCGGGGCTACGTGGAAACGCTGCTGCACCGCCGCCGCTACTTCCCGGAGCTGTCGTCCAACAGCACGGCGACGACGATGCAGCGGCAGGCGGCGGCCCGCATGGCGATCAACACGCCGATTCAAGGCTCGGCGGCGGACATCCTCAAGCTGGCGATGCTGCGGCTGGATCGGATGTTGAAGGAGCGAGGGCTACGCGCGCGGATGATCCTGCAAGTCCACGACGAACTGGTGTTGGAGACGCCACAGGATGAAGTAGAAGTCACCATTGCCACGCTCCGCGAGGCGATGGGCGGCGCGTTTGAACTGGTCGTCCCGCTGAAGGTGGATGTGGAAATCGGGCAGAACTGGTTGGAAATGAAATAGTCCGTAGTGCGTAGTCCGTATTCCGTTTGCGGACTACGCACTACGGAATACGGAATACGTCTTCATTGGGCGGGAGGTTGCGTGCGGGGCGTGTATTCCGCCAGGGGCGCGTGTATCCCCAGGCGTCGTTGGCGCAGCCAGACCCACGCGAGGATGAGGAGGCAGCCGGCGGCCATGGCGAGGATGCCGATGAGGCCCGCCTCCGGGCCGAAGGCGCCGCCCGTCCACAGGTCGGGGCCGCCTTGTTGGAGGGTGAAGACGGACGCGCCAAACTGACCGCCGCTCACGGGGAAGCCGAACACCGTCCCCTGAAACAGATTCCACGTCATGTGCAGCCCGATGCCGATGGCGAGTTCCCCGGTCAGCACGAAGCCCAATCCCAGAAGAATCCCGGCCAGCGCGATGTTGAAGGAACTGATGAAGGTGGCGTTCTGGTTGCCCGCGTGCGCCGCTCCGAAGAGAATGGATGTGACCAGCCAGGCTACCACCAACGCGCCGCGCGGGCCGAGCCACCGGACGTTGATCCCCTCGGCCAGGTTGCGCAGCGGGTAGCCGCGAAACTGCACTTCCTCTCAATCCGTTGATCCTACTCTCCCCGATCCTCCACCACCGTCAAACTGCCGATCCCCACGGCGACGGTGACGTTCAGATGGTGCTTGGCGTCGTCGTAGCCCAGCGAGGTGTAGACGTCGCCATCGCGGCTGTAGGTGGACGGTATCGCGCGGCCAACGATGGCGCTGTCGGTGCGGAGGCGCACGCCGACGCCGGGCGGCGTCTTGAGGGTGATCGCACCCACGCCCGCGTTGAGCGTGACGGCGGCGTCACTCTCGTCGGGCAGGCGCAGGGTGATGGAGCCGACGCCCACGTTGATGTCCAGCCGCTCCACTGACAGTTGCTTCAGGGACAGGTTGGCGTCTCCCACCCCCATGTTGACGGAGAGATCGAGGGCGACGTCGGGATTAAAGTCCAGGTCCCACACGCGCGGCGCGCCGGTGGTCACCAAAGACGTATTTTCCGCCGTTTTGACGACGAGGCGCGGCGTGGCCCCAGCGGAGAGAGCGTGCTCGATTTCTTCTTTGGGGTGGGGTTGGACGACGCCTTCGACCAGCCGGTTTGAATCAATCAGCGCGCCGACATGCAGCCGGGCGACGGCCGGCGCGAGTTCTACGCGCACCTTGTCCGCGTCCCCCAGCGGCTCCTGGAGGGTCACAGCGTCGCCGTCACGGAGCGACGTCCGCCCCACGTACCAGACGCCGCCCGCGAACAGCGCCAATATCAGCAGCGCCGCGACAAACGCACCGACGAGCGACCGCCGCCCGATCAGCATCTCCAGCCCGGCGCCGATGATGAACAGCGGCCAAAGTTGGAGCAGATCCCACAGATTGACAGCCAATTGCCCGGTGCTTTTCAGCAGCAGCAGGACGCCCAGCCCAATCAGCAGTGCCGGCCCGCCCAAATGAAACTCCTGATGGCGCGGACGAGAAGAGGATGATTCACGTTCTTCCATTGGTTTTTCTCCTTCAAAAACGGTTCAACGGATTGAACGGATTAAACGGATTTTTCCGTTCAATCCGTTCAATCCGTTGAGGAAATTTGTTATTCTCCCTGCACACGACGGGTCAGCAGGAGGACGCCGCCGACGATGAGCAGGATACCCCAGAGGGTGTGATAATTCAGCCAGCGCAGCCAGGAAATGTCCAGCATGTTGATCAGCCATAGTCCCCCGAAGACGATGAGTGCGACGCCGATGATCTTGTAGGTCTGCGGGTTTGGCGCGCTGACGGCGCGGCGGGCCTCCTGGGCCAGCTCTTGCGCGCGACCGGCCATCTCGTCGGCGTTGGTGCGGATGTAGTCGTTGAGATTTCCACCTGGCACCTGATCTTCGGAGGGCATAATGAGCCACAGGATGACGTAAATCAGCACGCCGATCCCGTCGCCCAGGGCCAGCAGGACGAAGAAGAGCCGAACCAGGGTAGCGTCCAGCCGGAGATACCGGGCCAGCCCGCCACAGACGCCGCTGATCATGCGCTCAGTAGTACGGTAAAGTTGGGTATTCATCGTTCTGTCTCCTTTCGGTAGTCGTTATACCGTGAAATTTCGTGGGAGCCGTGCGGGCGCACCCCTTTGAAGAGGACGTAGCCGCCAAGGCCTATCAGCGCGACCGGCCAGAAAAAGTCAACGAACCGGGTGGCGGACAACAGGCCGAGCAGCCCGATGAGGCTCAGGATCGTGGCAGGGATGGCCGCCCACTTCATCCGCCCGCCCGGCGCCGGTGTGAGGTAGACCAGGGCAAACGTTGCGCCCAGGCCCAGCATGAAGATGCCGCCGCCGACTTCGCTGTCTTCGATGAAGTGGTCAAGCAGGGTGACGGTCGCCAGCGTCAGCGTCACGCCGCCGGGGATGATGGCCCACCATTCCCGCATGGCGGTGCGGAAGTAGACCGCCAGGAAGCCCAGCCCCACGCCGCCGAAGAGAAAGGGGCCGGTCAAATAATCCGGCGTTTCGTGGGTGAACTGGTGGGCGAGCAGCATCAAGGTGATGCCGGACAGCACTCCACCGGGGATGGCGGCCCACCAACTGGCGCGGTCGCGCAGGAAGACGTAGATGAAGATCAGCGCCGGTATCCCCATGATGATCGGCCAGACGTTGTCCAGCGACAGCACATTCAGATTGTTCAGCAGGAAAATACCGCCGCCGAGAATCAGCAGCAGGCCAAACAGAACGCGCGATTCTATGCGATTCATAGCTTACTCCCTTCAATCATTTGACGTAGTCCGTATTGCGTATTGCGTATTCCGTATTTCTTACGGACTACGCACTACGCACTACGAAATGCTGATCGACCCCACTCCCATATCCAGATGAATGTCCACTTTGTTGGCGGCGGCGGCGTAGTCCGGCGACTGGTAGCCGTCGGCGACGCGCGGGAAGCGGGCCTGGTTGACGCTGACGCTGGCGATGGCGCCCCCGGCGTGGATGTGGGCGGCGACGCCTTCCGGGACGTGCAGGGTGATGGAGGCCGCGCCGCCGGAGCCGCGCACTTCGGTGTAGCCGGCGTTTTCCGGCAGGATGACGTGGGTGGAACTGGCGCCCGATTCCAGGCGGAGAGACCTCACCTTCAAAGCGCGGAGGTCCAGCCGGTTGTCGCTGGCGCCGGAATGGACGGTGAGGCTCACGGGAACGGCGTCGCTCACGCTGAAGCTCCAGCGCCGGCGATACCCTGGCCCTATGGAGATCGGCCAACCGACGATCGGCGGCGTCTTGAGCGTCAACCGCGTCCGCCCGCCTTCGTGGGTTAGCTCCGAGGTCACGCCGTCAAACGTGCCGCTGAGCAGCACGCCGGGCGCGGGCTGCCCGCTGAGGATCACCTCCCCTGCGCCAAAGTCCAGGCTGACGTGCGCCTCTTCCGTCCCTTCCAGCGGGAAACTCAAGTCTTCCGTCTCGAAAGCGGTTTGAGCGTGGCTGCTGCTCCACAGCACCCAGACGCCGACCCCGATCAGTCCGATGGGGAGAATGAGTTGCCACACGCTGACCCTGAGGAACCTCAGTACCCCTAGGTTTTCCAGCAGAAGGAGTCCGCCAATGATCAGCAACACGCTGCCCCAGAACAGGTTGCTGCGCCGGATCATCGCTCACCTCCGTGGTGTGGGGATGGCAGCAGCGCCCGGATGAACAGGATCACGCCCAATCCGATGAGCAGCAACGCCAGCGTGACGCCGTTGAGGGGGAAAAACCCGAACATGTTGCCGAAAATCGCGCCAAAGATGGCGAACAGGATGGCGCTCGTTAAGAGCGTGTTCAGCCCTTCGACAATCATCTTACGCTGCCGACGCAGCAGGCCGGCGATCAAGGTGCCGATTCCTGCAAAACCGGGGATAAGCGTCCAGAGGTAAGCCCAACTGGCCCACGTCAAAATCCCACTGTTTTGGAGATAGAGAATCGAACCGATACCGCCAACAATACTGGCCGGAATCACCATCTCCGGGGTGAGCGTCAATAGCCCGATGACCAGTAGCCCCAGGGCAACCAACAGGATAATCATCGGCCAGGTGAACGTCACGCGCAGGTAGGGGAAAATCTGAAAGAGCAAAAAAACCACACCTAGTACAATCAGCACGATACCGGCGGATATATTGTTCCTACGATGTTCCATCAAAGCCCTCCATAGGGATAAATTTGATTGTTCTTAATTTTATACGCGCAGAAATTCATCAAGTTGCAATGCCGGTAGTTCATAACGACGCGAGGGAGCGTAACCACAAATTTAACGGAAAATTCATCCGTTAAATCTCGTTGAATCCGCCGAGGAAAAAAATAACCGCCACCTGTACGGTGGCGGCGAAAGAGGAGTTTCTTTCAAAAACCCAATCCCACTTATGATGATAGTCGGGATGGGGTGGAAAAACGCCGTGCAGATGGCGAGATTGGATACTGATAGGATGTCGTATCTTTACCCTGGCCTGATGACCAGGCGTTAGTTAACCAGCTTGTGCTGAATGGCAATGGCGACGGCCTCCGTCCGGCTCCCGGCGCCCAATTTGGAGAGGATGTTGCTGACGTGGAACTTGACTGTGGAGCGGCTCACGTACAGCCGGTCGGCGATGTCGGGATTGTTCAGCCCTTCCACCATCAACGCCAAAATTTCCTTCTCGCGCGCAGTCAAATCGTAACCCAGGGCCGGCTGCGGATGCAGCGACGCCTGGATCAGCGCTTCGGCGGCTTCGGGGGCCAACGTGGGCCGCCCGGCACGCGCCGCCCGGATCGCGTCTGCTAGCTCGTCCGCCGAGACGTTCTTGAGCAGGTAGCCGATGGCGCCGGCCTGAAGGGCGCTTTGCACCAGTTGTTCCTCTTTGAAGCTGGTCAGCACCAACACCTGGATGTCGTGCCAGCGTTCGCGGATGGCTTTGGTGGCGGCGGCGCCGTCCATCCCCGGCATGACCAGGTCCATCAGGATCACGTCGGGATGGTACTTTTCGCACATCCGAATGGCTTCCGGCCCGTTGGCGGCGTCGCCCACCAGTTCCAGGTCGTCATAAATCATCAAAAAGGCGCTCAAGCCGCTGCGGACGACGGCGTGATCGTCCACGATCAACACGCGGATGGGATTGGCTTTTGGCATCGTGACTCCTCACTGCTTGCGCTGGCTTCTTCTAACCATTGTACCACATTTGACCGACATCCAAAAGATACGGACGCAGATAACCGCAGATGAACGCTGATGTATTGGCTTCTCGCCTCACGGCTGCACCTCCAGCGAGTCGAGGATGACGTACACATTGTTTGGGGCTGGCTGGCCGTTGAGGGTGAAGGGGAGGCGGATGGCGTCGGGGCCGTAGAGTCCGACGCGCAGGGCGTAGATACCGGTCGGCAGGGCAGGGAGGGGATGATCGTCGGCGACGATTTCGCCGGTGAGCCAGGTGTAGGTGGCGCGCGCGCCCTGAGCGGGCCAGGAGTCGTGCTGCGCTGCAACAATGCTGGGATCGTCCGGCGGCGTGACGTGGACGAAGGCGGTGTACGGCGCGGCAGTTTCCGCCGTGACGCGCCAGTAGAGCGTCACGGTGAAGGGGTGTCCGGTGGTCACGACGTCCGGTTCCAGCCGGTAGCCTACCAGGGCTGCGATCTCCGTCTGCACGACGTCGGCGAGCGGCGCCACGTCCTCCGGCAGCGCGAATTGCCGCCCGAAGTCTTCGGTGACTTCCGGTCCAATCCACGTCGTCAGTGGGATGTCACTGGCGGCGGGCAACAAGGTGACGGTGAGCGGCGCGGTCACATTTGGCGCGCGGCAGGGGATGGGTAGGTGGAACTGGCTGAGGAAGCGGTCGCCTGCCTGCCAGTCCGCCGGGTTGAAGTCCGCCGTGAGGGCTTGCGTGTGGGCGGATTGGCCCAGGGTGACTTGCACGCGCAAGGTGGAGGTCAACGGCTGCTGGACTTCCCAAAATAGTTCCCCCGGCAGGTCGGCGCAGGGTGCGAGGACGTCTTCATCCAGCCGGACGGCCAGCAGTGCGAGTGGCGCATCGTTGGGGATGACGGCGACGGGCGTCATCCTCGGTGGAATGGCGGGAGGCGCGGTGGGCCGGGTGACGCGCACCGTCCCCAGGATGAACGGCTCTGACGTCTGTGTGGCGTGGTAGAGGATGAGGGTGGCAGTGTAGGTCCCGGCGGGTGCACCCGGCGGCAGGGTCAACGTCACTGTGCCCATCACGGGTGTATTGGTGGGCCAGCGTTCTGGCCGGTAGTCTCCTGCACCCGGCGGCGCGTCGCTCCGCGCCCAGGTGTAGCCGGATGCATCCGTCAGCCGCAGCGACGCTTGGTAGAATCGTGCGACGTGCGCGGCAGGATCGGCAGTCGTCCACCACATACGCAGAGCCAGCGGCGCGTCGGCAGGGATCGTTTCCGGCAGGGAATAGCCCCACAATCGGATGCCAGGCAGCAATTCCACATCCGGGCGGGCGGTGGTGGGCGGTTCAGGCGGGAAGTCAGGCGCGTGGGTGAGGTCGAAGCGGCGCAGCGTCAGGCCGTGGAATGCCGGGAGCGGCGTTTCGTCGCCGATGTCGTCAAGGAGGGCGGCGACGATACCGGTGGGATCGGTCACGTCGGCGAGCCAGCCCATCATCCAGACGTGTTCGGCGTTTTGCAGGCGCGCGTTGAGGATGGGGGCGACACCCTCATAGTGCAGCACGTTGGTCACGTCGAGCAAGGTTTCATCAGGGAGGGGCAGAAGGGCGTCGTCTCCGCCGTAGTAGCTCCACGTTGGGAAGGTCGAGCCGGTCTCTACGATAACCACATCGTCAGATTGGCGGTGCGCTTGCACATACTGCGCCGCGCCGCGCCAGTCCTCGTGGGCGAAGACGGGATTGACAAGTTGGTTGGCGTCGGCCCAGAGCAGCGGAACGGCGACGAGGGCAGTGACGAGACCCAGCGTGATGCGCGCGGAGCGGCGCTGCGCGCAGCCCCAGGCGACGGCGAGTGCGAGGTACGGCGTGGGTGCGAAGAGGACGCTGTGCCGCACTCCCCATTTGGGGACGCTGCGATAGAGGTAGCCGAGGATCGCTACCGGCAGGAGGTAACACAGCGGATAGAGGCCAGCGAGGGGGCGGCGGCGCGTGGAGGCGAGGGCGAGCATCGCCAGCAGCAAGATGCCGCCCGCCAGTGCCAGCGCCACTCGCTCAGGCGCGATGAAGCTGAAGACGGTGATACCCTGGAATGTCGTCCGCAGGAATGCCGCGAAGGGCAGGTGACCGGGCCAATAGCCGCGATTCACGCCGAGTGAGCGCGCGGCGGCGATCACCCAGGGGAGGTAGAGGGCGGCGGCGGTGAGGGCGGGGGGGAGCAGTAGACGGTAGATGAGCGGAAGAGCCCACGGCTGAACTCCCGTCCCATTACTGGATG
>DAOUGD010000096.1:0-68796 GCA_034429475.1 Anaerolineae bacterium
GGGCGGTAGCCCGTCACCGCAAAACCCCCTTTTTACCGGCGGCTTCAGCCGTAGAATCTCCCCGGCAGGCGTGGCCTACCGAGAATGATAAAGCCCTGAACCCTCTTTCTCCTTGCCGAATTTCCTCAACACGTTACAATAAACTTCGTTATTAAGCCATCATTGCCCATAAGAGAGTGGTCAAAGTGAAAATCAACGTCATCGTGCCGACCTATAACGAAAAAGAAAACCTCGAGCGTCTCGTCACGCAATTGCTCGCCCTGCCCGTCGCCTGCGAAGTCATCGTCGTAGACGACCACTCGCCTGACGGCACCGGCGTCATTGCCGACCGGCTGGCGGACGAGAACCCGGGCCGCGTCCACGTCGTCCACCGCGCCGGCAAGCTGGGATTGGGCACCGCCTACATCGCCGGCTTCCATCAAGCCATTGCCCTCCACAGCGACCTGGTGGTGACGATGGACGCCGACTTCTCCCATCCCCCTGCCGCCATTCCGCGGATGGTGGACAAGATTGCGACGGGTTACGATCTCGTCATCGGCAGCCGGTATGTACCCGGCGGCCAGGCGGTGGAATGTACGCTCCCCCGCAAAATCCTGAGCTGGGGCGCCAACGCCTTTGCCCGCATCATGCTCGGCCTTAAGGCCCACGACGCCACCGCCGGATTCCGCTGCTACCGCCGCGAAGTCCTGGAATCCATAGATCTGGACCAAATCTTCTCCAACGGCTACTCCTTCCTGATGGAAATGCTTTACAAAGTCCAACGGAAAGGCTGGAAAGTGGGTGAAGTCCCCATCGTCTTCCTCAACCGGCAGCAGGGCACATCGAAAATTTCGCGCAACGAGATTTACAAAGCCCTGTACACTGTTCTGCGGCTGGCCAAGAAACGCTTCCTAGGACCGGCTGAATGACGAAGCCGCCTACCTCCCCCGCCGCTTTGGAGGCCGTCCGTTGCGACCTCTGCGGCGCGGACGATTACGTGGTGCATATCCCCTCAACGCTGCCCGCAGAGCCAGAAATGCCGGGCGGCGACTGGTCTGCTTATGCCTGCACCAGCGGCGGCTATGGGCGTCACGGCCCGATTGTGCGCTGCAAGCATTGCGGCCTCGTCTACGCCACACCGCGCCGACATCAAGGCGACGTGCTGGAAATCTACGAAGCGGTTGAAGACCCGCTCTACCTCGAAGAGCGTCAGGGCCGCATCCTGACGTTTGAAAATCACCTCAAGCCGATGACGCGCTATACCGGCCCGGCGGATCACCGGCGGCTGCTGGATGTGGGCGCCTACACCGGCGTCTTCGTCGAAATCGCGCGCCGCCACGAATGGGACGCCTGCGGCGTAGATCCGAGCGCGTGGGCGGTGGCGCAGGCGCAGGCGCAGGGCTTGCCGATGCACCTGGGGACGCTGGAAGGCGCGGGGTTTCCGCCCGCCCATTTCAGTGTGGTGACGATGTGGGACGTCATCGAACACGTCCCCTCGCCCTGCCAGACGTTGCGGGCCGCCTGGGACGTCTTAGAACCCGGCGGCATCCTCGTCGTCCACACGATGGACATTGACAGTCTCTTCTCCCGCCTGATGGGCCGCCGCTGGCCGTGGTACATGGAAATGCACCTGTTCTACTTCTCGCGGCGCACCCTGGCGGCCATGCTAAAGCAAGTCGGCTTCGACGTGCTGTGGATGGGCGCACAGGGTCGCTACCTCCAGGCCGGCTACCTTGCCAGCCGCGTGACGGCGCTGCTGCCCTGGCTCGGTCGTCCCATCGAGGCGCTGACCACGCGCCTCAAGCTCCGTGAGCGCCCCTTGCGCATCAATCTGGGCGACTTGTTCACCACGTATGCTCAAAAGCCCAAAAGTTGAAAGTCAAAAGTCGAAAGGTGAAGGTGAACCATTGATGGAACGGGTATTTCCCCGCCCTCAAGTGATTGTCAGCCGGTGTTTGGGATTTGCCGCGTGCCGCTACAACGGCGTGCCCATTGCGGATGATTTCGTCAAGCAACTGGCGACGCACGTCACCTACCTGCCGGTCTGCCCGGAAGTGGAAATCGGCCTGGGCGCGCCGCGTGACCCGGTGCGGCTGGTGTTGCACGACAACACTGTTCACCTCTACCAGCCGGCAACCGGCGCCGACGTAACCGAGGCCATGCAAACCTTCAGCGCGACGTACCTGGACGCGCACCCCGACGTGGATGGGGCGATTTTGATGGGGCGCTCGCCCTCGTGCGGGATCAAAGAGGTCAAAATCTACGCCAGCGCCGACAAAACCGCGCCGGTGCGGCAAAAGGGCGCGGGGATGTTCGCCGCCGCCGTGCAACAGCGTTACCCCCATCTGCCGGTGGAAGAGAACGTCCGCTTGCAAAACCTGATCCTGCGCGAGCATTTCCTCACGCGCCTGTTCGCCTGGGCCGACTTCCGCGCCGTGCGCGCCGCCGGGACGATGCGCGAGCTGGTGCGCTTCCACACGGAACACAAACTGCTGTTGATGGCGTACAGTGAAAGCCGCTACCGACTGATGGGGCCGCTGGTCGCCAACCACCAGAAATTGCCGACGGCTGAGGTGCTGGCGGCATACGCAGAGCATCTTGGCGTGGCATTGGCGCGTCCGCCCCGACGCACCGCCGGCATCAACGTGCTGATGCACGCGCTGGGCTATTTCTCGGAGAAGTTAGCGTCAACGGAGAAAGCCTATTTCCTGGACACGCTGGATCAGTACCGGCGGTCGCAGGTGTCTTTGCGCGTACCGGTCAGCCTCATCGGCGCGTGGATTGCGCGATTCGGGGAGCCATATCTGGCGCAGCAGGCGTTTTTTGCACCCTATCCGACGGATTTGTTGTCGCTCAGTGATTCGGGGAAGGGCCGCGAGGTAGAATAAAAGTCACATCACCACGCGGCTACAATCTGCTTAATCCGCTCAATCTGTTGATAAAAAAGTGGACGCTTACAGGGCGTCCACTTCCAGTTTTTGTCGTTCCAGCCAATTTTGGATGCTGACGAACTCCGCGCGGGTATCTTCGAGATATTTCCGCTCCGACCGGATGAAGCGCGTGTAGGGGGAAATGGTGTCGTTGATGCCATCCAGCGCGCGCTTCAATTCCCGCTCAAACTGGTCGGTCAACGTCTGGATGAGTTGCGCCCGCACCGCCGCAATCTTCTCATGCAGTTCCTTCTTCACCCGGCGCTTCTGGGTGGGGATGACCAACAGGCCCAACACCGCCATCACGCTGGCCGCCAGGATGCCGGTCACGTCCGCGGCCGTCGTCGCCACAATCGCCGCCCCGATGCCGATGGCGCCCACTTCCACCGCCGCCGTCTCCGCCACGGCAATCTGTAACGACTCCGCCACCCGCACCGACTCGTAAGTCTTGTCGTAGTTCTCCAACACCCGCTCGGCGGCGTGGCTGACCGTCTCAATCAGGCGCGAACGGTCGTACTCAAATGCGCTGCCAATTTGTCCCACGATCCGCTCGGCATGCTTTTCACGCCGGCTATTGATGTGTGCCATCACCGCCTGCCACTGCGTCAGATTGCTGGCAACCAGCCAGTCAATCATGCTATTGACGCGCTCGGCAATCGTCTCCGGGGCGTCGCCCACCACCTCGCACGCGAAAGCTTCTTGCAGCTTGCTTTTGTTGATCAAGTCCGGAAGATGGGTCAGGCGCATCGTCGCATCAAAATATGTGATACCCCGACCCTCGAATTCGTGCAGCACGTTGTCTACGTCGGCCAGGCGAAACCGGAACTCGCGGGACATATCCTCGCGGTAGACCTCTAACTGCCGGTCCACGTCGGACATCACCTGGAAGTCCTCCTGCAACAGCGTCAGCCGCCGGTCAATCACCGCCACGTATTTTTCGATGAGGTGCATTCCCACGCCCAACGGATTGCTCAATTTTAGTCGGATGCGTTCCTGGGCATCCAGGGTGGTGAGGACGTAATCTTCCAGCACGGGAAGGCGGCTGCGGGTCAACAATTCCACGTCACCATTCTGGCGGGCCTGAAATGCCAGTTTCGCCGAAATGGGAAAAACCTCCGGGGTGAAATCCAACAGCGCCTGCATATTCGCTTTGATGAAATCCTCAATGCGCTCGATGTCCGCCGGATTATCCAGGATGTCAATCTTGTTTAACACTACCACAACTTTCTTCCCCCACTGGCGGATGCGTTCCAGGAACGCCCGCTCGCTTTCAGTGAAGGGACGGTCTACCGAAGTGACAAACAACACCATATCCGAACGCGGAATGAATTCCTGAGTCAACGCCTCATGTTCGCGGTTGATTGCGTTGGTGCCAGGCGTATCCACAATGTCAATCTCCCGCAAAATCGAGGCCGGGACGGTGAACACGTCCACGCCCGGTTCCACGGCCACCCGCTCAAACTCATCGCCGTGCTTGAGAAGGTTGATCCGGCTGGTGGTCGGCGTGACACCCTCTTCCAGGAAACGCTGCCCGAACAACGCATTGAGAAAAGCGCTCTTCCCCGCGTTAAATTCCCCTACGACCACCAACAAGAACAGTTCATCCAGTTGGCGGATGGAGTTTTCCAGGGCTTCCCGGTCTTCAACCGTCGCCGAGAACCGGGCCAGCGAAATTTGCAAACTCGTCAACCAATGCCGTTCCACGGCGACCAGCGTTTCCTGCGTGTCATTTAAGATTTTACGTGTTACCGTCATAAACCATCTCCAAGGCACCCTTCTGAAATTGCTTTCTCCAAGTATGGCCTTATCTGCGAAAAAAGCAAGCATCCCGACCGATGAGCCTTTTTCTACGCCCGCCAGACTTCGCGGCCCAGCCCCAGCGTGAAGTCCACGTCCAGCCAGGCGGACGCCAGCGGACGCGCGATCCCGTCGGCGCCTGTGTGCAGGCCCAGGCGCTTGACCACCGGATGGCTGACCAGCTCGGTGAACGTCAGCGCATAGCCGGATTGCAATGCTCCCCCGCCCCGAAACGCCGTGACCCGCAGCGGCGCTTCGATGACCGCTTGATAGCAGGCTTTGGTGGGATCGGCGGCGTCCCGGAATTGCTTGAGGAACACCAACGGCGTCGCCTCAAGCTGCGTGAGCCACGCGGCCGCCGGCGGCGCGCCCAGCGCAGCGGCCTTGTCTTCGGCCCACACGTCCAACAACTGGCGGATGAGCGCGCTGCGCGCCGCATCCCACGTCGTCCAATCGCCGGGAAGCGCGCCCTCCGTCGTATCGAGCGCGCGGGCGGCAAGCAGCCGGCGCAGCTTCCCCTCCGCCTCCGGGCCGGAAGCCTCAAAGCCCCACACGTCCACCGTGAACTCCGGCCAGGAAGCCGCTCCGGCCGGATCAAACGGGGTCGCACTCTCCAGCGCGGCCCACGTCTTGGCGAAACCATACACCTCGCGCCCGGCGGCGATGGCGTAGGGATTGTCCACAAACAGATAGGGCAGCAGCCACGCGATATGATCCGGCGTCTTGACGCCCGCGATGCTTTTGTGCGCGATCAATGGAATCCACAGCCCCACCTCTGTCTCGTGGAGCCAGCCCATCTCCCGGTCGCGCTCATCCAGCGATTGGATTTGCATATCGGCGTACACCAGCAGGGCGTAAGGGCCAAAGGGCGCGTAAGCCACCGCGTGATCAGACGGTTCATTGAGCGAGGCGTCGCACCCCTCGCGCAGCGCCGCCGCATCCGCCGCGAGCAAAAACGCGGCAATGTGCGCGTTGCGCTGCTCATAGGGGCCGCGGAACACCCCCGCGCCCGCCCCTGCCTCCACATAATCTGGCGGCGGTGCCGGGGTTTTCGCCGGGCCACAGCCAACCAGCCATGCGCCCAGCGTCGCCCCCGCCGCCCCCAAAAACCCGCGCCGACTCACTTTTCCCATCGTCTTTAGTCCATAGTCCGTAGTCCGCAGTCCGCAATTCACAATTCGTAATTCGTAATTCGTAATTCGCAACTCGCAACTCGCAATTCGCAATTCGCAACTCGCAACTCGCAATCAGACCAATCCCACCGCCTCCGCGCAGCTTGGCCCCGGCTCGTCCGGC
Source organism: Anaerolineae bacterium (assembly GCA_034429475.1). Classification (GTDB taxonomy): domain Bacteria; phylum Chloroflexota; class Anaerolineae; order B4-G1; family SLSP01; genus JAKQHY01. The sequence goes on from DAOUGD010000096.1 coordinate 6,003, forward strand.
AGTGCGGCCAGATACCGCCGCGTGTAGGGGATCAACGCGGCGACAATGACCGCCCCCAGCGCGCCGGGCGCCCACGCGCCCAGGCTCTGAATCAGCCAGCCGCCCAGCGAGGGAGAAATAATCCGCGCCAAGCTCGCCAACGCGGCAGATAGTCCCAGCGTGCCGCCCACCTCTTCCGAGTACACCACCTTCGTGAGCAGGCTGTTGGTGACGATGTTGAGCACGCCCGACGCCAACGAGAGCGGAATCAGCACGACCAATAGCACCCACAGCGTCGGCGCGAGCGCCCAGCCCAGCAGCGACGCGGACAGCAGCACCACACCCCAAAACGTGAGCGTCTTCTCGCTAAACCGTTTGGTCAAGGCGCCGATGGCCCCACCCTGGAGAATCACGACGATCACGCCCACGTAAGTCAACACGTAGCTGGTTTCTTGGGCATTGAGCTTCAAGCGGGCAATAGCGTAGAGGGAGAAGACCGTCTCGAACATCGTAAACGCCAGGCCGTAGAACAGGCGCAGGTTCAGCAGCGGGCCGACGCACTTCCGCCGCAGCGCGTTGAATAAGGCGCGCGCCGTGAACGCGGTGCGAGGGCTGCCGCGCGGCGTTCCGGCGAAAGCGACTCCGGCAACCACAGCCACACGCCCACCAGATTCAACGCGGCTAGCCCCGCCGCGAGGAATGCTGGAAGCGCATAGTTCTCTCCCCGGCTCAACATGCCGCCCAGCGCCGGGCCGATGATGAAGCCCAGGCCAAACGCCGCCCCGATCAACCCCATCCCTTTCGCGCGATTTTGCTCGTCGGTCACGTCAGTGATGTACGCCTGCGCCAGCGAGATGTTGCCGCCGAGAAAGCCATCCACGATGCGGCTGAGAAACAACAGGGCCAGCGAATTGGCAAATCCCAGCAGGAGAAACCCCGCCACCGTCCCCAAAATGCAGAGCAGCAACAGCGGCCGCCGCCCGTAACGATCAGAAAGCCGCCCGATCACCGGCGCGCCCAACAGTTGCGTCACCGCGTTGGCCGAAAGCAGCAGACCCACCACCACCGGCGTCGCCCCGAACGACTCGGCGTAATATGGTAGCAGCGGCAGGATCAGGCTGAAGCCCAGGATATCCACGAAGACAAACAGAAAAAGCAGGCTTAGTTGACGTTTCATGCGATCTTCCTTAGCGACGGTGGCCCTTGGGGGGAACCGCCTGCAAGCTGACCTTATCCAACGCGGCGACTTCGTCCGCGTTGAGCCGCCAGCCGAGCGCGCCTGCGTTGGAGACGGCCTGCCGCGCGTTCTTGGCGCCGGGGATGGGGACGGCGCCCTTGCAGATGAGCCAGTTGAGCGCGACCTGCGCCGGCGTCTTGTCGCCGTGCGCCGCCCCGATTTCGCGCATCAAAGCGAGCAAAGGCTGCACGTTTGCCAGGTACTCGCGGTTGTAAATCCCCTTGCGCATCCCCGGCGGGGGATTGTCGGGCGTGTACTTGCCGGCGAGGATGCCTTTTTCCAGTGGGCTGTAGGCGATCAGGGTGACGTTGAGATCGCGGCAGGTTTGCAGCACGCCGTCAAATTCGGGGTCGCGGTGGAGCAGACTGTAGAAGACCTGATTGGAGGCCAACGGGACGCAGCGCTTTGCCAGCGCATTATGCGCGCGTCCCATCTGCGCCATGCTGTAGTTGGAGACGCCGACGGCGCGGATCAGGCCCGCTTCTACCGCGTCCGCCATCGCCCCCATCCACGTCTCCACGGGGACAGGCGGGAAGGGGAAATGCATCTGGTACAAATCCACCCGCGCCATCCCCAACCGTGCGAGGCTGTGCCGCAGCGCACGGCGCAAGGCGCGCCGGGTCAGCCGCCATGGGAACGGGAAGAATTTGGAGGCGGTGACGACCGCCTGTCCCGATTCGCGCACGAAACGCCCCAGGAAGCGTTCTGACCGCCCCAGGCCGTACACTTCCGCCGTGTCGAAGAAATTGACGCCGGCGGCCACCGTCTCGTCAAACGCCGCACGGATGTCGGCGTCGTTATAATTGCCGGCCTTGCCGTAGCCCCACATCACCGCGTCGCCCCAGGCCCACGTGCCGATCCCCAAGGGAGAAATCGCTATATCCGTCGCGCCCAAGGAGACGCGATCCGTCGCCAATACTGTTGTTGTCATATCCCCAGCTCCCAAATGAATTGTTTGGACATCAAAACGCTTGAACGTTGCAACATTCAGAATTATAGCATACCCTCAAATACTATGGATTTAACATCACTTGCACTTTCCCCTAGAGTATGCTAAGATGTATCTGAAATGGCGGGGTTATCTATTCAAACAACAATGTTTTTGAATAACTTAATTATGTTCTTGGTTTTTATGTATCTACGGTTGAATAAGATGGGGTTTTATCCTTGGGCGGCCCACATCGGTCGCCCACAGTTTTTATTTGGGGAGAAATTATTATGCAACTGGCATTCATTCTACGCATCATGGGCATTTTGGTATTGGGTTCCATCGGAGTGGCGGTCGGCGCTCAAATCGTCCGTATTCCGATCATCCCGGAGTCAGTTCAAATTTACGTCACCGTTTTTTGCGGCCTCTTAGGAGCAATTCTGGGGTTCTTTGTCACCCCCTCAATGACGCTCAAGCCCATTCAAAAATTGCGCCGCAATATCCAGCAGGTCCCAGCGCACACCATCGTCTCATCCACCATTGGCCTGTTTTTGGGACTAGCGTTAGGCGCCATCTCGGCGTATCCGCTGTCGCTGTTGCCGGACCCGGCGGGACAAGTTTTGCCGTTTGTGGCTGCTGCTATTTTTGGGTACGCTGGCCTGATGATCTCGCTCATCCGCCCGGACCTGTTCCAGGGTCTCCGCGGGCGGTGGTTCACGAAAGAAAGCCCCGAACCCGGCCCTCCGACTGCTACCGAAAACCACACCCAGTCCGTCTTGTTGGATACTAGCGTCATCATTGACGGGCGCATCGCCGATATATGCCGCACCGGTTTTATCCAGGGGGAACTCATCGTGCCGCTGTTCGTCCTGAACGAATTGCAGCATGTGGCCGATTCGGCGGATGCGCTGCGCCGCAATCGGGGCCGGCGCGGCCTCGAAATCCTGCGCCAGTTGCAGGAAGAATCGCCGGTGCCCGTGCGCCTCACGGACGCGGATATGCCCAACATCCGGGAAGTGGACGACAAGTTGATCGGGCTGGCAAAAGAGTTGGGCGCGTCCATTCTGACCAACGACTACAACCTGAACCGCGTGGCCGAGTTGCAGGCCGTCAAGGTACTCAACGTCAACGAGCTGGCGAACGCCGTCAAAACCGTGCTGCTGCCCGGTGAAAACTTCACCATCCACGTATTGCAAGAAGGCAAAGAACACGATCAGGGCGTGGGCTACCTGGACGATGGCACTATGGTGGTCGTCGAGGATGGCGTAGCCTACATCGGCAACACTATTGAAGTTACGGTCAGCAAAGTGTTACAGACGGCTGCCGGTCGCATGATTTTTGCCCGCCCTGAAAGCTCATCAGCCTAAAAAGGGGAGGTGGAAAATGCCGCTGAAAATCTATAATCAACTGACCCAAAAATTAGAACTTTTCAAGCCGGTGATGCCCGAACAGGTCGGATTTTACGTGTGCGGGCCGACGGTCTACGATCACGCGCACCTGGGCCACGCCAAAACCTACGTGGCGATGGATGTCGTGCTTCGTTATCTCAAACAGCAGGGATTCAAGGTGCGTTACATCCGCAATCTGACCGACGTGGGCCATCTGCTGGATTCCGGCGAAGATCGGGTTTCCAAGGGTGCGCGCCGTGAGCGCGTGGAGCCGATGGAGATGGTGGAAAAGTACATCCACAGTTTCAACGACGATATGGATGCCCTGAACGTCCTGCGCCCGAACATTGCGCCGCGCCCCACCTGCCATATCCCCGAAATCATCACCTGGATTCAAGATTTGCTGGAGTTGGGCTACGCTTACGAAGCCGCCGGCAACGTCTATTTCTCCGTGTCCAAATTCGCCGACTACGGCAAGCTGTCCCGGCGCAAAGTGGACGAACTGCTCGACGGCGCGCGGGTGGACATCCGCGAGGAGAAGCGCGATCCCGTTGACTTCGCTCTGTGGAAAAAGGCCGAGCCGGAGCACCTGATGCGCTGGCCCAGTCCGTGGGGCGAGGGCTATCCCGGCTGGCACATCGAATGTTCGGTGATGGCGACTAAATACCTGGGACAGCCCTTCGACATCCACGGCGGCGGGCTGGAAAACATCTTTCCGCACAACGAGTGCGAGATCGCCCAGGCCGAAGCGCGTCAGAACGTTCCGTTTGCCAATTACTGGATGCTGGTTGGCTCGCTCACCGTCAATGGCGTCAAAATGAGCAAGAGCCTGGGCAATTTTCTGACCATCAAGGATGCTCTGAAACTCTACACGCCGGAAGCCATTCGCTACTTCGTACTCAGCAGCCACTATCGCAGCCCGGTAGACTACAGCCGGGACGCCGCCGAAGCCGCGCAGCGCGGCGTGATCCGCCTGTGCAACACCGTCAACAAACTGCGCCGCCGGATGCAAACTGCCGTCCCAGCCGGCACCGCCGTCCTCTCCCAGGTCGTGACCCTCGACGATTACCGCCAGGATTTTTTGACGGCGATGAACGACGATTTCAACACCGCGCAGGCGCTCGCCACCCTGTTCGAGTTCGTCAAAGAGGTCAATCGCTATCTGGATGAAAACGAGAGCGTCAGTATGGGCACCTACGCGGCAATGGATCGCATTTTCACCGAACTGGCGGGCGACGTGCTGGGTGTCCTGCCGCGCAGCCTGTTGGGGCAGATGAAAGACAGCGACCATGAGAAATTGCTGGATTTGTTGCTGGAACTGCGTCAGGACTATCGCAACGCGCGCGATTGGGCTAAAGCCGATGTCATCCGCAACCGGCTGAGTGAAATCGGCATTGTGGTGGAAGACAGCGCGACCGGGAGCGTGTGGTATCTGAAATGAGCCGGGAATCGCTCCGGGAAGTCCTTTACGGGCGGCAAGCCGTGCGAGAAGTGCTCCTCGCCGGGCGACGCCGCCCGTTTCGTTTGCGGCTGGCCGCCCGGCTCGATCCGGCGCCGATCGTGGACGAGATCGTCGCCGCGGCCGCCCAGAATCACGTGCCGGTCGTCACCACGCCCCGCGAGGATTTGACGCGCTTGGCCCAGACCGAGGACCATCAGGGAGTGGCTCTGGAAGCATCTCCCTACCCTTACGCCGCCCCGGAAGACATGCTCACCGCGGCGCGGGAGCGCGGCGAAGCTCCCTGGCTGCTCGTCCTGGACCTCATCCAGGACATCCACAACCTGGGCAGCCTGCTCCGCACCGCCGAAGCCGTGGGACTCCACGGCGTTCTGCTTCAGGAACGCCGCGCCGCCGGCATCACGCCGGCCGCCGTCAACACAGCCTCCGGCGCCACCGAACACCTACGCATTGCCCAGGTCACCAACCTGGCGCGGGAAATGGCAAGCCTGCAAGAAGCGGGGGTATGGTTTGCGGGACTCGAAAGCAGCGCGGAAGCGCAGCTCTACACTACGCTGGATATGACCGTGCCGTTGGGTCTCGTGGTAGGGAGCGAGGGCAGCGGGCTGCGACGGCTGGTGCGCGCACGCTGCGATTGGATCATCGCGCTACCGATGCGCGGGCGCGTAGCATCCCTCAATGCGGCAGCAGCGGGGTCTGTGACGCTTTACGAGGGGTTGCGCCAACGCACCAACGTAAAGCGTGAGACGTAGGACGTGAGGCTTTCACAGTAAAGACATCACGTTGTACGATAAGGCACACAAGCCCTCACAGATCGGCAATCATCTGCACCAGCGTCCGGTGCCGGGCGAAGCCGATGGCGCACAACGCCGGGATCACGGGAGACTGTCCGGACAGAAGGGCGACGACCGGCCAGGGCGGGAAACGCCGCATCGCCTGAAGCCCTTGCGCAACCACTTCCTGTACGTCGGAATCCGTACTTTCCGGATGCGCCAACATATCCCACACGTGGTAGCGATGCCAGGACTCCGTTTTGACATGCAATGCTAATCGCGCCTTGGTCGGCGCGTAAACCCAGGCCCGCTCTCGCTGGCCGCTGAACCACGCCTCGAGGCTCTGCTCCCATCCCCGAAACTTGTACAGGCCCGGCCGGATTTCCAGGGCCGCTCGCTGCCGCGCTGGGTAGACCTGTTCGGCCAACATACACCACAAGGCGCTGTCGCTGGGACGGCACGACCGCCAGGGGTAGCGGGGCAGGGCATAATTGGGCCAGACGAGGCCTTCCGGACGCACCAGGTGCTGTATCTGCCCCACGGGCGCAAACCCCAACTGCTCGTACAGATGGCAGGCCACGGCGTTGTCCGCCCGCACCTCCAGGCCGATCCAGCGCGCGGACTGAGCTTTTGCCATTTCCATGGCAGCCTCGACCAGCGCCCGCCCAAAGCCCCGGCCGCGACAGTCGGGACGCACCACCACATTCCCCACCAGGCGTCCCTGACTGCTGTACGGCAGGGCGTAACGCAGCGAAAGGTTTCCTACCACCTCGCCCTTCCACACGTACACAAAGCCGGCCGAATCCAGCGCAGGGCCAAACAACCAGGGCGCCCACTGACTGCAACGCACGGCGCGCCGCATCTGCTGCAACATCTTCCGCCCCTGGGGGTCCAGTTCTTCCCCAAACCCTATCTCAATCAAACTCACAATGGCTGGAGCATCGAAGGTGGGGTCTACCGGGCGCACGCCGGTGTGGATAGTTTTAGAATTGGATTGGATCAACGTAGATACGGTCATAGTTCCCCACACGATCTTTCATACAGGATACAAGCCTGTGCTGGTCAAATTCTATGCATAATTCTCAATAGTCAAGCCGTCGAGGGGGTCTCAAATTGCGGTATAATTGCGTTACTCTCAGCACAGTCTATAATGAACATAATAACCAACTCAACTGATAGCGGAACGGGCCACGTTCCCAGGCAGGAGGAAACTGGATGAAACACACACGACTCTGGCTAGGTGGGCTGCTGATGATCTTATGGATTCTTGCAGGCTGTGCCTACTCCGATCCAACGACGCCGGCGCCCACTGCGTCACCCCAACCGCCGACCGCCACCCCGGCGCCCCCCACCGCCACGCCGGAACCGCTGGCCGCGCTGGTCAACAACGAGCCGATTCTGCTGGCGGACTACGAACGCCAGGTGGCGCGCTACGTTGCCTCGATGACCTCAGCCGGGCAAGACCCCACCACCGCCGAGGGCCAGGCCACCCTAGAATCCGGACGGAGTTGGGTGTTGGACGTGATGATCGATCAACGCCTGATCGTCCAGGCCGCCCTCGCCGCCGGGATCACCGTGAGTGACGCCGACCTGGACACGACCCTTCAGGGACTGCGCGCAGAGGTGGGAGAAGCGCCCTTCAATCAATGGCTGGAAAATGAAGGGATGACGCTGGAGGAAATGCGCGCCGTGTTGCGCAACGAGATGCTCGCCACGCGCATGTCCAATCAGATTGCGGAACAGGTGCCCTCTCGCGCCGAACACGTCCAGGCCCGCCACATCCTGGTCGCTACCGAGGCCGAAGCGCAGCAAATCCTGGGACAATTGCAGGCCGGAGGGGATTTCGCCGCACTGGCCGGCGTCTACTCGCAAGACCTCAGCACGCGCGATAGCGGCGGCGACCTGGGGTATTTCCCGCGCGGCGTGCTGACCGCCCCCGAAGTCGAGGCGGTCGCCTTTGAACTCCAACCGGGACAAGTCAGCGGCATTGTGCAGAGCGCCCTGGGATACCACCTCATCCAGGTGGTGACGCGCGTACCGGATATGGAAATCACGCCGGAAAATATGCGTCTCTTACAAGACACAGCAGTGCGCGATTGGTTGGATGGCCTCCATGCCACCGCCAACATTCAACGTTTCGTCGAAACCACGCCATAGGAGGTACCCCTCATGCAGCGCGACCGGCTTTTTAATCTTTTGAGTCTGGTGATGTTGGGGATGACCCTCCTGGTCATCGGCTACTACATCCTGATTGCTATGAATCCCTATACGCCGCTCAACCCCTTCCCCCCGGCTCAACGCACACTGGCCGTGGTGGCGACGTTGACGCCGACGGTCACGCCGCCGCGCAAAGAGGCCGCCACCTGGACTCCCACCGCCACGCCCACGCCGCGCGTTACACGCTCGCCGTATCCCTTCACCTACGAACTGGTCTATGAAACGCCCTACTATGGCTGTTCCTGGTTAGGAACCGGCGGCAATGTACAAGACCTCGATGGCAATGCCCTGACGGATTATCGCGTCCATGTGTGGGGCGGCGGCATTGATGTCGTCATTATCTCCGGCAGCAAACAAATCTATGGCGATTCCGGCTGGGAACAGTTTTTCTTAAATCAGCCAGTGGAAATGAACGGCGTCTTCCGGGTGCAGCTCCACTCAAAGTACGAGCCGTACACCCCCGTTTCGGAAGAAATCGTTTTGAACTTCCCCGGCCTGTGCTCGAAGTCGCTGGCGCACATCATCTTCACCCAAAATCACTGAGGTTAAGTATGGATAATCCACGGGTCACAACTGGCGTTCCTGGATTGGACAATATGTTGCGCGGCGGCTTCCTGCCCGGCTCCATTATCCTCGTGCGCGGGGCGCCCGGCGCCGGGAAAACCTCGCTGGCGCTCCAATTTCTGCTGGAAGGCGCGCAGCATGGTGAACCGGGGTTGTTTATCACCTTTGAAGAATTTCCGCACTCCCTCTACCGCGACGCCGTCTCGCTGGGGTTCGATTTGCAGGCCCTGGAAATCGAGCACAAGCTCCAGATCATTTTTACGTCCCCAAACGTTCTGCTGCGCAGCCTGCAAGATGGCGACAGCCCCCTCTATCAGACCATCGTGAACACCAACGTCTCTCGCGCTGTTATTGACAGCATGACGCACTTTATGCGCCTGACCGATTCCGCCGACGAACTGCGCAAAACCTGCGCCAGCGTCATCAACAGCCTGCGGCGCGAAAAGATCACCTCGCTGTTGTTGGGGGAAGAGCCGCGCACCGAGATACGCGCCACCGACCCCGGCGGCCTGGCCTACCTCAGCGACGGCCTGATCTTGCTGCGCTACGTCGAAGTGGAGAGCGAGATTCACCGGGCCATCGTCGTGCTGAAATTGCGGGGCAGCGACCACGCGCGGGAGATACGCCGTTATACCATCCAGAAGGGGGGGCTGGTGGTGGGAGAAGAATTCCATCATCGCAGCGCCATCTTGAGCGGCATCGCGCGCCGGAATTAGGGGTCATGGGCAGTCTGTACATCGTCGGCAGCCCGATTGGCAACCTGGAAGACATCACCCTGCGCGCGCTGCGGGTCCTGCAAAGCGTAAGCCTGATCGCCGCCGAGGACACCCGCAAAGCGCGCATTTTGTTGGACAGGTACGACATTCACACCCCGGTCACGTCTTTCTTTGAAGGCAACGAGCGCCAGAAGCTCGCGCCGGTGCTGGACGCGCTCGCTCAGGGCGACGTTGCCTTGATCTCCGAAGCCGGAATGCCCGGCATTTCTGACCCCGGCTACCCCCTCATCCGCGCGGCAGTAGCGCAAGAAATTCCCATCATCCCCATCCCCGGCCCGTCGGCGCACACCGCCGCCCTCGTCGTGGCGGGGCTGCCCACCGACCGCTTTCTGTTCCTGGGGTTCCTGCCCCGCAAAGCCTCCGAACGCGCGGCGCTGCTGCGCGATGTCGTCGCCCTCAAAGCGACGTTGGTGTGTTACGAAGCGCCCCATCGCCTGGCTGACACGCTGGAAACGTTGCACACGACGCTGGGGGATCGAGAAATCGCCCTGTGCCGGGAGCTGACCAAGCATTTCGAGGAAGTCTGGCGCGGCTCAGTAGCCGAGGCGCGGCAGCATGTGGCCGAAACGCCGCCGCGCGGCGAGTACACCCTCGTGATCGCGGGCGCGCCAGAAGCAGCCGGGCGCTGGGAGGAGACCGCCGTCCGGGAGGCCCTGGAGGCGCGGATAGCCGACGGCGCATCGCGCTCCCAGGCCGCGCGCGAAGTGGCCGCCCTCTCCGGCTGGAATCGCCGCGAGGTGTACGCCCTAGTCTGAAAGCGGCGTCGTGGCCTGGAAGACTTCTGTTGGTTCGGTCGCCATCACTGTCAACGCCCGCAGCGCCGCCGGGAGCAGCACTGCCTGGCCCCGCCGAAATGCAGCTTCCCCCTCCGCCCACGTCAGCCGCACCGCGCCCTGCGTGATCAGCCAGAGGGCCGGCGCAGGCGGGCGCGCAATGGAACGCGATTCCCCTGGCGTGAAATCCCAACGACTGACTTGAAACTCCGCCGCCGGCGTGGGGTATGGCGCTCCATCCGCGCCCATCGTCAAGACCGGCGGCTGACCCAACTCGTAGGTGAGAATGTCTATGAGGGTGGGGATGTCCTTAAATTTAGGCGTCAACCCGGCCCGCACCACGTTGTCGGAATTCGCCATACATTCGACGAGGTTGCCTTTGAGGTAAGCGTGGGGGATGCCCGGCGCGAGGAACATCCCCTGACCGCGCTCCAGGTGAACCAGATTCAGGAAGAATAGCGCGAACAGCCCCACATCCGCCCCAGGATAGCTAAGGCGCGTCTCCAGGAACAGCGCTTCATGTTCCGTCAGAGCTGCGGCGGAAGACAGGCGCGCCGCCAGCCGCGCCAGCCCCGCCGACAGTCCGGCCGCATCCGTGAGCGCGCGGGACATCAAGGCCGCGTACATCCGGCGCACCAACGCGCGCTGCGCCGCTGCATCGGTCTCGGTAGAGGCGCTTTGCACGTCTCCGGCAATCTCCGGGCCGATAAAGGCCGCGATTTCGGGATAGCAAGCCAACGTCCCCTGAATGGCGCGGAAATCCTTGAAGCCTACCAGCGCCGTCAGGCGATCCAGGGCGATGGCAATTTCGGGCTTGTGACGCGCGTCGGGGTAATTTCGGGGATCGCGCGCATGCAGTTGCACGGCCTGCGCCTGGTTGGGATGCGCTTGAATCGAGAGCGGCGCGCCGATGGACAGCACTTTGAAGAGAAACGGCCAGGCGTGGTCAAAGGTGCGGCAAACGTCCGGCCCCAGCACCTTTGCCGGATGCGCGGCGACGAATTCCGGCAACGACAGAGGGCTTCCTTCCACGATGACCGCAGAGGGCGCGCCGGGATGGGCGCCCATCCACAACTCGGCGTAGGGCTGCCCCGGTTCAGGCAGCTGGCCGAGAAAGCGCGGAATAAAGGCCGCCGCGTCGCGCGTCCCCCAGGCGTAATGCTGAATTTGGTTTTGGAGTAAATAAGGGCATGCTTTAAAAGATTTCGCGTCGGGCATGGCGTCGGCTCCGTTTCCCTGTAGATTAAACTGCATTATACTATAGTAGGGAGCAGGAAGTAAGAAGCAAGGCATAGGCCAAAGAACTGCCCTTCTGTTTCATCCGCTAAATCCGTTGGGGGATGAGAGCACAACCATGGCGGCGACGTTCGATGAGCGTTTAGAGGTGAGACAACACTGCCCGGTCAACCCGGAGCTGGTGAGCGCGTTGTATGCGGTGGTCCGGCAGGATACCCCGGAGATCCGCGCTGCGCTGTATGCCGCGCTGCTAGAAAGTACGTTGATTTTGCCAACGGCGGAAAGTTTTGGGGCATCCGACGCCCCACTCAGGCTGTTGGCGGGCGAAAATCAGGGCGGCGAGACGGTGTTGCTGGCCTTCACCGATGAGGAGGCTGTCTTGAAATGGAAGGCCGACGGCGCCGATTATGTGGCGCTGCGGGCACCGGCCCTCTTTGCATTGGCGGCCCGCCAGCAAGCCGCCGAAGTCGTGATTAACCCGGCGGGGCCGGTGGGCGGGCGCGTCTTGAGTCACGAATTTGCGCCGCTGGCGCAGGGCCAACATCCCGGCCGCTTCGTCGAAACGGCGGTGTTGATCAGCAGCCCGGCGCCCCCCCCACCGCTTCCCTGGCGCGCGGCGTTGAACGCAATCCTCGCGCAGCATCCCGCCATTGTAGAAGCCACCATGTTTCAGTTGCACCGGGGGCAAGACGTTTCTCCGGTCGTCATCGGTGTGACCTTCACCCCCTCCACCGACTTAGACACACAGAGTGACGTGATGCAGGCGGTCGTCGCGGCTTGCCGGGCGTCTACGGCCCTCACCCCGCAGCCGGAGTTCATCGTCCTGGCCGTCGGGAATTTCTTGCAGACCGTGCGCGACACCGTCGCGCCCTTTTATCCGGCGCGCGATTGAGGTTTTGAGGGATATTTTTTCTAGTCGAGGTGAATTTTATGCGTAAGCCAGAAACCATTCGCACCTTAGTGGTTGAAGACGATTACTTGATGCGCGAGATGGTCATTGGGTACCTGAACGAGTTGAAATACACGGTCGTCGGGCAGGCGGTCAACGGGCGTCAGGCCATCGAGATGGTGCAGAAACTCCGCCCCGATGTGGTGGTGATGGATTTGCGGATGCCGGACATGGACGGGATTCAAGCCGCGCAGTACATCAGCAACCATTGCCCGACGCCGATTGTCGTCCTCACGGCTTACGAAACCTTCGAACTGCTCAAGCAGACGAGTGACGCGGGGGTGGGCGCGTACCTGGTCAAACCGTCAAACACGCAGGAATTGGAGCGCGCCATCACCATCGCCCGCGCCCGCTTCGACGATATGCTCCAACTGCGCCGGATGAATCAGGAGTTGGAGGCGCGCAATGCCGACCTGGCCGCCTATTCGCACACCGTCTCCCACGACATGCAGAATTTTCTCCAACTGATCTTCGGATTTGCCGAGGCACTCTACCGCTATCACGACACAATGGACACAGAAGATCTGAACACTTGTGCCTCATCCATTATGCGCAACGTCGAAAAGATGAATGTGGTCACTAAGGAGCTGTTGCTGCTGGCCGAGGTGCGCAAGACCCGCGCGCTGACCCGCCCCATCCAAAATATGGACGAGATCGTGGAGAGTGCTTTGACTCGCCTGGCCCATTTGGTGGAAGAACACCATCCCACGATCGAACGCCCCGACAAATGGCCGGTCGCCATGGGCTACGGACCGTGGCTCGAAGAGGTGTGGCTGAACTACCTGAGCAACGCCATCGTCTATGGCGGCGAGTCGCCCCAGATCGAACTGGGGGCCACCGAGCAAAGCAAGGGCCAGGTGCGCTTCTGGATACGCGACCACGGGCCGGGAATTCCACCCGATGAACAGGTGCAACTGTTCAAGCCGTTTGACGACGCTTCACAGATCAAGCTGGAGGGCAACGGGTTGGGATTGTCCATCGTCCAGCGCATTGTGGAGAAGTTGGAGGGGATAGTGGGAGTGGAAAGCACATTGGGGGCCGGCAGCACCTTTTTCTTTACCCTGCCCGCCATCGGCGCGCCGCCGAAATTGCTTTGAGGCGTTTGGTCAGCAGATTGAGCGGATTCAGCAGATTGTGGCGTTGAATCGGACGGCCGCCTCCCATCAGGCGGCCGTCTTTTTTAGGTTCACGGCGCCCAGGAGAGTCGCTGATTTTCCCACCCTGGATAAGATGCGCCTAAATCCAGGATGCGCTGGACATTTTGGCCGTCATATTGCATCACGTAAATCGCCCAGTGACTGTCCCGGTTGCTCACAAAGGCCAGCCGGCTGCCATCGGGCGCCCAGACCGGCAGCCCCTCATCAGAGATCTCCGTCGTCACCTGCTGGACTCCCCCTTGCGTGTTCAGCAAGAAAATATCCCAGTTGCCCGTCACGTTGCTCATATAGGCCAACAGATTGCCGGCCGGCGCCCAATTGACGGCAGTGTCCGCTTCGTTGTTGGTGAGGCGGACAGCGGGCTGATCGTCGTCAGGATTGTCCAGCATGACGCCGCACACCCCCTCTGCGTCACAGCCGGTGTAAGCCAACACACCCGTCGGCCCCCAGGCCGGCCCCCAGCCGGTCGCCAACACCCACGGCTCGCCGGTGTTGTTAGTATTGGCGATGTAAACGGTCCAGATACCCATCTCATTCGGCGCAGCGTAGGCGGTGCGCAGGCTGTCGGGAGAAAGTGTGGGCCAGGTTTGCGTGCGCGGCGTGAGCAGTTGCAGCGGCACCCCTTCCTCCGGCAGCACCATCCCCACGCCGCCCGACACCCGGTCGCGGTAGATCATCCGCCCGGTGCCGCGTTCCCACCAGGGTTGATCGGCGTTGGACGCCGCGCGGATGATGCGACCATCCGGGAACAGGGCGTATACGTCGTAAGCCTCGGTGGCGCTGTTGTAGACAGGGTACGCCAGCCGCCCCATCGTGAAGCCAGGGACCGGCTGCGGGGTAAGCTGCGGCGTCTCGCCACTCAGGGGGGCAGGGGTGGCAACCAGACAGGTTTGCGCCGCCGTTGCCCGCTTCTGATCCACCGTGGCGTCGGCGTAAAGGCGCAGCGCCTGGGCATACTGCAACTCTGCCGGACACATCTCCCCTTGCGCGACGAAGTAATCGGCGTAAGCCAGGTGCGCCTGGTAAAGCCGCTGACTCACATCCTTATAGGAAGGGTTAGAAGCATATAGCGCCTCGAAACGTTCGATGCACACCACCCAATCCACACCCCAGTAGTTCAGCGCATCCAGGTAACGCGCGGCGACGTTGCGGCGATTCACCGCCTCCGTATCCAGCGGGCGCAACGCGATGGCCTGATCCAGATAGGAGATGCCGAATTCGAGGCTGTCCTCTTCCAGGAACGCAATCCCGGCGTTATACAGACTCTCAAAGAGCATCTCTTCGACCTGCTGTTGCGCATACGCGGGATCCAGGGCGCGCAGTTGCGTGAGCGTGCGCGCCGTCGTCACCCAGTCTTGCGCGGCGTAGGAATCGCTGGCCTGCTGAAGCAGTTGCTCGGTGAGGGACTGGACGGCTTCCATAGTAGGCGTCGGCTTGACGGCAAGACGGGCGCGCGCTTCGGAGAGGCCCTGCTGCGCCAGCGCATGGTTAGCGTCAAGTTGCAGCACATACTCAAATTCGGCGGCGGCGCGCTCGAAGCGGCCCTCATTGAGCGCCTGGATGCCGGCGGCGTAATGCTCGTCCAACACGGTCAGCCGTTGCGTCTCCCGGTCGCGTTCGCCGTAGTAAAGACCGGCATAGATGGCGCTGCCGGCAACCACGGCAAAAATTAACACGGCCAGCAGGATGATGAGAACGATCCACCCTGCCTTCCGCGCTTTTGAGACCCGCGGCGGCGGCGCAGCGCCGGCCTCCGGCGGCGTCAGCGTCGCGCCGCAGTGGGGACACAGCAAACTTCCATGCTCCAAAATGTGACCACAATCAGGGCAATTTGTCATAGTGTGTGAGGGTTAGAAATCGTAACAGAATACCCCGGTTGAGATGCAGGGCGCATCCCAAACGCGGGGCAAGCGGCTAATCCCAATGAAATTCTTCCAGCGCCAGGTCGCCGATGAATTCCCGCAAAATGGAATTTTCGGGCGTCAGGTTAATATCCACCGTCTCGAACCATTGCAGGAACGTCAGCAGACGTTTGGCCTCCACCCACTGGTGCGAGTACGGCTCGACCTGGAGCAGCAACGGTTCGGCAAACAGTTTGAGCATCGAAAGTTCGTATACGAGCGCCGAATTAAACATCACGTCGGCGTTTTCCTGGTAGGGGAAGATGTTTCGTTTTTCACCGCGCCGCACGCTTTCCCAGCGCGCGATGGTGTCCATTGCCGTGTAACCGCGCGTGCGCGCGTCCCGCACGATGCGCCGGATAAGGCGCGAGTCGGTGGTGGGCACGCGGTTGTGCCGATCCAGGTTCAACTGCGTCAAGGCCGAGACGTAAATGCGGAAAATGGCCCGGTTGGGCAGGCTGTATACCAGGCGCGGATTCAACCCGTGAATGCCTTCCACGATGATGACCTGATCTGGTTCAAGGCGGACGACTGCGCCAGGCTCACGCATCCCGGTGTAGAAGTTGAATTTCGGCATTTGCACTTCTTCGCCGTGCAGCAAGGCGCCCAAATGTTGATTGAACAATTTGAGGTCCACGGCCTCCAGGGCCTCGAAGTCGAACTCGCCGTTTTCGTCCTTGGGGGTATCCTCCCGGTTGACAAAGTAGTGATCCATTTCCAGCGCGTAAGGGCGCATCCCGTGCGCCAACATCTGCACCGCCAGCCGCTTGGAAAACGTGGTCTTGCCCGATGAGGACGGCCCGGCAATCAACACCAGGCGCACGCGGTCGCGGCGTTCCCACACTTGTTGCGCAATGTTGACGATGCGATGCTCGTGCAATGCCTCAGAAACCAGCACCACTTTGCGAATCTGCCCCTTTTCGACCGCCTGGTTCAACTCGCCCACGCTCTCCACACCCAGCAGATGGAGCCAGTCGCCGTATTCCCGAAACACGGTGATCAACTGCCGGTTCTGCTGCGGTTCCAACAATTGGGTCGGCAGATGGCGTTGGGGGAATTGCAGCACGAAACCATCCTCCCAACGCAGCAGGCGGAAATAGCGCAAATAACCGGTTGAAGGCGTCATGTAACCGTGAAAGTAATCCCGATACCCGTCGAGGCTATAGAGGCGCAAATAGGCCTTCTTCTTGCGGGAGCGCCCCCGGAAAATCGCCACTTTATCCGGCTCGTGGCGCGCCTCAAAAATGCTCAGCGCCTCGTCCAGGGGGACCTCTTCGCGCAGGATGGGGAGGTCGTCTGCAACTATCCGCTGCATTTCCGCCGTGATCGTTTCCAACTCCTCTTCAGTAAACGGGGCGCGGCCGCGCACTTCGCAGAAATAGCCCCCAAATGGCAGCGAATGGTCCACGAAAATCTCGGCCTCGGGGAATAGTTTATGAGTGACCGCCACCAGCAGGAACGTCAGGGAACGGCGATAGATGCGCACCCCATCGGACTGGGAGATGTCCAACGGTTCCACCACACTGTCTCGTTGCAGCGGATAGGTGAGCTCGCGCAGTTCCTTGTTGACCAGGGCCACTACAATGGGAACGGCGGCGTCCGGATAGGCAACCTTGATAAACGTGCTGACTTTAGCGCCCAGGGGGCCTTCAAAGGTGCGACCATCGGGCAGCGTAACCAGCACGGTTTCCCGTGGCGTGGTCAAATGTACAGGGTTAGTGTTCATAGGCTTTATCAAAATTTATGGCATGATCATTGTGTAACCCGAAAAAGTATACCGTTTTTAGCCAGTTTGTAAAGATTGTTCAGAAATTTTCCCCAAAAATTAACACAAAAACCCTTGAAAAACCGTTACCGATGTGTTATGATGTAGCTTATGTCACAGCGCCTCTTGTGAAAGAGGCTCCCCAATGACACCAGCCTGGAGCAGTCCATGCGGCCTAATCCTTATGGGGAGAAACGATAAAATAAAATGTATCCAGATAGCGAAATTTTGTTCCCGCCGCGTTGTATCCAACAATTGCGCGACCTGCGCGGGCCGCAATGGCAAAGGCTCATTGAACACGTGACGATGATGCCCAATAATCACGAAGAAGTGCTGGCGTTTGGCTTGATGATGATTAAGCTGGGCAGTTGTCTTACCTGCGATTTGGACAGTTATCGCGCCTCTCTGGGATGCTGCACGTGCGCCCGTCGCACCATCAGCGGCTTCAAAGGCGACGATACTTCCCTGCTGGAAATCTACGACAAGGCTTTGGAAGACGTCCACGGTTTTGTCATCAAAGAGCAACCCCTCTCGGTCAAATTGCTGCTTGAGGAGCAACTCGAACCGGCCCTACACCGCAGAGGATAAGCGCTTCATGCCCCGCCGTCTATGGCTCGGTGTCATTCCCCTGCTGATTGTGTTGCTGGCTGGCGCGACCTGGCTGCTGCCCGATCCCCGCGCCCGGCTGTTTGACCTCACCGGCGAAGAACGGCTCATCCCGCAAGTGCGCGGCGTCGTCCAGTGGGCGTTCCGGTGGACGCGCCCCCAGCCGCAGACCGCCCCCGACGCCGCCATCGCCCACACCGACCTGCCGCCGTTTGGCGTCAACACCTTTTTGGAGCAGGAAGTTGAGCCGGAGAAGCGCGAGCGCTCGCTCCAAATGATCGCCGACGCCGGTTTCCACTGGATCCGGCAGTCGTTCCCCTGGTATGACCTCGAAATTCACGGCAAGGGCGACTTTGAAGACCGCCGCCACGAGCCGACCCGTTCAGCGTGGGACAAGTACGACAACATCGTGGCGCTGGCGGAGCAAAACGGGCTGGACATCATCGCCCGGCTGGAAGCGCCGCCGGAGTGGAGCCGCCACGACGGGCAGGCGCGCGGCGCGTTCGGCCCGCCGGACGATCTGGCGGACTACGGCGACTACGTGAGCACGGTGGTCACGCGCTACCGGGGCCGCGTGCGCTTCTACCAGATCTGGAACGAGCCGAACATCTACCCGGAATGGGGCAACCAGCCAGTCAACCCGGAGGTGTACACCGAACTGCTGTGCCTGGCCTACGCGCGCGTGAAGGCCGCCGATCCCGACGCGGTCGTCATCAGCGGGGCGATGGCGCAGACGATGGAGCTGGGCACCTGGAATGAGGGATACCAGGGCAACAACCTGATGGATGTCGTCTTTTTGCAGCGGATGTATAACGCGGGAGCCGGGGCCTGTTTCGACGTTATGGCCGTCAACGACTACATGCTGTGGTCGGCGGCCAGCGACCACCGGCTGACGCAGCGCGAGATCAACTTTTCGCGCCCGCTGTGGGTGCGCGACGTGATGGTCGCCAACGGGGACGCCGCCAAGCCGATCTGGCTCAGCGAGATGAACAGCAACGCCGCGCCCGAATCTATCCCCGAACGCTACGGGCGGGTGACGGACGAGCAGCAGGCGCGCTACGCACCGCTGGCCTATGAGCGCATCCAGCGGGAATGGCCCTGGGCGGGCGTCACGACGGTGTGGTTCTTCAAGCGCGCCTCCGACGCCGAGGTGGATCAGCCCTTCTACTACTTCCGCCTGGTCGAGCCAGACTTCACGCCGCGCCCCGTCTACGACAGCCTGGCGACGTACCTCAACGGGTTGACGCCGACGCTGTATCGGGGACGCCATCAAGAGGCGACGTGGCAGCTTGCCTACGCCGGCGAATGGGAAGACGTGGCCGACGCGCAGGCCGAGTTAGGCCACTATCGCCGCGCCGCGACCGGCGCAAGCGTGACGCTGACGTGGGAAGGCCGAAGCCTCACATTGACGCCGGGGCCAGGGGAAGGCGTGCTGCGCGTGACGGACGAAGCCGGGAAGTCCCGCGACATCACGCTGCGTGGGCAGCCCGTTACGCTGGCGCAACATCTGACTGCGCAATCTCAAACGCTGACGTTGACCGCGATCAGCGGCGACGTGGGAATTGACGCGATGGCGGTGCGGTAATTGCCTCTGCCGACCACGAATTTTTCACAAAACTACGAATGGGGAGTCGGCTTATTTGTGTATTCGTCAGGCGTTACGCGGTTTCTTATTTTTTTACAGGATTAACAGGATTTTCAGGATTAGAAAAAGCTTTATAGACACTTTTTTATCCTGTTAATCCTGTAAATCCTGTCCAAAGAAACGAACTGCGTAACTACTGCATATCACCTGAGAGCTAACCCTCGTAGTATAATGCGGGCAGAGGTGCAAAAAAATGCCAATTTTAACCGCCGAGATATTAGAGCCTTCCAATTTATATCGTATGGGACGCGGCATGGATTACAGCGCGCTGCGGCGTGGACAAGAACTCTTTCAACAGGGTCTTGCCAGCGTGACCGTTTTCACCGGCGATACCGCGACGTGCCTGGTGCGCGACGGCGCGAAAAGTCACACGGTCACCTTAGCCTCTCCAAAGGCCAATCAACTCACCGTAGAATGTAGTTGCCCGGCATCCGGGCGCGGCATGATGTGCGCGCATCAGGCAGCCGCGATGTATACCACGCGCGCGTACATCTCCACCGTCGCCCAAAACCACTGGCGCTATCGCCTGCAACGCGGGCTGGAACAAGCGCCCGCAGTGATCCGCGAAAAGAGGCCGGCGCCCTATCTGGTGCTCTTCGGTCTGTTGCGCCGCCAGATAGGGGTGATGTCCCAATGGTCGTTTCATCTCTATACCCTCGATCTCCGGGGTTGCGCGTGGTTCGCAGCCGATGACCCGCCGCGCACGGCCCAGGACTATGTGCATCTGCTGGATAAGCATCAAGAATGGCGGCGCAACGTCCGGCTGTATCAATCGCCCCTCAATCCGGCCGGCTGCCAGAACTTGCCGGAAACTGAGGCGATCTTCCTCAACACGCTGGCGCAGCGCAGCAACTACTACTACGCCTCCGACGTGCAAAGTTTCGGCGATTATTTGCCCTGGCTTATCCACTGGCAACTCCCGGTCTACCTGAGCGAACAACTGGGCGCGATCAGACAGCGGTTGGAAATCCTGGAAGAGCCGGTTGCTATCGAAGCGGCGCTCGGACGCGAAGGGGACGTTCTCAAGTTGCAAACCGGCCTCCGGCTTGGCGAACGCTTGTACTCCACGCTGACCGACAAGCTGGACATCGTCTCAAGAGACCCGCTCTGGGTGTTGGCGGACCATTACCTGGCGCAAATCGCCAATCCCGCCGCGCTGGCGGTGATGCAAGTGGCGCCGCTCGACATCCCCATCGCCGAAGAAGAGCCGTTCCGCGCCGAATTCTTCCCGCGTCTGGCGGAGCGCGTGAATATTCAAGGGGAGATGGTCACGTGGGAAGACATCCAGGCCACGCCGGTGCCGCGCCTGTATCTGAGCGACGCCGAAGAGACACTGTACGCAACATTGTGTTTCGGCTACGCGGATGCGGAAGCGCCCTGTGAACGCAATCCGGCCCCGTTCATGCAGGAAAATATCTCCAATACCTGGCAGTTCCGGCGCATCCACCGACAGATTGACCGCGAAGTGGACTACTACCAGATGCTCACCGACGCGACCTATGGCCTCAAACGCGCCGGCAGCGAGCATCCCTACGGCACGTTCACGCTGCGCGCCCGCACGCACCCCTACGATTTCCTCGTCAACTGCATCCCGGCGTTGACGCGCGCCGGCTTCGAGATTTACGGCGAGGACAACCTCAAGCTGGGGCGGATCAATCGCAACACGCCCACCCTCTCGTTGGGCATCAGTTCCGGCATTGATTGGTTCGAGCTGGAGGCCGTCGTACAGTATGGCGATCAATCCGTGCTGTTGCGCGACGTGCGCAGCGCGCTCCGCAAAGGGCAACGGTACATCAAGTTGGCCGATGGCAGCATTGGGGAACTGCCGGAGACCTGGTTAGCGCGCTACAAACGGCTCTTCGAGATGGCCGAAGAGGTCGCCGATGGCCGCTTGCGCGTCGCCGACTATCACCTGCCGCTGCTCGATCCGCTGCTGGACGCCGCCGCCGCAGTGCAGGCCAGCGCCGACTTCGCGGAACGCCGCCAACGTCTGCACGACTTCGAGCGCATCGCAGCGCAGCCCATCCCCGCCGGATTCGTCGGCGAGTTGCGCTCCTACCAGAAGGCCGGGCTGGACTGGCTGCACTTCCTGCACCACTACGGGCTGGGCGGCTGTCTGGCGGACGATATGGGCCTGGGGAAGACCATCCAGGTGCTGGCGCTGCTGCAATCGCTCCGCGAACAAAACCTGCGACAAGGCCCAAGCCTGCTCGTCGTCCCCAAATCGCTGTTGGTCAACTGGCAACGCGAGGCGGCGCGCTTTACCCCTGACCTGCGCATCCTGGAATACACCGGCATCACGCGCGCCAAGGACCCGGCGGCGTTTAACGATTACGATCTCGTCCTCACCACCTACGGCGTCATGCTGCGCGATGCCGAGTCGCTGCGCCAGAGCCGATTCGACTACGTCATTCTCGACGAGTCGCAAAACATCAAGAATCCGCTGGCAAAGAGCGCCAAAGCGGCGCGGATGCTCAACGCCGCGCACCGGCTGGTGCTCACCGGGACGCCGGTGGAGAACAACACCTTCGAGCTATGGTCGCAGTTCGCCTTTCTCAATCCGGGGCTGCTCGGCAACATCGAATACTTCAAGCGCGAATTTGCCACCCCCATCGAGCGTCATCAGGACGAAGAGGCCGCGCAGATGTTGCGCCGGCTCATCTATCCCTTTATTTTGCGCCGCACGAAGGAGCAGGTCGCCCCGGAGTTGCCCGCGCTGACCGAGCGCGTGGTCTATGTGGATATGGAACCGGCGCAGCGCAAGGTTTACCAGCGCACGCGCGATTATTACCGGCAGTTGTTGCTAGGGATGATCGAAGAGCAGGGCCTGGACGATGCGCGGATGAAAATCCTCGAAGGGCTGCTGCGGCTGCGCCAGGCGAGCATCCACCCGGCGCTCATAGAGCCGACCTATCACGGGGAAGCGCCCAAGTTCGAGATGGTGCTGGAGACGCTGGAAACGCTGCGCGCCGAAGGCCACAAGGCGCTGATTTTCTCGCAGTTCGTTGAGGTGTTGACGCTGTTACGCAAGCAGTTGGACGTGCAAAAAATTCCCTACGCCTATCTCGACGGGCAAACGCGCCAGCGCCAGGCGCAAGTGGATAAATTCCAGGAAGACGCGGCCATCCCGTTCTTCCTCATCAGCCTCAAAGCCGGCGGTCTGGGCCTAAACCTCACCGCTGCCGATTACGTGATTCACCTCGATCCGTGGTGGAATCCCGCCGTGGAACAGCAAGCCAGCGACCGCGCGCACCGCATTGGGCAGGACAAGCCGGTTTTCGTCTACAAGATCATCACGCGCGACTCGGTGGAAGAGAAGATTTTGACGTTGCAGGAACGCAAGCAGCATTTGGTGGAACAACTCATCAGCGCTGAGGGCGGCTTCTTCAAGGCGCTCACGGTGGAGGATGTGAAGGCGCTGTTCGCGTGACGTTACTTCAATAGTGCAGCTCGTCCCCCATCCCCACGCGCCCGCGCAGGACGCGATGCGCCCACGTCTGATAGGCGATGATCAGCGGCAGGCAGATCGCCACTACAATGGTCAGAACTCGTAGGGTGTAATCGCTGGCTGCGGCGGAGTGGACGGTCATGCTCCAGGTGGGATCGAGGGTGGAGATGAGGGCGTAGGGATACGATCCGGCGAAGATCACCACCGTCATCAGGGCGATCATCACACCTGAACCGGCCAGAGCGCGTCCCTCGTGGCCGGTGAAGCAGGCCTGCCGCGTCAGCCACCACAGCCACCCTGTCGCCATAGCGATCAGGAAGATGCCGGCCCCCGTCAGCGGCGCGAACATCCCACTGGAGAGCACGGCCCAGGCGACGAACGCCAGCATCACAGCCAACAGCGGCCACGAGAGCCGCCGCACCCACGTCTCGGCGCGCGCCCGCAGCGCGTCCTGCGTCTTAAGCGTCAGATACACCGCGCCGTGGAATGCAAACAGCAGGGTATAGGTCAGCCCGCTGAACAGCGCGAAGGGCGACACGAGGTCCCAGAACGTCCCGGCAAATTCCCAATCTTTATCCAGGGGCAGGCCGTGGCCCAACGTTCCCATCACGACGCCCCACAGGAAGGCCGGCAGCACACTCCCACCGAAGAACGCCCAATCCCAAAAGGTGCGCCATCCCCGCGTTTCCACCCGGCTGCGAAACTCAAACGCGACGCCGCGCAGGATCAACGCGACGAGCAGCAGCGTCAGGGGGATGTAAAGGCTGCTGAACAGCGTTGCATACCAGAAGGGGAAGGCGGCAAACAATGCCGCGCCCGCCCCCACCAACCAGACCTCGTTGCCATCCCAGAACGGCCCGATGGTGTTGAGGAGCACTCGCCGCTCGGTATCGTCCTTGCTGAGGAAGGGCAGCCAGAGTCCCACTCCGTAGTCAGCCCCGTCGAGGAAAAAGAAGCCGGTCAACAGCCCGGCAATTAGCACAAACCACAACGTTGGCAGGTCCATTGTCGCCTCCTAAAAATAACAGGATTTACGGAATGATAGGATCAACAATCCGTTTCAATCCGTTGACAAATTTTCATTGATGGAGCTACACCGCAGGTTCGGTCACACTCCTGAAAAGATAGACCACGAATCTTCACGAATCTAGAACCAAAATTAGTGTAGATTCGTGAAGATTCGTGGTGGAAATTTTACGCGATCACCGATTTCTACCCTCGCGGGCCGGAGCGGTGGTGCGGACATGTTTCAAAATCAGGTAGGCGTCCACACCGAGGAGCAGGGCGTAGACTGTCGTGAAGGTGATCAACGAGAAGAGCACAGCGCCGGCAGCCACGCCCGGCGAAGCGGCCTGGCTGGTTTCCATGATGCCGAAGACGGTCCAGGGCTGCCGCCCCACTTCGGTCATAATCCAGCCGGTGCTGTTGGCGAGGAAGGGCAGCCCCACGGCAAAGGGCAACACTTTGAGCAGCCAGGGCCAGGGGAAGCGTTTTTTGACAACGTTGACGTAAACCGCCAGCGCCGCCAGCACTACCAACGCCGTCCCGGAGGCCAGCATCAGACGGAAGCTCCAAAAAATCAGCGCAACCGGCGGGATGTAGTCGCCCGCGCCAAACAACTGGGTGTAGCGGGTTTGCAGTTCTTTGAGGCCCAGCACCTCGGCGTCGAAGCGGTTGTAGGCCAAGAAGCTGACTACGGCGGGGATGCGGAGACTGAAGGGATTGGTTTGCGCCTCCTCATCAATGACAGCGACGACGGAAAAGGCGGCCGGCTGCTCCGTTTCCCATAACGCCTCGGCGGCGGCCATCTTCATCGGCTGGATGGAGATGACGTATTGCCCTTGCAGATGCCCGATGATGGCGACCACCAAGGCGCCGATCAGTCCATAGAGCGCGCCGAAGCGAAACGTCTGGCGGAAGTCGGCATTGGCGGCGGGAGCGCGGCGCAGTTGGTACGCGCTCACGCCCAGGATGAAGAAAGCGCCCGTCGTCGCCGAGGCCGCCAGCACGTGCCCCAGTTGATAGAAGAGGTACGGGTTGGTCATCAAGGCCCAGAAATCCTCTAACTCCACCCGGTAGTTGCGCACTGTGTAACCCACGGCGTGCTGCATGAAGGAATTGACGGTGAGAATCCATAGCGCCGAGAGCACCGTCCCGGCAAACACCAGCCAGATACAGGCGAGATGCGCTTTCTTCGAGAGCCGCTCCCAGCCGAACGTCCACAGCCCCAGGAAGGTGGATCCGAGGAAGAAAGCCGCAAACGCCTCGATCGCCAGCGGCGACCCGATCACATCACCCATGAAGCGCGCGTAGTTAGACCAGTTCATCCCCAATTGGAATTGCAACACGAGGCCGGACACCACGCCGATGGTGAAGTTGATGGTGAAGAGTCGCCCCCAGAAGCGCAACATCCGCCGGTATGCCTCGTCGCCGGTGCGCACGTAGCGCGTTTCCAGGATGGCAAGGAACAGGCACAGTCCAATGGTCAACGGGGGAAAGATAAAGTGAAACAGCGCAGTCAGCGCAAATTGCCAGCGAGCTAACAACAACGCATCCATCCGCACCTCCACAAAAGCAGGAAATGGGTAAAGAGAAATGAGAAATGAGAAATGAGTGGCTTCTTACTCATTTCTCTTTACTCATTTCTCATTTCTTGACCACCGATTTCTGATCACCGATTGCCGTTACCAACAAAAAAATCCACACCTTTTTTATAGCACAAAAGGTGTGGACTGGAAAGGCAGCACGTTTGGGGAATTAGTCCAGCGGCTCGAAGTCGTCTTTGCTGGCGCCGCAATCGGGACATTCCCAATCGGCCGGCAGAGCCTCAAAGGGAGTACCCGGCGCGATGCCGTTGTCCGGGTCGCCCTTTTTTGGGTCATAGATGTAACCACACACCACACATTCGTACTTTTTCATTGTCTCCTCCAAAGTGTAAAAGGGTAATAGCGCCAGAATAACACTTGATGCTTGCTAATACAATTTTTTGTCAGCAGATTCAGCGGATTGAGCGGATTTTTGATTGAATCACGAATCATAATCTGCTAAATCTGTTTAATCTGCTGATAGAAATAGGGAGATGTTAGCCCGCATCAGCGCCCTGGACAACGTGATTATAGACCCGGCTGTATGCCTGTCAAACCGACGTTACGACGCGCAGCCCCCAGCGACCTTGCTTGCTGGCAATATACTCTGTCCGCCGCCACCCAAACGCCGGGTCAAACGCCGAAAGCGCCGTTGCGCACCCGTTGCTCAGCACCGGCGGGTCAACCGCACGGACTTTGGGCAGCGCCCACAGGTCGGGATGGGCGTCGTCGCGCACGAAGGTTACATCCGGGCGGAGCAGCGCGAGCCAGCGCCGGATGTCGGGCGAGTCGGCGGCGCGCACCTGCGCCATCAGCGCGACGTCCGTGCCAAAGAAGTCGCGCTCGACGATCACGCCCTGCGCCAGGGCTGCCCGCAGCGCTTCCGCCGCGACCGCATACCAGCCGACTTCGTTCAACCCACACCAGCAGAGATCGTCGAGGCGCATAAACGTGTCGCCCAGCCAGCGCGCCGCGTCCAAGTCGTCCACCACGATCTGCCCCTCCCACACCCGCAGGTGCGCGAGCCGCGCCCGCACGTCCGCCGCCGTGAATAGCCGCCAATCCACCACGCCGTCGCGGAAGAAGTAGTCCAGCCGGTCGGCGCAGAGGCGAGGCAGCGGCTGCTCCAACAGCGAGAAGTGGTCAGCGTCCGTGACCCAGCGCCAGTCCAGCCCGTGGCGGGTCAGGATCGCGGGCAAATCGGAGGCGGCGAGCATTTCCTCGCGGTGCTCTTCGTGGTAAGTGTGTTCGTGGCTGGGGAAGACGAAGTCCACGACGTGGGACAGCGCAGTGTGCGGCGCGTCGTGGAGCAGCCCGGCGGCCTGCTCCGTCACGTCCGCGCCGAGGCGGCGCAGCAGCAGGGCGACGCCCACGGAATGATCCAGCCGCGTGGTCTGCCGCTCCGGCTTGATGAAGGCGGTGATTCCGCCCTGGTAGATGGACTTGAGCCGCTGCACCGCCGCGCTGTGGTACAGCTCGATGAGCAGCGGCTCGGTGAACGTGCAGGCGGCCTCGTCCGCGCCGTTACAGCCGTAGACGAGATCATCACAAAAAAACGGCTCAATTTCAGGCATAATCCTCCTAAAGAATTTAACGCAAAGACGCAAGGACGCAAAGATGCAAAGTTTTTTATATTAGCTTTCTTAGCGCCTTTGCGCCTTTGCGTTAAAAATCTCGGTTTGCAGGGGAATCAACCATGGAACGGCAACTGGAAGTATTCGCCCTGGACTAATGCTTCGTCGGGGATTTCCAGCACTTTGAGCAGGTCGGCGATGAGGGCCGCCTTGCGCTCGGCATCCTGGCGCGACCAGGTGCGGCTCTTGATTTCCAGGAACGTCCCGCCGTTTTCGGGCAGGATGATGCGATCCAGGTTCAAGGAGAGGTCGGTGTGACCGTAGCGGACGTGGTAGCGGCGGCGATGTTTGTGGATACGCGCCTCGCGCTGCGGCTGGAAGTATTCGGAGTAGAAGCGCAGGCTGCGCGTGGCCGGCGCGTCGAAGCGCGCGCGCGACAGCAGCACCGAACGGTCGTACTCGCGCTCCTTCTCCTGGTTGGTCAGGGTCAAGCGGTAGATCACGTCAATGAAGTTATTCGTGTCCAGCTCGAAGACTTCATCCTCACGATAGCGGACGCGCGTTTCCCACTGGTCGTTGAACAGGAAATACGTGTCGTACTGATGGCGCAACGAGGTGCGCTGGACGGTCAGGTCGGGCAACGCGAGCAGGCGCGCTTCCAGGGCGTCCAGATCGGCGCAGCGTACCTTCACCTGGATTTCAAAGGTCTGCGTCTGCGCCACGCCGCCAATCGCCACGAGTTTGCTGAGCACGCTGGCCTCTCGCTGGATGAGGAAGGTATCCACTTTGCGCGCCAGCGCGTCCGCCTCGGCCTGGAGCGCGGGGACATCTACCGTGAGCAGGCGGCGGTCGCGCATCAGCCACGCGCCGTTGACCATCACGTTGCGGATGTCTTCCTGGTGGCAGGCGTACACCAGGCGCGAGTAGAGGCTGTCCGGATCGCGGCGGAAGTGGGGCTGCACGCGCACGTCGTCCAGCGACACGGTGATGAGGTCGGCGCGCTTGCCGGGTTCGAGGGAGCCGGTGAGGTCGGCGATATGCAGCGCGCGCGCGCCCATGATCGTCGCCATCTCAAACACCTGCCGCGCCGGGAGCGCCGTGGGATCCATCGTCGCGGTCTTCGCCAGGAAGCTGGCGAGCCGCATCTCCTCCAACATATCCAGGTCGTTGTTGCTGGCCGCGCCATCCGTGCCGATGCCCACGTTGAGGCCCTGCGCCAGCATCTTCGCCACGGGCGCCATCCCGCTGGCGAGCTTCATGTTGCTGCTCGGGTTGTGGGACACGCCGACGTTGTAGTGGTGCAGGATGCGCAGGTCGTTCTCTTCCAGATGCACGCCGTGGGCGATGGTGGTCTTGGCCTCGAAGACGCCGAGGCGCTCCAGCCAGGGGACGATACCCATGTCGTATTCCTTGTGGTGGGTCTCGACCTCCGAGGCTGTCTCAGCGACGTGGACGTGCAGCGGCGCGTCATTTTCTAACGCCATCGCCACCGCCGCTTCCAGCAGATCGGGGGTGACGGTGTAGGGCGCGTGCGGCGCGATCCCCGGTATCACCAAGGGGTGGCCTTTCCAGTGGACGATGTAGTCGTGGGCGCGCGCCAGGCCCTCTTCGTAGCTGGGGGCGTCGGGCGTGGAGAATTTGAGGACGCTTTGCAGGCAGACGGCGCGCAGCCCGGCCAGCACGGCGGCGTCGGCCACGGCTTCTTCAAAGTAGTACATGTCCATGAACGTGGTCGTACCGGCGCGGATCATCTCGGCGGCGGCCAACTGCGTCCCCAGCCAGCAAAAATTAGGGTTGACGAATTGCGCCTCGACCGGCATCATGTAGCCCATCAGCCACACGTCCAGCCGGAGATCGTCGGCCAGGGCGCGCAGCAGCACCATCGGCGCGTGCCCATGCGCGTTGATCAGGCCCGGCGCGACGACGGCGTTCCCGGCGGCCATCGTCTCTTTGGCCGGGTGCGCCGCCACGATGTCGGCCTGCGGCCCGACGGCGACGATGCGGTCGCCCTGCACGGCCACCGCGCCCGGCGCGTATACGTCATAATTGGCGTTCATGGTGATGACGAAGTCGGCAGTGATGATTTTATCCACCATTGGCATACCCCCTAACTATAACAGGATTTACGGAATGGTAGGATTGAAAAATCCGTTCAATCCGTTCAATCCGTTGACATTGAAGTGAAAGGGTGAGTTATTATTGGGTTGAGTATAAGACTGTAGCGCAAGTTTGGCAACTTGCGCTACAGCCGATGATAAAAGTGAACTTTATCCGGGGCCGAAGGCCGTCAGCTTTTATGGTAGTGCCATTGGCCGTTTTGCCATACAAGCGTCCCCTGCTTGACGTAAGTTTCGAGCGCGGCGCGCAAGGCGTTGACGCTGCTTTCCACCTTCTGGGAGTCTACAGGGTTCAGACCGAGCAGGTAGCCGCTGCCTTTGGTGGGCGGGTTAGGGCCGTAAAGGAGGGTGACGTTGCAAAAACCCGGCTGCGGCATGACCATCAGCGCCAGGCCGGGACGATGGGACAGGAACCATTCGATCATATCACGGGAGCCGGATTCTTCGTTTTTGGGGGCGATGACGAACATCTTCTCCACTTCGATCTCCGGCTCGTAATCCGCGCCGCACTGGCTCCGGGCAAAGTTGATGAGGGTCGCCATCACGTCCAGGCCGGTGAGCGAGAAGCCTGAAGACGCGGCGGGTGACGGCGCGGGCGCGGCGCCGGGTGCGGGTTTGGGCGTCGAAGGCGGCGTCGCCAGTTCGGCGAGAGGGCGAGCGCCTGGCGGCGGCCCAATCTCCGGTTTCGGCTTCGGTTGAGGTTTGCTGAAAAGATTTGAGAAAGCCTGCTTGAGTTTATCGAAAAAACCTGGTTGATCGGCCATGATTACTCCTTTGGGAGGTTGTGGTTTGAGACTCTTTATTGACCAAGCGGCAAAATTTTATAGACCATATAATCGCCATTCAAACTCAAGGGATCATCATACACAAACATTGCCAGTGCGCTCGCTGTGAATTTTAGATTGACCGCCCGCTCGGAGATTTCATCGTACAACTTGCGATACACCTCCATCGGCTGCCCGCCCATCATCACAGTCATGTGGAAATGATAGGCCGCGCCGTCGAAGGGCGCTTGCGTATTCGCGAAACGCTGGGCCAATTCCTGGTTGAGCCGGTCGTGCAACTGACGCAAGCACTCCGTTTCCTGAACGGCCATCCACAGAAGGCCGGTTTCCGCTCCCTCAAAAATCGTGGATACAAGCTGAAGTTCCGTACATTTTACTTCAAATGGGCGGATCGTCTGGGCAAACTCGTGTATATAGGCTTCGAGCCTGGCTATATCCTCAATCTCAAAGGGCTGCTTGAGAGAAACGTGCGGCGGCAGGCGACAGATAGTGGTTCCGGTACGGTATTTCCGATGAATCTCCCATGCCAGTTTTCGCACAAAGTTGTGGACTTCGGTATCGGTAAGAATTGCAATTGCGGTTTTCATCGCCTGCACTCCGTAATGACCTAACCCAGTTCCCAGTTCTCCGGCCATTGATAATGATCGTGAATATCCTCCACGAAGGCCATCGGCTCGTTTGGTTCGATGTCGAGCAGGGCTTCCAGCGCTTTCTCGGCCTGCTCGTAACTGCGGGTCTGGTGGCTTTGGAGGACGCCGAACAGCAGCATAGATTTGTCACCGCTGAGCAGGGCTTCGAGCGTGCGCTCCATCTCCAGCCAGTCGGGGTAGATACATTCCAGCATGACTTTGTTGGGCAGCGGTTCGACGCGGATCGGCTGAATGCCCATCTGGTTGACAATGGCCGGGACTTCCACGGCCACGTCGTCGGGCAGACCGGGGAGCGCGCCGTTGTTCAGCACGTTGACCTGGGCGCGGTACTCGTGGTCGTTCACCAGCGCGTCTATGATGGGGATGTGCTGCTCGGTCGTCTTTTTGTCGCCGAAGAGGGTGATGGGGCGCACCTGCGGGTCGTAGGC
Source organism: Anaerolineae bacterium (assembly GCA_034429475.1). Classification (GTDB taxonomy): domain Bacteria; phylum Chloroflexota; class Anaerolineae; order B4-G1; family SLSP01; genus JAKQHY01. The sequence continues at coordinate 36,943 of DAOUGD010000096.1, forward strand.
GGCGGCCTTCATCTGCGCGTACTTCTCCTCTTTCTCGCGGAGGATGCGGTCGCGGCCTTCGGGCGTGTCGCCGCCGCCGCCCGCGCCATACCAGCGCGCGCGCGTTTCCAGGTCGGTGTGATACCACCAGCCGCCGGTGCGGGGTGTATCGCCGATGGGGAACAGGCCGTACAGCTTGTACTGGTGAATCGCCGCCGGGGACCACTGCGCCGAAACGCCCGTGTCCTTGTGGTCGGCCCAGTATTGCTCGATGTTTTCCTCAATCCACTTATCCAGGATGGGGTAGGCGTCCTGGCCTTCATAATAGAAGTGCGTCAGCCAGATGTTGTGATTGAGGCCGGGCGCTTGCCACGTTACCTTGTTGGGATCAAGGCCGATGCGGCGCGCAACCTCGCGATAGCCGTAGTGACCGTGACACAGACCGCACACCTTGACCGACGTTTCGCGTCCCATCAACGTTGTGCCGTCGAAGACGGGGTTGCCCGCCTGCAAAATCCACGCCTCCGGCGCGATCCGCTCCACGTCCTTTGCCACGTCGAGCATCAACTGCAAGTTGTGGTACTCCGGCATCCCGGTGTGGCCGTAGAAGTAGCCGTGCTCCGTCGCCAGCGCGCGGCGGCGTTTCGCAAAGTATTCGTTGTGCGTCACCGTCGCCGTGTTGATGACGAAGTCGGCGTCTTGCAGAGACTCGGTGCGATCCAGGGTGCGCGCGAATTTGAGGTCAGACCCCAAATCCTCGGCGTAGCGCCGCGCCAACTGGTACACCACGTCCAGCCGCTCCTCGTTGATGTCCATAAAATGCACCATACTGCCTTTCAATCCCTCGGTCAGACAAATATCCTTGACCAATCCGAGGGAGAAGACCACGCTGCCCGCGCCAATAATCGTGACTTTGATGGATGACATGCATTAACCTCCGTTGAGAGTAGCCGCTAAAGCGGCAGATTAAAAGGCGATGTTTGCGCGGGCGGTCCATCGCCCGCGCAAACACGCCTTTAAACTAAAGTGAGTCCATGTCGCTTTCAAACTGGTAGTCGTAAGACAGCTTGTACACGTCGGTGAAAAGCTCATCCAGAATATCGGCCATCTGGATGACCGAAGGACGCTCGATTTCAAAGGTGACAAAAACGCCGGCATCCAGGCTGATCATCTGGCAATGGGAGAGACGCGCCGCCAGTTTCTTCTCCAATTGCTCGGCGGCGGCCTGATCGAAAGGCCAGGCCATGTTCAGCGCGTCGCGGACGACTTGAATCCAGACGTCCCCCGGTGGAATCCCGAAGGTGACGCACAGATCGGGGTTGTCCGCCAAACCGGCGTAAAACTCTTCCAAAATTTCACGAATCTTCGTTCCTTGTAGAATACCCATTAAGCAGCTCCTCTGAAAATACAAGACTGTTTCATGCAAAGGCGCAGAGACGCAAAGTAAAAAACAGAAACTTGGCGAGCTTGGCGCCTTTGCGTGAAATTTTCATCCAACCGCTGGTGAACCCCGGTTAATGAGGAATTTCTGTGAAAATAATCCTGAGTGTTGAGTGCTGAGTCCTGAAAGCCTGGCGCTCTTTCAGATCGGTTTTGTCGCAAAATAACCTTTGACTTCCTGTCCTCTGGGAGCCACCGTGGCCGGACACAGACCAAAGCCCAATGCTTTCCACATTTGAATGGCTTCCATCTTATCCTCCGAACTCCAGCCGCGCAACTGGTAAGCGTCATGTGCTTTTGCGCGTTCTATCGCTATTTCCACCAGACGGCGGGCGATGCCGCGTCTTCTGAAGCCCGGCCGCACTTCGATGATGTCAATGTATCCCTCGCAGGTTTCTGGCAGGGGCGGCGGCAATGACCGCCAATAGACGGAAATCAGGCCGACGGGGTCGCCGTCAGCCAGCGCCACCACGGAGAAGCCATCCGTAAAGTGCATGTGGCGTGCGGCGACTTCGCCCCATTCCGCGGCAATGCGCTGCTGCAAGGCGGGGTCGGCGTCGGTGTAGCGGATAGGGATTTCGTCGTTCATTTTGCGGGTTCAATCGCAGGACGAAAATCCAGCGTCAGGCCCTCATCCCCACGTCGAAGGCGAATTTGCGGAGCGGTGAACTCGCAATGACAGTAGGGATTGTCGAAGCGCGGATAGGCGTGCAGCGGGATTTCTTCCCCGGCGACGCGCAGCGGGCCGGTCCAGCCGAAATCAATCCACCCCTGGGAGGGCGAGCGGTAGGTGAGGTGCAGTCCCTCACATTTGACGGCGCTGGCGGCGATGGCATCCACGAAAGCTGCAAAACTGCCCCAGTCGGCGCGGCGGCCCAACTCGCATAGCCAGATATTGTCCGGCGCGGCAGCCCGCACTTCGACGATGGCCTGGTCGCCGCCCACGATCCAGCGCACGGGATGCTGGCTGTACAGCGCGAGGTAGCCGTCACCTTTGCGCGCGAAAACCCAATGGTCACGCTCCACGACTTCATTGAAGGCGGCACGCGGGAAGTAAGCGTGCGAGAAGGGGAAGGCGTCGTCCGGCGGCGCGTGATAGATGCAGACGAGCACGTTCCGGTGCTGCGCCGCGCGCGGCATCACGCCGTTGCCCGCCCAGAAGTTGGGCCGCGAAGTCTCGTCCGCCGCGCCGGGGTGGTTGGTGAACACCATCGCGTCTATACCAAGCGTGGCTTGCCAGGTGTGCTGCTGGTAGCCGGGCTTGCCGGGGCGATAGTCCTGCGCGCAACTGAGCATGTAGTCCGGCGTGCGGTAGGTTTGGATGTGAACCTCGGTCATTGCGTGGCAGTCAATCACGGGATCTACCACGCCACATTCGGCTTTCTGCCATTCCAACAACCTGTCATAACGCTTCTGATAATCCTCGTAGAGCATAATCTGGCGTTCTTTGCGCGTCCGTTGCGCCAGATCGTAGATGCTGGGGTGGATGTAGTCCTGGATGCTCCAGTAGAGATGTCCGTCCTCCATATCATCGTAGGAGAGGCCGTATTTGGGCGCATCGGCGATGTCAAGGCTGTGCCGTTCCTGGAACAACAACGGCTCGTCCAAATCCCCCGCAATCGCCGCAATAAGCGGCGGACAGCGATACGTGCTGGTCGCCAGGCATACTGTGCCGAGGGTGTGTGGGTTGTTGAACAATCCCATGCCGAACATCAACTTGGCGGTGTTCGTCGCGTCCTCGTTTCGCGCGCCCTTGATGAGACGTGGATATGTCCGCCCGTGCGTGCAGCCGAGGATGCCGCGATAGCTGTGCAGCGCCATCTCGAAAAGAATCACGTCAATGCACAGCCCGGCCTGGCGGCGGATTTCGGCGTCCTGCGCGAAGTCGTAGAGGTTGACCAGGGCCAGCAAATCCTCCTCGAAATAGCAGTTGGAGAGCCACTCGCTGAAGCCGAAGCGCGCGCGAAAATCAAACCAGCGTGTGATGAAGTGCTGCGCGTGGGCCATGTGATAGCGCCCATCCTGGCGGCTGTTCTCAAACACGCGATCGGGGAAGCGCTGCCCGGCCAACAGTTCGTCGCTGTGGAAGATGATCTGGTGGTTCTCCGTGTGATAGCAGCGATGATTGTCGCCTTGCGGCTCGTCCCACCAGTATTTGAAGCGCAGCAGACACGCTTCGATGTCGGCAATCAACGCCGGGGAAATGTGCGGGCTATGGTCGTAGCGGTACAGGATGCGCAGCAGGCCGCCCACCGCAAAGTCGCAGCAGTCCTGGCGGGAGTCCACAAAGGTGATGGCCTCGCGGATGGGTATTTCGTCCACGTCCCGCCCCATTTCCAGCCGCGCGATCTGGCTGAAGAAGCCGACCCGTCCGCTAGGGGATTGGGCGGCGCAGAATTCGAGGTAGCGCTCGCGGCGTTGGGGATAGGATTCTTGAGGTTCGGGCCAGTAAGTGTCTTGCATTGTTATCCTCCATCAGATTGCAGTATAGACCTTATCGGCGCGGCTGAGATAATGCTCGTATTTAGCGCGGATGTCAGCCTCCCATCCTGCCGGCCAGTTCGCCAGGCGTTGGTCCAGGCCGCGGGGAATTTCGTAGAGATACCGCGCCAGCCGCGCCAACCACCAAACCAGGAGGATGCGATAGTAGGTGTGGACACGCAAGGCGAAAGTCGCACCCTTGACGAAATCGCAGTAGGTGGCAATGCTCCACTCCCAACGCGACTCGGGCACGCCGAGATAGGCGGCATGGGCAAACAAATCGGCCAGATCAAAAGCCGGATCGCCCCATCCGCTATATTCCCAATCCACCGAAGCCCAACCACTGGGGCGGCGGATGAAGTTCAGGATGTTGGGGTCTGTGCGACAAAGGGCGGTAGGGGCGGCGGAGAAATCTGGAAATGAAGTTGCCTCCATTCTGGCGACGAAATCTGGCAGAGTTTTGGGCTGTATCTCGCCAGGAATGTGCGCGCACTGGTCGTGGATCAATTGCTTGCATGCTTCTGCCGTGCGTGGGCTGAGCACGGCATCCGTTAAGGGATGCTGTACTTTGTCCGGTGTGAGTGTGTGAATCGTTGCCAGGTGTTGGAGCAGTGCATACCATTCGTTATCGGTGGCAGGGGGTGTGCCGCTCACGTCGCCCACCAACCAGGTTTGCACGATGACGGGCTGCGGGTAGCGCGTGCGTTCCAGCAGGAGAGGCTGCGGCGCGATGCGCAGCCCCGCCTGCCATAGCGCCAGCAGCGCGCCGTACTCGCGCCCGGCCCGGTCGCGCCCGTCGCGCTGGCTGAACTTAACGACGATGTCGGCCTCCGAGTCTGTGACGCGATAGAGTCGGTTATTGCGCCCGCCCGTGATAAGCGCGATGTGCCCATTCTGCCAGTCGTGTTCGGCTTCGGGCGCGGCTTGCGCCAGATAGTCCAAGAGAGAATACAATTCCAAGTCTGTCATAGCCGGCTTCACGCCATCACAGGGTTTCCATCCAGCCAAACCACACGCCTCTGTGACAGATACCACGTTTTGCCGCCATCGTTGTTCCCCTGGAAGAACAGAGTCGTCGCGCCGTCGTCGTCCACAAACACAAAGGGATGGCCCGATTCGGAAGCGTTCCACGTTCCTGGCGCGCCGTTGGGCAAAAACGGCTTGTCCGAAAGCCGCCGCCAGGAGAGACCGTCGTCGCTGACGGCGCAGCCGATTTGTTGCGGGGCGTTGTTATACGCGCCGCCGTAGAACATGAAGAAGCGCCCGTCATGTCGGCAGACGGCAGGCGCTTCGATGCACTGCTGTTCCCAGGGCAGTTCTGGCTGAAGGATGGGCGCGGTGCAAAGCTGCGTCCAACGCGCGCGCCCGAAGTCGGAGTCCAGCGGCGCGGCGGCGACGCCGAGCAGTTGCGTCGTCATCGTGGGATCGCGGGTGGCAAAGTAGAGCAGGAGCCGGCCCGCGTGGGGGATCACGTCGGCGTCAATCGCGCGGCCCACCGTCCACGCGCCGGTCGGCGCGAAGATGGGGTTGGTCGCATTGCGCGTGAAGTGCAATCCGTCCGAGGAAACGGCATGGCAAAGCGCATCCTTGGGGCCATTCCCGTAAGTCTGGTAGAACAGATGCACTTGCCCCGCCAATACCAGCGCGCCGGGCGCGCACAGGCCGTTCTGCTCATAAGGCGCAGCCGGCAAAAGCTCGCCGACCTTGCGCCACGTCTCCAGGTCGTCGCTCTGGGCGATGCCGATGGCCCAGCCGTCACCGGGCCGCCCATCGCCAAACGGCGACATGGAGTAGTAGAGCCAATAGCATCCGGCAAAGCGCACTACCGCCGGGTCTTTAGCAAAAGGACGCCCGCGAGATGTGTCTGCATACATCATTTGCCCGCCTCCTCTGAAAATACAAGACTGTTTCACGCAAAGACGCAAAGACGCAAAGTAAAAAAACAGAAACTTGGCGAGCTTGGCGCCTTTGCGTGAAATTTTCATCCAATCGCTGGTGAATCGCCGGTTAATGGCAAATTCTCTCCTTTGAAGAACCACACGGCCAGCGCCAGGGCGATGCTCACCAGGATGGCGACGACGGCGAAGGGCGCCCGCACATCCAGCGCCAACAATTCGCCGCCCAGCAGCGTCCCCAAAATCATGGCGCCAGTCCACAACAGGTGCAGCAACCCAAACACCCGCCCGTGGACTTCCGGCTCCGCCGCCACTGCGACCATCCCCGGCAGCAGGGTGGACAGCGCCCAGGCCGCGCCGACGCCCAGCGCCCCAAAGAGATACAGCCCCCACACCGAATGCGCCGTGAGGAGTGTGCCGACGATGGCCGCCAGCATCACCCCCAACGCGAACAATGCGGGCACTCGCACGCCGCGACGGTCCGCGAGTCGCCCGGCCGCCAGTTGCGTCAACGAGGCGAAAATGGCGCTGCCGGCCGCGTACCACGCGACGGCGACATTGCTTCCCCCCTGTTGCTTGATCAGCAGAGGCAGCAGGGTGGTCACGCCATAGTAGCAGGTGGGGAGAAACCGCAGCAGGCCCAGGACGAGGAGACGCGGGCGGCGGAGCAGCGCGCCGTAGCCGTCGGGAGCAGGCCGGGTTTCTTGTGGACGGGGGCGCAGGCGCGGCAGGAAGCCCGCCGCCAGGACGGTGAGCGCCCCGAATCCCGTCAACGCCAGTCCCAATGCGGCATAGCGATTCTCGCCCAGGATGGCGACGGCGAGGGGGTTGCCCACCGCGCCGCCGATCGTATAGCCCCAGTTGTAGAGCGCCGAGAAGACCCCCAGCGCCCCCGCCCCGGCCGCCAGGGTGAGGTAGCCCTGACTGCTCAATGTAGCCAATCCCAGCCCGGCGCTGCCGAGTCCCCACAGCGCGCTCACCGCCCACGGGACGTGAAGAACGTAAAGCAGATTGCTCAACGCCGTGGCGGCCACCCCCAACATCAACAGTACCTTGTGTCCCCAACGGTCGCTCAAAATGCCCCCCACGACAGAGGCTACCATCCCCACCACCTGCCCCCACGCCATCACCTGGGCCACCTGGCGCACCGGGTACTCCATGATCTCGTTGAGATAGATGCTGATGAAATTGCGCCCCGGCATCAACATCATGCCGTTGAGCAGTTGCACCACCAGTAACAAATACAAGGGCCAGCGACTTTTCTGGGGCGATAATGCAGTCATCGTACCTCGCGCGAGTTTTTTGATACACCCTTCAGATCGGTGAGTATAGGCCAGGTCGGGGAAAATACAACGCAAGACAAACCCTAAAAAAACCTTCCCGGAAGCCTTATCGGCTTCCGGGAAGGTTCAGGTACGTTCTGGCGATGGTCCGGCGCGTTACTTCTCCAGCAATTGGCGGATAGCGCGCACTTCGGCCAGCAGGGCGTTGAAATTGGCGGGCGACGCGGCTTCCGCTTCTTCGCCCATCGTCGGCGGCATCGCGCTGTGGAAGCGGCTGAGGGAGGCGACCACCAGCTCGTACACTTCCTGCGCGTTGGGCAGGCCGACCAGCTTCTGCTCCGGCTCCCCGCTCGACGCGCTCAACCCGGCGGTCTGGATGTCCAGGCTGCCGAGGCCGAACAGACGGTCAAACGGCCCCTGCTTGACCGTCAGATTGGTCACGGTGCGGTACGGCACGTGCTTGACCGATTTGGTCAGAATGCCCTGGCGGACGATGATCTCATCCGCGTGGATTTCGTAACGCAGACTGCGATAGTAGGGCGCGATCACGAGCATCGTCGGGACCCACCACAGCAAGTTGCAGCCCAGGGTGACGAGGAAGGCGATGGTGACGGCCTCGAAACCGACCGCGGCATCTAGGGTGATCAGCCAGCCAGTCAAAATGCCGCAGAGCAAGATCAGCAATGCCGTGATGTGCGCGATCCACCGGCACTTGCTCACGTACTTCGGGTCTGGGGTAAAGATTTTTGGATAGGTGTTCATTGTAATAACCTCCTGTTAGGTTGAACTTGATGATACTTTCATGATAAACGATTCCTGTCAGAATACATCGGCCTGCGGGCTAAATTTCCCCCTGTTCCTGGGATCAAGACTTTCCTGTCCCAACGGATTGGGCGAAACTGCGCCGCCCCTCCCGTTAGCCGGTTGAGCAAGCCATAGAAGGATGTATACTAACGCAATAGGCTACAAAACGTCCTACACGATAAAAAAGGAGTTAACGATGACCACCATCCACAATCCCATTCTTAAAGGCTTTAATCCCGATCCATCCATTCTCCGCGTCGGCGAGGATTACTACATCGCCACCTCGACGTTTGAGTGGTTTCCGGGAGTACAAATTCATCATTCCCGCGACCTGGTCCACTGGCGGCTGCTGACCCGGCCTCTCGACCGTGTGAGCCAGCTCGATATGACCGGGCATCACGCCTCTTGCGGCATCTGGGCGCCGAATCTCACCTGGGATGACGGCGTGTTCTACCTGGTGTACACCGACGTCAAGACCTACGCGATGGAGATCAAGGACACTCACAACTATGTGGTGACGGCGTCGGCCATTGAAGGCCCCTGGTCGGAGCCGACCTACCTCCACAGTCACGGCTTCGACCCCTCGCTGTATCACGAAGACGGGCGGCACTGGGTGCTCAGCATGGAGACGGATTACCGCAAAGGGCGCAATCGCTTCGCCGGCATTTTGATGCAGGAATATCTGCCCGCCGAGCAGCGGCTCATCGGCCCGGTGTTCAATATCTTCAAGGGGACTCCCCTCGGCCTCACCGAAGGCCCCAACCTCTACAAGAAGGATGGCTGGTATTACCTGATCGTGGCCGAGGGCGGCACGTCGCTGGGCCACGCCGTCACTGTGGCGCGTTCTCGCACCCTCACCGGCCCTTACGAGGCCGACCCGGCCGGCCCCGCCCTTACCAGCCGCAACGCTCCGCTCGATCCCCTCCAGAAGGCCGGACACGCCAGTATCGTCGAGGCGTCGGGATCGGGTTGGTATCTGGCCCACCTCTGCGGCCGGCCCATCGCCCGCAAAGGCCGCTGCCCGCTCGGACGCGAGACGGCCTTGCAGCAGGTGATCTGGACGGAGGACGGCTGGCTACGGGTCGGGCCGGTGGCCGGACGCGCCGCCCTCGCAGTGCCCGCTCCCGACCTGCCCCCACACCCCTGGCCCGCGTCGCCCGTCCGCGAGGACTTCGACGCGCCGCGCCTGCCGCTCGACTTCCAGACGATGCGGGTGCCTCTGGGGGCTGACGCTCTCAGCCTCACCGAAAGGCCGGGTTTCCTCCGGCTCAAGGGCCGCGAATCCATCGCCTCGCGGCACATCCAGGCTCTGGTCGCGCGCCGGCAACAAGCGTTCCACTACCGGGCCGCGACCTGCCTGGAGTTTGCTCCGCAGCATTACAAGCACGCGGCGGGACTCATCTGCCTGTACGACCAGGAAAACCTCTTCTACCTGAAGATGGGGTTCGACGAGGAACTGGGGCGGATGGTCGAGATTATGACGCGCAACAACGGCGCCCTCGATTTCCCGCTGACCCAACCCGTTTCCATCCCCAGCACCGGCCGGTGGGTGCTGGCGGTTGAGGTAGACTATGATCGCCTGCAATTCTCGCACGGGCCAGAAGGGGGGCCGTTGACGCCGCTTGGCGACGCCTTCGACGCCAGCATTCTCTCGGACGAGTATTGCCGCGAGGGCCGGTTCACCGGCGCATTTGTCGGCCTCTGCTGCCAGGACCTCACGGGGGGCCGCCAGCACGCCGACTTCGATTGGTTCGAGTATGAGGAAGTTGAAATTCAGGAGCTTGCATAAAGCAAAGAAGGAGGTCAAGAGGATGAAAAAGTCACTTCAGGAAGCAACGATTAGAATTGATATCCAACGGATCATTGACGATATTGACCCCAAAATCTATGGGGTATTTATGGAGCCGATTGGTTTCAACCGGAATGGTGTGACCGGCAATACGTTATACGGCCCTGTGTACAATCCAGATTCGCCGCTTGCCAACGCAGAGGGGTTTAATGCGGAATACATTGAGGCCGCGAAAGAATTGCGAATCAGCAACATGCGTTGGCCGGGCGGCAATTTCACGGCGAATTACCACTGGCAGGACGGGATTGGGCCTAAAGACCAAAGGCCGGTGCGCAAGGAGTTGGCCTGGGGCGTTAACGAGAGTAATCAGGTCGGCACCGATGAATGGGTGCAGCTCAACAGCGCCATCCATTCTGAGAATGTTGTTTGTCTCAATATGGGCACAGGGGGGATCCAGGAGGCATGTTCCTGGTTGGAATATTGCAATGGCGAGCCAGGCACCTATTATGCGGACCTGCGGGCCAAATTCGGTCATCCCGACCCCTACGGGATAAAGTATTGGTGTCTGGGCAACGAAGTGGATGGCTCGCCGTGGATTATTGGTCATAAAAATGCGGATGAATATTGCCGGTTAGCCAAGGAAATAGCCAAAGCGATGAAAAAAGTTGACCCGACGATCACGTTGATCGCCAATGGCTCTTCGTATTATCAGCCAACGATGGACTGGGTCGAATGGAATTGGAAGGTGCTGAATGAGCTGCGGGGGGTGGCCGACTACCTGTCATTGCACCGCTACTGGGACCATTCTGACAACTATTATGAGTATATGGGGAAAGAGGCCAGGGTTCTGGAAGAAAAAATAGCCATTCCGGCCGCGCAAGCCCAAGCTGTACAAAGCGTTTACAGAATGGCTAAGCCTATGTATCTCTCCTTCGACGAGTGGGCGCCGCACCCGCATAGCGGCGGATTGCTGACCACCCTCGCCGCCGCCCAGTTTTTGAATGCGTTTATTCGTCACGCCGATATGGTGAAAATGGCGAATTATACCCTGTTGACCGCCATCCTGGGGTTCGATCCGACGCATGGAAAACACTTCAAAACCCCGTTCTTTTATGTGTTCAAGATGTTTTCCAATGCATGCCTGGGAAAATCGCTCGACGCCTGGGTCAGATGTGATACCTTCGATGTGGACGCCTTCTACAAAGCTATTCCTTACCTGGATGTCTCAACCGTTTACGCTGAAGACCGTCATACCCTGATCCTCAACGTGGTTAATCGCCATCAAGACAAAGCCGTTACAGCCGACATCATCAGCAGCTTTGGGGAGTTTGCCTCTGAGGCCAGGGCGCAGGAAGTCTATCGTGAGGATCTGAAAGCCCCCTATACCTACGCCGAGCAGGATGAATACATCCCTGAAACCAGAACTGTCGCAACCGACAAATCAACCCTGACCTATGCATTTCCACCGCACTCTTTTACGCAGATCACCGTCGGAATGAATGAACGACTCCCCTGAAAAAAGGAGGGAGTTTCACGCAAAGGCGCAAAGCCGCAAAGATTTTTAAGATTGGACTAAATTTTATAACGCAAACTACGATTTTCAATAAAGAATATGAAGATGGCTCTGCATTTTCCTTGGCGTCTTTGCACCTTTGCGTGAAATAGTTAGTTTCTTCAGCCGAGTCATGAATAACTCTCTCTATACGATCGCGATCTGAAAGGACGAACTATGAGCCGTTATGACCGTACCACACGCAATTGCCTGGTAAGTGAATTGCCTCCTGAGCTGCTCCAGGCGGTGCGAGACTATAGCCAGGAGCAGCAGTTGGGCGATGTGGAAGCCGAAACCCTGTTCTGTTGTGAAACCCTCTCCACGAAGAAAAGCGCCGGTCGCCTGCCTTCCTGGCTGGAGGATGACTTGGACGCCACCCTCCACACGGCGCTGCTGCTGACCCCGCAATGGCTTATCTGGGCGCGCCAGGGAGATCGAACCAAGCCCGTGGTGATGGCAGCCAACCTGAAGGACATTCAAGTCAAAGCGTATACTTCGCGGTTCACGAAAGACACCGGGCTGGAGATCGTCGGCTACATCGGAGTCGCCAGGCGTCGCGCACGGGGATATGTGGGACTGGGGGCCGACGCCGCCGCGCAGGAGTTTTGCGAGGCGGTCAGGCAAGCAATCCTCAAGGTGAACCCGCCGGCGCAAAGACGGCCGCCCAAATGGTGGGGGGGCTGAGATAGGGATTGGGGTGTAACCTATAAGCAAGTCAATTCAAAAGGAGTTTAGCCGAACCTACAGTACAGCCCCGACAATGAAAATTTTCACCGCAGAGTACGCGGAGCACGCAGAGATTTCTTTTTCTCTGTATCCTCTGTGCTCTCTGTGGCTATTTACTGAGGAGGCGTCATCTATGAGTGAGATGTGGATGGGTATCATCGCCATTTTGGTCGGTTTGTTTACGCTGGGCGGCGCGATCGGCAATTGGGATTGGTTTATGAATAACCGGCGCGTGCGCTTCGTGGTGGCAATTCTCAGCCGCACCGGCGCCCGTATCTTTTATGGCCTATTGGGAGCGTTGTTTATCGTTCTGGGGCTGTTGGCAATGATGGGGGTGTTGAGTTCCGGCTAATTCGCTTCCGTGCCGGGCCATGAAGCTCCCTTTTAAAACACTTTTCGGCTGCGGGCACTGCCCGCAGCCGAAAAGCAGGTTCATGGAATAGCCCTACCCCAAAATCACTTCCACGCAGTTCTCCTCACCCAGCTTGTCCGCCGGGACGAGGTTGCCGGGCAGCGTTTCCCCGTTCAGCGTGAGCGATTTGACGCCCCGGCAGACGCCGTCGGGATTCTTGACCTCGATCTGTATCACGCAGCCCCGGAAGCGGCGGGTAGCCTTGAAGCCGGGCCACGTCGAGGGGATGCACGGATCAATGCGCAGGCCGTCCAGCTCCGGGCGGATGCCCAGGATGTACTGTGTCGCGCTGAAGTAGGCCCAGGCCGCCGCGCCCGTGAGCCACGAAGTGCGGGTGTTGCCCGCGCGCGGCGAGAAGGTGGAGTACGTCGTCTGCGCCTGGACGTAAGGCTCAGACTGGCGGATTTCGGCGCGGTCGTTGTAGGCCGCCGGCATGAAGTCCCGGTAATACTCGTGCGCCTGGTCGCCGTGACCGAGCAGACATTCCGCCATCACCCCCCATCCCTGCGTGTGGTTGAAGATACTGGCGTTCTCTTTGATGCCAGGGTTGAAGACCACAGCGCGCATCACATCAATCGGCGTATTGACGAAGGGCGGCGCGCAGAGCATCAAGCCATAAGGCGTCGCCAGACGCTCTTTGACACTCTGCATACAGCGTTCCGCCTGTTCCGGCGTTGCACTCCCGCTAATGACCGCCCAACTCTGCGTGTTCAGGTAGATCTGACCTTCTGTGAACTCCTTTGTGCCGTACATCGTGCCGTCGTCCCCGATGGCCCAAATGAACCAGTCGCCGTCCCAGGCGCATTTCTGGATGGCGGCTTCCAATGTCTCATGCTGCGCGCGCGCCCAGGCCGCTTCCTCCGGCTTGCCGAGCCGCTCGGCGATGTCGGCGTAAATCGTCAGGCCGAACTGCACCTGGAAGGCGACGAACAGGCTCTCGCCGTAGTAGCCGAGCTTGAGGCAGTCGTTCCAGTCGGCGTGGAGGCCGCAGGGCAGGCCGTGCGTGCCGGTGCGCTCCAAATTGAATTCCAGGGCGCGGCGCAGATGACCGAAGACGGTCGCCTCGCCCTGATCGGCGTAGGGCAGCACCTTGTCGTAGAAGCTCAGATCGCCGGTCTCGCCCACCATCGCGGGGACGACGTTGAAGAACCACAGGCAGTCGTCCGAGCGATAATACTCGTCCGGGGGCGGGCTTTCGTGGCCGGGGTTGTGGCCGAAGGCCTGGATGACGGGGATCGCGCCGCCGGTGGAGACTTGCCCGGTCAGCATCAATTCGAGGCGCGCCTGCGCTTCCTCCGGGATGGCGGCGGCGATGCCCAGGATGTCCTGTAACGAGTCGCGGTAGCCCAGGCCGTCGCGTTCGCCGTTGTAGACCAGGCTGGCGGCCCGCGACCAGGCGAAGGTGATCAGGCAGTTGTAGAGTCCCCACACGTTGACGGTGTGGTTGAAATCGGCATCCGGCGTCTCGACCATCAGGCTGCCGAGGCGCGCGTGCCAGGCGTCCTTGAGCTTCTGTAATTCGACGGCGGCGCGTTCCAACGAGCCAAATTCGGCCACGGCGCGCTTGCCCACCACACGCGCGTCGCCGATGCCGAGCATCACCAGCACCTCACGGCTCTCGCCCGGCTGGAGCGTCAACGTGGTATGCACCGTCCCGCAGGAGTTGTCACCGTAGGCGTGGCTGTTGCTGCACTGCCCCTGTTCCACCGCCAGCGGGTTGTGATAGCTGCGGTACGGGCCGAGGAACGCCTCGCGGCTGGTATCGTAGCCCACCAGCGGCGCGCCGATCAAGCCCATCCACGTCTGGTTGAGCTTGTGGTGTAGCAGCGTCTCTTCGTCGCGGGGCGTCAGGTTGTCCTCAATGGCGATGCGCAGCAGCTTATCGTCGGTCAGGGAGCCGCGCACGATGAAGAGCGAGTATTGCAGGTTCACCTGATCCTGGAAGGTCATCCACTGGTTGGTGAATTCGCAATACGTGAACACGTCAATTTCGCGCGGACGGTCGCTCTCGTTGGTCACTTTCAGCCGCCAATACTCGAAGGTCTGCCCCAGCGGGACGAAGTACGTCGCTTCCGTGGCGATCCCCGCGTAGTGCGATTCAAACACGGAGTAGGCCGTGCCGTGGCGGCAGGTGGATTTGTATTGGTCGAGCGGCTTGCCCACCGGCTGCCACGAGGCCGACCAATAGTCGCCGTTTTCGCGGTCGCGCAGGTAGAAATAGCGCCCCGGCTGATCCATCGGGATGCTGTTGAAGAACAGGCGCATAAAGCGCCCGCGCGCGCCGGATTTGTAGAAGCCGTAGCCGCCGGCGTTGTTGGTGATGATGGCGCCGTACTCGGTCGAACCCAGATAATTGCTCCATGATTGCGGCGTATCCGGCCGGGTGATCACGTACTCTTTCGCATCGTCGTCAAAATAACCGTATTGCATTGAATTCTCCTCTGAAAATAGCGAATAGCGAATAGCAAATAGCAAATAGCAAAATCTCTGCGTTGAAAAAAAATTTCAATATTGGGGCTGTATCCAGGTTCGATCACACTCCTTTATAATAAAGCATTCTCCATGCTGATCAATTTTGTCAGCAGATTGAGCAGATTAAGCAGATTTTTGGCTTTAATCTGCTCAATCTTCTTAATCTGCTGATAACAAATCCTATTCTTGCGCCAGCGGCAAGGTGAAGCGGAAGATGGTTTCCTGCTCCGGCTCGCTTTCCGCAGAGATTTGGCCGCCGTGCGTCTCCACGACCAGCCGGCAGAAGGCCAGGCCCAGGCCGCTGCCCCGTCCTTCGGCCGCGCCGCTGACGAATTTTTGGAAGAGCCGGGGCTTGATGTCGGGGTCAATGCCCGGCCCGGTGTTGCTGACGGCGACTTCCATCCAATTGTCGTCGGCTGTAGCGGTAATGCGAATGGCGCCCCTTGCCGGGGTGAACTTGATGGCGTTTCCCACCAGGTTTTGGAGCACGCGCCCGATCAAACGACGGTCGCCCCGCACCGGCGGCAGCGCCGGCGTGAGCATATTTCGCAGTTGCAGGTTTTTCTCGGCGATCAGCGGAGATTGGTATTGCAGCACCTCGCGCAATACCTCGGTCAGCGCTACCGACGTGTAGTTCAAGGGCATTTCACCGCTCTCCAGGCGGTTGATGTCCAGAATGGCGTTCACCAGGTCCAACATCCGCTCACTGCTGTGCCGGGCAATTTGGAGCAATTCGGTGGATTTTTCCGGGAGGGCCGCCACGCTATATCTTTCAACGAGTTGCAAGGATGTGAGGATGCCGCTCAGCGGGTTGCGTAAATCGTGAACCATTGTGTGAATCAGGTCGTCCCGCAGCTTTTCGAGCTGCCGCCGCTCGGTGATGTCCTCTTTTACGGCCACGTAATGGGTGATCTGCCCGGCCCCATCGGTGATGGGGGAGATGGAGGCCAATTCCCAGAACAGTTCGCCGTTTTTCTTGCGGTTGCAAAACTGGCCGCGCCACTCTTGCCCAGATTGGAGCGTCTGCCAGAGTTCCGGGTACACTCCCGGCGAGGTGTACTCCGTTTTCAGGATGCGCGGATTTTGTCCGAGGGCTTCCTGTGGGGTGTAGCCGGTGGTTTGCGTGAACTTAGGATTGACGTATTCAATCTGCCCTTGGGCGTCGGTGATGACGATGGAGACCGGGCTGGCTTCGACGGCGCGGGAGAGCTGGCGCAGTTGCTTTTCGGCGTTTTTACGGTCGGTGATGTTATGCAGGATAATCGCCCGGCCCATAAAAAGGCTGCGACGGTCGTACAATGGCGCGACCCGTAACTCGTACCAGAGCTGGGTTTCGCCTTCGGTGACGGTGATTTCATCCAGCGTCTCTAACACGTCTTTATAGCGCTGCACCAGGTCCGGCCAGGAGGAGAGCACGTCTGTCGCCATACGCCCCACGACTTGCGCAGCCGGCCGTTCCAGAATGCGTTGCGCCGCCAGGTTGATGTCCGTAATCCGGCCCTGCGCGTCCAACACGATCATGCCATCATGCATCTGCTCTATCACCATGTCGCGCGCCACGGGGGCCAGGTTCGTCAATTGGAAGCTGAAAATACCCCAGGAAAGCGCTACTATGGTGATGGTGAACGCAAAGGGCGTGAGGTCGAGGTAAGAGATGGGACTTAATCCGCTAAGGTAGAGGATGTTCCCCGCCCAGGGCGCCAGGACGGCTACAATCAGCGCGACGGTCTGCCCACGATACAAGCCTTGCCGCCGCCCAATGGAACGCAGAATGATGAGCGCCCCGGCCAGCAATAGCAGGTAGGAATAGGCCGAATGAATCCAGAACCAGAAACCGTACGTCACTTGCAGGGCCGAAAAAGACCCGGTGTGCTTGAGGGTGATAGTTTGCCAGACCCACCCATGCGCATCGGTGGTGAAGACCAGCAGCACGGTGAGCATGGGGAGGACAGACACGCCGATGCGATAGCGCAGGGGGAGCCATTGGCCGCGATTGGTATGATGGATGGCAAAGGCCAGCCAGAAGACCGGCGCGGTGGCAATGCCGAGGTATTGCACTTTGCCCCAAAACAGCTTGGTCGCCAGGTCGTCGCCGGCAATTTCCAGGGCATACCCGACCGACCAAAGGGTGAGCGCGCCCGCCAGCAACGTCAGCGGGCCGGCGCTAATCACCTGAATCCGGCGCGGCCAGGCATACCAGGCCACGCCCATCGCAATGAGGGCGGCGCCCAACAGGGGAAGCATATAAGGTGTATAATGAAATAACATTGTCAATCTCTGTGGTGACGGCCACGGGCAATTTCACGCTGCTACCATCATACAACGAGCGTTACAAAAATCAAACGAAGCCATGAAAGACCCCACGAAAGGAAGCCTTCTCTATGAAAACATCCTCACGGCAGGGACTACGTTTATTAGAAGTATGGATCGTTTTCAGTATTTTTTGCGCCACGTATGGCAACCGTATTGAAAAGGTCGAGTGGCACGGGGATGAGAGCCAGTGGATTGCGACGAGCTGTTACGGCGAAGCGTTCTTCGACCGCGACTTTACCGAGCCGGAGTGGTTGAGCGAAAGGGGGATAGACGCCCGTTTCACCGCGCCCGATTGGGTGCGCCGGGCGCTTGTCGTACCCAATGCCGCGCACATCTGGGCGGCCCACTATTGGACGCTCACTCAGCCGCCGCTGACGCGCTACACCATCGCGCTGGGGCGGCTGTTGGGCGGCTACGAAATGGCCGATTTGAACGCCCCCTGGGATTTTGAAGCGGATTACTGGACGAACTGCCGCTTCGGCGCGTGCCCCGCGCGGGGACTGCTCTGGTCGGTCCGGGCGATGATGGCGTTCCTGGCCGTGCTCAGCGGGATGACGCTGTTCCTGCTGGTGCGGCAGTACGCGGGCGCGGCGGCGGGGTATACTTTCGTCATCCTGTTCGTCGGTTCCGCGTTCCTGCGGCTACACCTGCGGCGCGCGATGAGCGAGTCGCCGCTGCTGTTTTTCACCTGCCTGACCCTGCTCTTGGCCGTATGCTTCCTGCGCGAAAGGCGGCAGGGGCGCGCCCTCGTCTGGCTGGCGCTGATGGGCGTCGGGACGGGGTTGGCGGGCGCGGTGAAACTCAACGGGCTAGGGATGGCGGCGGCGGGCGTGGCGTTGTGCGGCGTGGGGCGCTTCCGGCGGCAGGGATGGCGTAAGGGCCTTCGGGAGTTTCTCCTCTGGTCGGCAGTATTCCTGCTGGTGACGGCTTTCACCTTCACCATCGTTAACCCGTTCCTTTACCCTAACCCACCGGCGCGTACCGTAGCGCTATTCCTGTTTCGGGGTTGGGAGATGCGCGATCAGACCACTCATACGCCATGGGTCATCCCCAGCCTGGGCGCCCGCCTGTGGATCATTCCCCGGCGGCTATTCAAGGATTACACGCTGACGCACTGGCCTTTGCTCAACCAAGCGCTTCTGCTCGCGGGATTGTTCTTCCTGGGGCGCAGCAGTTGGCGGTGGCAGCGCAAAAAAGGCGGCAACCCAACGGCCCTGGCGATTCTGGCCGTAGCTGCCGTCACGGCCCTTCCCCCGCTGCTGACCCCGCTGGATTGGGATCGGTACTACCTGTATCCCGTCGTCTTCATCTCCGTGGGGGTCGCCGTCGGCCTGGGGCAACTTCTGATACTGGCCTGGCGCGAGTTGTTTTTAAAACCGATGGAGCAGGATTGGGAAAGGTTTCCTTTCGGCTGAATCTGTAACCTTCACGGCTTACATCAACGAGGAGAAGTTTACCGCAGAGCACGCAGAGATCGCGGAGGTTTTACATTTCTCGGCGCCCTCAGCGGTCTTCGCGGTGAAACAGGGGGCGCGGCTCTATAGTTCATTGCCCCGCCGTTGCGATGGTGTCGTCCACCAACTGCTCCAAAATCGCCAGCGGCACGCCAAAGCCGGTGTGCGCCAGCCAGATCGCCAGGAAGGTGCCGTTGAGTTGCAGCTTCACGTAGTCGCGCAGGATGGGGACGAGCGCAATTTGCAGGGGCACAACGAGCAGCGCCACCACTATGGTGAACATTGCCTTGCGGCCTGGGAAGCGCAACCATGCGAAGCCATAAGCCGCAAAGGCCGCGATCAAGATGGGAATGACCGTCGCCGGAATGGTCACGGCCAGACTGTTGAAGAACGCGCCGGAAAAGTCGTCGCCCTTGACCACCCGCGTGCTGCCGTCGTCCTCGGTAATGAGGTATTCTTTCCCGGTCAGGACGTTCTGGTAGTTTTCCAGGGTGAAGTTGAGATTCATCTGCCATTTGTATTCCTGCACCTGGATTTGTCCCAGACGTTTGTTCCCGATCCACATCACGCGCCGTCCATCGGGAGTTTCGATTCCGGCGCGAAATTCTTGGAAGGTACCGGTGGCGCCCGCCAGGGTCATCACGCCATCCCGATCCACATCATCCCCAACTTTGAATTCTTCGGTCATCACCCAGGCGCGGTGCGGGAACACCGTCCACCAGCCAGATACCGAGATGTCCTGACGGGGGCGGACGGACGAGATCAACAGGCCGATGGTGGGAATAGTCTAAGTCCGACGCCGCCCACGCCCCAGAGAATCGCCACGACTGCGATGATACCCTTGGGCGCCTGGCTGTCGCGTAAAAATAAAAATCCTTGCCACAAAACAAGAAAAGTGATAACCGGCACAATCAGCGAAACGAGCACGCGCCCGACATTGGTGGTAAGCCAGGTAATAAGACTTGTCGGGGGCAATGTGTCTTTGGTGTTTGCCATGAGCAACCTCCTAAAAAAATAACCATGTGTTGCGGCGCATTGGTGGAAGTAGAGAGTCCTAAAGGGGTATTTTCTCGCTTCCGGGCTACACCCGGAAGCGAGAAATTATCTTTCTAAATCTGTAAAGGTTGGTCGTGGGTGTGATACGCCCACGACCAACGGCATACATTCCCGAAGAGTGTCCGTGCGCCGGGCCTACTTCGGCCAGGCAGCGTCAATCTCTTTGAGGACGGTGTCGAGGTCAGCGGCGCCGCCGACCCAGTCGGTCATGCCCTTCCAGAACGAACCGGCGCCCACTTCACCCGGCATCAGGTCCGAGCCGTCGAAGCGCACGCTATCGGCGTTGAGGATGATCTCGGCCACACCGCGATCCACATCGTTGTTGTACCAGTCCAGGCTGGAGTCATAGTGCGGGGAGATCGCCCCGCCGCTCTGAATCCACGGCTTCAGGTGCTCGCCCTTGGTGAAGTACTCCATCACGGCCATCACTTCGGGTCGGTCGCTGAACGCCGCCCAGATGTCGCCCGCCACCAGCACGGGCTTGCCGTAGGCGGCGTCAATCGGCGGCAGATAGAAGAAGTCGTAGTCCACCCCCGCCTTCGCGTCCGCCGGGAAGAAGCTGGTGATGAAGTTCCCCTGCTTGTGCAGCCAGCACTTCGGCGGATTCTCGAACATCGGCAGCGGGGCGTCGCCGAAGAACGTCGTCTTGATCGCGTTCCGCCCGCCGTACACGTAGGCGTCGTTGAACCAGATTTCCGCCAGCGTCTCCGCCGCCTTCTTCACTTCCGGCGACGAGAAAGGCAGTTCCCCCTTCGTCCACTTGTCGTAGTTCTCCAGCGACGTCGTCCGCAGCATCACCTCTTCCATCCAGTCCGTCGCCGGCCAGCCCGTCGCCGTCCCCGATTCGATGCCCACGCACCACGCCGTGTCGCCGTCGTCCGCGATCTGCTGCGTCAATGCCAGCAACTCATCCCAGGTCTGCGGAATCTTGTACCCGGCGGCCTCGAAGTCGTCCTTCGGATACCACACCAGGCTCTTGCCGTTCACCCGCTCCCACACCCCGGCCTGAAGATGGCACCGTGTTCCCCAGTAAAGAGGGATAGGAACTTTTCAGAGTCATTCGGCGTCTTGGTTCTGGCAGAAGTAACTGTTACTTTTGCCCTCATTCGACGACGATCTTTATGATGCGACCTGTAGGTTTCCACAGGCGACCTCAGAAGCAAGGTATGCTATCCTAGACAGGACTCACGCAAACCAAGGCACATTTACCGCAGAGTGCGCGGAGGTCGCAGAGATTTTTATAGGGTCTCAGCGGCCTGAGCGTGCACTGCGGGGCAAAAGCGCCAGCCTTGCATCAGTCCTATTATTAAAGAAACGAAGGTGATAAAATGGATACATGCACTCAAAAATCAACCCTATGGCGCACGATCCTGCTGCTGATTTTGGGCGCGCTGCCTTTTGTGGCGCTGCTGGCGACCCTACCCTACCTCGTACAGTGACTTCGCCGCAATGAAGCCGTTCCCCCGCCTGCTCTACCAGCTCAACCGGCTGCGCTATCGCCTCACGCGCCCGGTGACGTTGGGCGTGCGCCTGCTGCTGCTCCAGGAAGGAAAAGTTCTGCTCGTTCAGCATACCTATCAACCGGAGCGGTACCTGCCCGGCGGGAAAGTGGAACACGGCGAAACGACAGAGGACGCCGCCCGCCGCGAAGCCCGCGAGGAAGTCGGCGCGACGTTGGGGCCGCTGCGCCTCTTCGGCGTATACACCAACTTCTACGAAGGCAGAAGCGATCACATTATCGTCTTTGCCTGCGACGATGTGCGCCTGGCGAACAAACAAACCTGGGAGATTGAGCGCCTGGCCTGGTTCCCGCCCGACGCCTTGCCCGACGACGTATCGCCCGGCTGCCGGCGCCGAATCGCAGAATGGAGGCAAGCCCGCCCTACGCCGCAGGTAGGGCGGTGGTAACCGCGCCGGTAGTCTGCAAACGCAGCAGCGTGATTTCCGGCGTGGCGTTGATCCGCACCTTAAATCCGCCCAGCCCTCGGTTGATGTAAACGCTGGTGGCGTCATTGTGTACCAGCCCGGCCAGATAGCGCGTGCCGAAGCAGGTGGAGGCCAGCGACCATCCCCACTGGGGCATATAGATGGTCCCGCCGTGTGTGTGCCCGGCTAACGTCAGGGCAATGCGTCTGGGCGGCAGCATTTCGGCGAAATCCGGGTTATGCACCAACAACAGACAGAGCGCGCCCGCCGGGATATTTGCCAGCGCCCGTTCCAGGTGGGTGCGGGGGGCGGCCCAGATACGTTGGAACGTGGCGAAGTCGTCGCAAAGGCTTTCGCCGGCATCTTCAATGCCGATCAACCATAGCGGGACGCCATCAATGGAACAGGCGTACGCTGTGTTGCGCAGCACCGTGATTCCCGCCGCCGCGAGATTGTGTTGAATCCGCTCCGGGTCCGTCCAGATGTCGTGATTGCCCAGCACGGCGTAAGTCCCATAGCGCGAGCGCAGCGCGCCTAACTCCCGCCCCACCACGGCGCTGAACTTCGCGTGAAACGTCACGAAATCCCCGGTCAACATCACCAAATCCGGTTGTAGCGCATTGACCTGGGCGACCACGCGCCGCAGATAATGGACACTGGCGATGGCGTCCATGTGAATATCGCTCAATTGCACTACCTTCAGGCCGTGCCAGGCGGCGGGCGCGCCCGGCATGGCGAACGGCACCTCGCACACCACGGCGTTTTTAAGCAGCGATTCGCCCGCGTACAGCGTCGGCAGCGCTGCCAACACACTGCCCTGCCATAGAAGCCTGATAAATTGCCGCCGCCCTAACCGTATTTGATAGAGTTTTTCTGATAATTCGCCCATGACGCAGATCGCCCGTCCAACTGAGTTAGAAATATTGTCCATACTTATAACATGAAAGTTCAAAAAAGGAACTGGATAAGCCAACTGCGCAACCCCCATCATTTAACCCAAGTTGCCATCTTGCTCTGACTCCACTGAAAAAAAACACTAAGGACACAAAGGACACAAAGGATTTTAAGGCACGAATCAACAAAATTGACACGAATGAGGTTTAAAGTGAATAATTTTAAGCCTTGCCTGAATCTTCTTTGTGTCTTTCGTGTCCTTTGTGGTTAGCCCTTCTTTTTCAGGAGAGTCATTTTTAAGTCTGAAAGGAGAAGAATTTATGCGTATCCTGAGCTTTTGGGGAATAGCGTTCTGTCTGATGCTATCAGCCTGCGCCGCCCCAATACAGACACCGGCGGCGTCCCCTGAACCGGCGCTGCGGCGCGACACGGCTCCCCTCACGCAGACGACGCCGTCAGCCGTGAGCGTGCCCTTCACCGTCTGTCATACCGTGGCGGATTGGGTGCGGCCCACCAAAGCCGAACAGGTTGCCGAAATCTGGTCGCTGCCGCGCTATAAAGGCGTGTCACCTGATGTGTTAGAGAAGACTTTTCGGCAAGATTTTTATCGTTACTATGGCGGAAACAGCGAACTGTTCGTGTGGGGCGAGCTGGGGCTGTGGAACACGACAGAAACCGTGCGCTGCGGCGAAGCCGGCCAACAGGCCATCTACACAGGGCAGGCGCTTGAACTATGGGTATTGAATCATCGCGTGCGAGCCGTGCAACGCGCGGGCGTAGTGTACACAGTCACAGTTCAGACAGCGCCAGGTTTTGAGATTGTGCAATTGCCCGGCAGCGGCGCGCCGGTAGAAGAGACGGAGATTGATTCGACAATCATCCACTTTGTCCGTGACGGTCAGGTGATAGCGACCCTGGCGTCGTCGCCCGGCCTCGCTTTCCCCCGGCAAGCGCCGCCGGAAGGGGAACGCGAGACGATGGAAGCCCTGTGCTACGGGACTTTGGTGGAAGACGCTGGTTGCCTCTACGTCGTAGCCGAAGACTTAGGCGGGCGGTATCTGCCGATCTGGCCCTCCGACTTCAGCGCGACCGTAGAGAACGGGGGGGCGCGCATCCACGATAGCAGCGGCGCGGTCGTGGCCCGTGTCGGCGATTGGGTGCGACTGAGCGGCGGGGAGACCGGCGACCGGCTGCCCGACGGTGTCACGGGCATCGGTGAGTGCATCGGCCCCTACTGGCTCGTCGGCAACGAGGTCAGCGGCGTGTCCCTGGCGGACTTGCCCGCCCATCCCGTCATCGCCCCGCTGCTGGGCGCGCTGCGCCAGCGCGGCGTCACCCTCGGTGCGCCGGAGCAAAGCCGCGCGGCCTACCTGTACCCCGAACCCGGCATCGTCTACGCTATCGGCGACGGCTGGCTGCACCTGCACCTCTTTCCCGACGCCGCCATCACGCAAGTGCGCGCCGACTACATCGTTCACGACCTGCCGAACTACCCGCCGAATTGGGTTACCCCGCCGCACTTCTATCGCTGCGGTGTGATGATGGCGCTGTACCTGGGGGATGACGCTGCCGTGATGGATACATTGGCTACAGCGTGTGGCGTGCCGGTCGCCGAAATACGGCCGCCACAACCACCCGCCTCGCCCACACCGACACCCGCACCCAAGCCAACTCTCACGCCTACTTTAACCTCTACACCCACCCCCGAAGCGTCATTTCCCCGCACCGAGGCCTGGCTTGAGCTCGAAGCATCGGTATGGGGCAGTACACTTAACGAAGCGACCATGCGATCCATCATTGCGGGATTCATTACCGATACGGTGGATTACCTGGATAAACACTTTGACTCCAATGCGCCGTTTGACCAACAACTGACAGTCTTGATACGCATGACCGATGACTTACCGGGATGGCTCCAAAAACAAGTCACCCTTGTAGACCTGGACGCAGTCGCAAAACCGGAACTCTTTGTTGTACCGGGCTTCATCGGGGGGCCAATACTCTATGGACGTTATGGTACGGCCGGTTGGCAAATGATGCCGGTTCCCCTTCCATTTCCCGACGATTTAGCAGAATTGGATAGAAAAGGGCTTCTCTATCTCGTACCACTCATAGCTGAAGGACGTGATTTAACCGGGGATGGACAGGCGGAGGCTGTTATTGTTCATCGTTACAACGGCGGTGACAATTTTCGTGATTACGTCCAGGTATTACAATGGGATGGCGCTGCGTTCAACCTGCTATTTCGGGCCGAACTGGTCAACTGGATTGGACAATCTTCCTACATCCTGGAGCGTGATCCCACACAGGCTGGCGCAACCCAGATCAAGCTTACGTATCCGAAACTGTATGACAGACTTGGCTATGATGAGCTGTAGGGTACCAACCACCCTCTGGGGTGGCAAACCTGGCGTTGGAATGCCGCCGCCGGACGTTTCATCCTGGCAGAAACCGGTGTAGACCTGAATCGCAGCATTGCCGGCGACTTCAGACCGCCGACAGTGGCGGATCACCTGGAGTGGTTTGTCAACGAAGGAGAAACATGCTTCCGACAGGGCGATTATACGGGTGCGCTATCATGGTATGAAAAGGTGCTCGCATTGGCTATAGCCGAATCATGGAAGCCGGATGGTAGAGAACCGCATTGGGCGGCTTACGCCGCCTTCCGCCGCGCCGAAACGCTGCTGCTATTGGGGCAAACGGTCGCAGGCCGCCCTGCGATGCAAGCCGTCGCGGACGCCTGGCCCGATGATAGGCTGGGCGACTTGGCGCGTGCTTTTCTTACTGGCTACGGCGCCGGCGGCAAAGGTGCGGGAGCGCGCGGTATCGCCGCGATGAAAGAGCTAAATTTGGAAGACTACTTCTCCTACTATAGAGATGACACACTGCACGTTCCTATAGATGCCAAGGGTATCCTCTTCAGCGGCGTCGCTCCAACGCTGCCCACCCCAGAATGGCCGCGGGTGGGCGTGTATGAGATGCCGTAATACAGGTAACGCAAACTTCAGTTTGCTGGTTTGCCAGCGAACAAACTGAAGTTTGTGTTACATTTTCATCCCCCCGCTTTAATTCTCCCCGATTGCCAATCCTGCCAGCAACGTTACAATAATCGGGTCAGTGCCTCAACGGATTCAACGGATGGAACGGATTGTTTCCGTTAAATCCGTTCCATCCGTTGAGAATTTTGCCCGATACCCCAGGAGGTCACTATGCGTTTCGTCCTTGGTCTGCGTTGTACGATCTGCGGCGCGGTATACGCCGTGGATGACGTTTCCTACGTTTGCCCGCGCCACGGCGACGATGGCATTCTCGATGTGATGTACGACTACGACGCGCTGCGGCAGCACGTCTCCCCCGCGTCCATCGCGCGCCACTTCTTGGCAAATGGCAAACAGCAGATTGCCATAGCGCCGCTCGCCATCGGTTAACAGCGACACGTCCCCGGTTTGCGCGATGACCTCCGCCAATTGCTGCATCGCAGTCTTAAACAAGGCTGCATCTTTCTCGCCACACGATAAGGCCCAGATGAACCGCGAGGCACGCTCCATCAGCACAATCGTCCACCCGGGCGACTCATGCGCCGGGCGATTCTTCGCCACCCGGGTGTAAACTTCGTCCCCTTCTATTAACTGGCAATGAATTGGTGACACAAAGCGTACAGCAACAGCACCGGTTTCAAACTCGCCAAGCGGGCTTGCCAGCGATAGATACTGTTTTCCCGATGTGAAAGGTATCCCGTGTGGCATTGACGCCCAGGTCATTGTTGAATGCATCCAACATCATTTGAATGAAGCTCAAGGGGCGTCGCAACCCCGTCACGGGCGTGCCTTTAGTTTCACTGAAGTATGCGCCACAGTCTTGACATTCATACTCTTCCCGTTCTTCTCCCGCGTTTATCGTATACGTCGTGTGGCTTTTCACTTCTTCACTGCCGCACTCTGGGCAACTGTTCGCGCTCGGTTTTCTCATAGTGGCTACTCCGGGCTATCGATTTACGGCGCTATGATACTATCCCATTAAACGGAACCAGTCCCGGGTATTGACAAACTGTGTTAAATGGCGTACAATTAAACCGGTTTAATTAAACCGGTTTAATTAAATTGGCCTCAGAGACTCAATACACGAAAATGGTCAAGAAAACAGTTACGGTCCGAGATGTAGCGCGAAAAGCTGGTGTGTCACCGGGGACGGTCTCGCGGGCAATAGCTAACAGTCCCCTGGTCAATACAGAGACACACGAGCGAATCATGCAGGTCGTTGAAGAACTTGACTATGTCCCCAACCTCGTTGCGCAACGCCTCTCTACCGGAAGAACGTTGGCCATTGCGGTCATTGTCCCTTTCTTTACCACCCCATCCGTCACAGAACGCTTGAGTGGCGTGGTGCGCACGCTGGCCAAGAGCGAGTATGATTTGGTCATCCACAACGTAGAGGAGCCGGAGCAGCGTACTGACTGTTTTCGCACTATCCCCCGCCAGGAGCGCGTGGATGGCGCCCTGATCATCTCGATATCGCCCACCGATGAGGAGGTGCCGTTGTTAGCAGAAGCGGGTGTGCCCATCGTATTGATTGATGTGCACCATCCGGCGCTGGGTATGCTGCATCAGGTTGCTGTAGATGATATCGCCGGGGGAAAGGTCGTCACCGACTATCTGATCAAACTGGGGCACACCAAAATCGGCATTGTCAGTGATCCGATCGATAACCTCTTTGGCTTTACCTCCAGCCGCGATCGCGCGTTTGGGTACCGGCGGGCGCTAGAGGCCGCAAGGATTCCCTACCGCCCAGAGTATTATGAGAATTCGTATGGTCGCCAAGAAGCGCGGGAATCCGCAAAGAAGCTGCTGATGCTCCCTGAGCGTCCAACTGCGATCTTTGCGTCCAGCGACATGCAGGCTGTGGGAGTGCTGGAAGCGGCGCGGCAGTTGGGGTTGCGCGTCCCCCAGGATCTATCTGTGGTTGGGTATGACGATGTCGAGATTGCCGACATCCTGGGGCTGACGACTATGCGCCAGATGCTTTATGAGTCGGGTCAACGCGGCGTGGAGTTGCTGCTCGAGACATTGGAGAACCCGGAGACCGAACCGGTGTACGAAGTGCTGCCAACCGAGCTCGTGATCCGCAATACGACCGCGCCGCCATCCTAGGCGGGACAGAGACATCTGATTCTCCACGACAGATCCAGAATAGAAATTTGCAACCTGAACTCATTGAGCGAGGCACGACATGAAAGGAGGTGGTGCTTTAAAGGCAAGAGAATTCAACCATTGTTAAGTAGCTCCCTGGCAAAAACCCAGGAACAGCCTGAAATTTACTCAGAATTCTTATTCAGCTATAACTAGAAGGAGAGAAAAGATGAAACGCTGGTTTTCAATATTAGTCTTGCTGCTTTTGGTCGTTTTCACCTTGACCGCTTGCGGCAAAGGAACGGCTACAACCGAAGCACCTACAGCAGCACCTACAGCAGCACCTACAGCAGCACCTACAAAAGCACCTGCCGAGGAGCCAACGAAAGAGGCGTCCGACGTGGGCTTTGCGGTGATGCCTGGGGGTTTTCTTGAGAAAGCACTGACCGGTGAATATGCTGGGACGACGGTCACGGTTGACGGCGCCATGGAAGGCAACGACCCGGACGGCGTGAAATTTGACCGTGGTGTCGCAGCCTTCGAAGAAGCCACCGGTATTGACGTCAACTACATCGGTAACAAAGAATTCGAGGCCACCATCTCGGTGCGCGTTGATGCTGGTGATGCCCCCGACATCGCCGACTTCCCACAACCGGGCAAAGTCACTCAATACGTGCAAAAAGGGGTAGTGGTGGATGTTACCTCCTGGATGTCTGAGGAGTGGTTGAGCCAGCAGTACAACCAGAGCTGGCGCGATATGGCCACCATCAACGGCGTGGAGGCGGGGGTGTTCCACCGCTTCAATGGCAAGAGCCTGGTGTGGTATCCCAAGGATGATTGGGAAGCCGCCGGGTACGCAATCCCCACTACCTGGGACGAACTGATGGCGTTGAACCAGCAGATTGCCGACGATGGTGACACGCCCTGGTGCATCGGCATTGAGTCCGGCGCCGCCACCGGCTGGGCCGCCACCGACTGGACCGAAGAAATGATGCTGCGCACCACCTCCCTGGAGAACTACGATGCCTGGGTCGCTGGTACCCTCCCCTTCGATTCACCAGAAGTGAAGAACGCCATCGAGACCTGGAGCGCGCTGTGGTTCAATGACGACTACGTCTTCGGCGGTCGTTCCTCCATCGTCTCCACCTACTTTGGCGACTCGCCGGCCCCCATGTTCGAAGAACCGCCCAAGTGCTGGATGCACAAGCAGGGCAACTTCATCACCGGCTTCTTCCCCGAAGGCGCAGAAGCCGGCGTGGACTACGGTTTCTTCTACTTCCCCCCTGTGGATGAGGCCTACGGCAAACCCTTCCTGGTGGCCGGCGACGTCATGGTGATGTTCAACGACCGCCCCGAAGTGAAAGCCCTGATGGAATACTTCACGGTGCCGCAGTCAGCCAGTGGTTTTCTGGAAGGCGGCGGCGCTTTGGCGGCCCACCAGACCGCAACCCCGGATATGTACGGCATGGACATGGAACGCGGTATTGCTGAACTCGTTGCTAAAGCCACCAGCTTCCGCTTCGACGGCTCTGACCTGATGCCCGGTGAAGTGGGCGCAGGCTCCTTCTGGGAGCAGATCTCCAGCTACGTAGCTGGCTCCATTGACCTGGAGACGGCTGTCAAGGAGATCGACGCTTCCTGGCCGCGACCATAATGATTTTTTGAGCAAGGCTAAGATAAGGTGTTGGCCGTAAAGGCTAACACCTTATCTTTCCCCGGCGCATATGCCGCGCGGTTAGATTGATTGTTTTTTTAGTAAGGAGTGGAACGATGGATTTCCTCAACAAATTCCGAGAACGCAGTCAGACACCAATGGTGAGG
Organism: Anaerolineae bacterium; assembly: GCA_034429475.1. Classification (GTDB taxonomy): domain Bacteria; phylum Chloroflexota; class Anaerolineae; order B4-G1; family SLSP01; genus JAKQHY01. The sequence continues at coordinate 66,366 of DAOUGD010000096.1, forward strand.
TTTCTTTCCTTAATTGCTCGTGTGCTGTTGGCTGTTGCTATTCCGGCGATTGCCTTTTACGTACTCTACCTGGGGTTTCTCTTTCTACGCGACAGCGAAGCGTCGCGAGGCACGATTGCCCTGGTAGCTATCGTTTGGGGAGTCGGTGGAGTTGCCATTTTGTTCTGGATTTTCAACAGCTTTGTCGAACGGATGCCAACTGCGTGGACAGCCCGGCTTCAGCCGTTTGTCTTTGTGGGACCGGCGATAGCTATCCTGACCTGGTATCTGACCTTACCTGCCTTACGCACGTTCTGGATCAGTTGTTTTGACCGCAATGGCCCCCCAGCGGGGTTGTCGTTTGTTGAACAAATTTCCAGTAATAGTTTTGTAGGCCTGGATAACTATGTGGCCGTTTTCACCGAACGGTTGATGCTAGAAGCGTTCCGCAATAATATCATGTGGGTTGTCTTTGGCAGCACACTTTCAGTGGCCTTTGGTTTGGTTTTTGCTGTACTGGCTGACCGCAGCAGCTATGAAAAGATAGCGAAATCGCTTATCTTTTTACCGATGGCAATTTCCTTTGTGGGGGCCAGCATCATCTGGAACTTTATCTATGAATATCGGCCAGCCGGTCAGCCGCAAGTTGGCTTGCTAAATTCTATCGTCGCATCTTTCGGAGGTGTACCGAGGGCCTGGCCGCAGTGGGTCGAAATCATTCCATGGAACAATCTCTTTCTAATCGTCATTGTCATTTGGCTGCAAGCTGGTTTTGCTATGGTTTTGTTTTCAGCCGCGCTAAAAGGCATTCCAGAGGAATTAATAGAAGCGGGTCGCATAGACGGGGCTAATGAGATCCAGATATTTTTCAATATCATGATCCCTTACATTCAAGGAACGATTATCACCGTGTGGACAACGATCATCATTTTCACCCTGAAGATATTCGACGTGGTCTGGGTCATGACTGGTGGGCAGTTTGGCACCCACGTGATTGCCACACAGTTCTACCGGCAATCATTTACAGCCGGTAATAAAGGCTTTGGTTCCGCGATTGCCATTGTATTGCTCATTACGGTGATTCCAGTCATGATTTATAACCTGAGGCAATTTGGGAAACAGGAGGCATTCTAAAATGAGTGGCACAACCAGAAAACGTTTTGGTAAATTTGTTGTAAACTTTTCCCTATTTCTGCTTATCCTCATTTGGACTGTTCCCACCTTAGGTATTCTCGTGTCTTCTTTCCGCCATCGGGATGCAATTGCTACTTCTGGTTGGTGGAATGTACTTCCACATCGAGAATGGCAGCCTGTAAGAGAGATTGATCCAAAGGCTGAAGGCTTTGACCCCGATAGTGTTATGGAAATTGAAGGTGCTACCGGTACATTTGAAGAATTTCGAGAGGGTATCGAATCACCCGACGGAAAACATCGCATTACATGGATTGGTAACAAGCGTATCGGCCGGGTCGAGGTTCAAGAACAGGTATGGACGGTAGATTGGAATTTTTCACTGGATAACTATAAACAGGTTTGGGGTGGTCAAGATTTCGAGTTCACCAAAGCCGATGGCACTGTGGAAATCGTCCCTGGTGATGACATGTCCCGAGCGTTTTTGAACAGCCTGGCTGTTGCAATTCCATCTACCGTGATTCCGATCTTGATTGCAGCATTTGCTGCCTATGGTTTTGCCTGGATGCGTTTTCCCGGGCGGCGGGGAATGTTTACGATGATCGTGGCCTTGCTCGCTATCCCTCTCCAGATTGCCCTGGTTCCCATCTTAAGAGACTATAAAACCCTAGAACTGAATGGCACATTTCTAGCGATATGGCTGGCCCATACCGGCTTCGGCCTGTCATTGGCCACATATCTGCTTTACAACTTCATCAGCGGGTTGCCGCGGGAGATGTTGGAATCGGCCTTCATTGATGGCGCTTCGCACTTCACCGTATTCACCTGGCTTATTTTGCCTTTGTCGGTACCGGCACTGGCATCCTTTGCAATTTTCCAGTTCCTATGGGTTTGGAATGACTATCTGGTGGCGTTGGTTTTCTTGGGCGGCAACCCGGAGTTTGAACTGGTGACACAACGGATGGCCGCCATCGTCGGTGCCCGGGGCCAGGATTGGCATTTGTTGACAGCCGGCGCTTTCATTTCGATGGCTCTGCCGTTGCTGGTCTTCTTTTTGTTGCAACGATTCTTCGTGCGCGGCCTCCTGGCCGGTTCGATAAAAGGTTAATGAGGCGAATTTCCCTTCTTAAAAGCCGACCTGGGCGGCTCCGCCGCATTTCTACCGCTGCGATACGGTAATGGCGCTGTACCTGGGGGATGACACCGCCGTGATGGAGACGCTGGCAATGTCGTGTGGCACGCCGGTTGCCGAAATATCGCCATAGCTTCGCCCCCTCATCACACTCCAACAGGGTGTTTTCGCGGGCAAGATCTGCCCGCG
>DAOUGD010000097.1:0-7781 GCA_034429475.1 Anaerolineae bacterium
ATCATTTCGCTCATAGTGTGCTCCTTGCTTACTTCGATGGTAACATAGGGAAAGCAAATGTCAACGGCTGAGACGAGGTCTGACACAACTATGCACTTTTGTCCCCACTGTGAAACCCTGCTCCCGCCGGACGCAGCAACCTGCCTAGCGTGCGGCGCCGCCGCGCCCGCCCAAGCCCCGGCCTGGACCGCCACGCTGCCCGCGCCGCCCACCCACGCGCCGGTCGCCTTTGCCGGTGGCGTCCTGTTGGCGTGCGGCAGCCCGGAACACACCGCCGCCCTGGAATGGCGCGCGCTCGCCGACGGGCAGCTACACCGGCAGCGATCCTTCGACCACGCCCTGATCACCGGCCTGGTCGTCCTCGGCGATCACCTCCTCCTCAGCCTCACCAGCACGGACTTGTTGCGCGGCCAGGGCGCGCTCGTGCGGCTGGATGCCGCCGGGGATACAGTCTGGCGCTGGGCCGGCGGCGTGCAGCAAGTCTCCGCGCCCGCCGTCGCCGGGAACACGGCCTACCTCACCGCCGACGCCACCCATTTGATCGCCGTGGATTTGCTCACCGGCGCGGAGCAAGCCCGCTGGTCGTTGCCCATCTCCGCCGCCCGCGCCGCGCCCGCCGTCGCCGGGGACACGCTCCTCATCCCCTGCCGGGGGCCGCATTTGCTGGCCTGGGATGTCTCCGGTGCGCCCCGCTGGCGCTTTGACGCCGCCCTGCCGGAAACCGCCTGGCTGCATCATACGCCCTTGCTGCACGGGGATACCGTCTTCACCATCAGCAGCGCCGGCCATCTCCTGGCGCTGGCAGCGGAAACTGGCAAGCCGCGTTGGCAAGTCGCTATCGGGCCGCCGGGCCGCGCGCTTTCTCCACTCGTTACGGATGGGGAACGCCTCTATGTGGGCGCGCGGGATGGCCTGCACGCGCTCGATTTCAACGGCCAACCCGTCTGGCATTTCCCCACCCAATACAAAATCACCGCCGCGCCGGTCGTCACGGGCGGCGTGGTCTACGCCGCGTGCTGGGATCGCCAGCTCTACGCCGTGGACGCGGCCACCGGGCGGGAACTGTGGCGCTATGCGGTGGAACGGCACAGCGAGGTGTCGCCGCTGATCGGCTCAACGGATTCAACGGATTTAACGGAAGAAGATGCTTCCGTTAAATCCGTTCTATCCGTTCAATCCGTTGAGCAAAACCCACCCTATGCCCTCATCGCCGACACGGGCGGGGCCGTCACCGCGCTGCTTCGTCCATTGAGCGCCGCCGAGTGGGAAGCCGCCGGCGCACCCTATAAAGCCGCGCAACTGTGGGAGAGCCTGGGCCAATCGGAACGGGCCGCCGCCCAGTACGAGGCCGCCGGCCGCTGGGAGCGCGCCGCCGACCTGTGGGCCGCGCTGAATCAACCCCTGCGCCAGGCCGAGAGCCTGCAACAGCACGCCCGCGCTCTGCCGGACGAGACCGCGCAGGCCGCGCTCTGGGAGCAGGCCGCCGCCCTCTACGCCGAATACGAGCAACCCGCGCTGGCGGAACAATGTCGCCTTGAGGTCGCCCGCTGCCGCCATCAGCCGGAGCTGTCCCTGGACATCGAGCACGAAGGGTTACTTCTCAACGACTGGACAGTGGTACGCTTCATCGTCCGCAACGCCGGCTTCGGCCCGGCGCGCGGCCTCGTCATCCACACCGACAAGCAGTGCTTTGAGGGGCAGGTGACGCACACGCAGCGCATCGCCACGCTGGAAGCCGGGGAGCGGGATGTGCAAATGCTCGACCTCAAGCCGCTGGAAGCCGGGAACAGCGTGCCGCTGCGGGTGACGATGGAATTCACCGATCACGCCGGAAGCCCGTTGACCTGCCAACAGACTATCCACCTGCCTGTGGCGCGGGAAGCGGCGGTGCGCGCGGCCCACAGCCACACGCAAGTCTTCCGCGCCGTGCCCCGCTTTGTGGATATGGAAATCCGCATCTTCAAGCGCGCGGCTGGCGGCTACCCGGTCGAAATCACATTGGCCGGGCAGCAGCATTTTGCCGGCGTCATCACCGAAGACTTGGCAGCCTGGGTAACCTCCGGCAACGATGCGGCTGACGGTCGCCGCCTGTTCGCCGCCCTCACCGCCGATCCGGCGCTGGCGCACGCCTGGGCGCGCGGCCGGGGGCAGGCCGCGCGGCGGCGCGTGCGCCTGTGGCTGGATGTGACCGCCCCGGAACTACATCCTTTGCCGTGGGAAGCGCTGTGCGAGGACGGGCTGCCGCTCGCGGCCTGTGACGCCACGCCCTTCTCGCGGTATTTGCCCACCACCGAGGCGTGGGGCAATGCCGTGACCACCCGCCCCATCCGGCTGCTGGCCGTCGTCGCCAATCCCACCGATCTGGCGGAACTCGGCCTGGCCCCGCTGGATGTGGCGCAGGAACAGGCCATCCTCCAGGCGGCGTTGACCCAGTCGCACGACTTCCAGGTGGAGTTCCTGGAAAGCCCGGCAACGCTGGCTCGGCTGGAAGCACGGTTGCGGGAGGGGTATCACCTGCTGCACCTGGTGGGGCACGGCGCTTTCAACGCCCGTAAACAGCAAGCGGCGCTGTATCTGCAAGACTCAGCCGGGAAAGCGCAGGTCGTGACCGAGGCGGCCTTCGCTGCAATGCTGGCGCGACAAAATATCCGCCCCGGTTTGATCACGCTGGCCGCCTGTCACGGCGCGACGCGGGCCACGGCGGATGCGTGGCGTGGGTTGTCGCCCGCGCTGGTGCAGGCGGGCATCCCGGCGGTGGTGGCGATGCAGGGCGCGATCCCGCTGGCGACGGCGCAAGCCTTCACCGGCGCCTTCTACCGCGCGCTGGTCGCACACGGCGCGGTGGATGTGGCCCTCAACCAGGCGCGCAGCCTGCTCATCAGCCAGGGCCGGGCCGAAGTCGCGCTGCCCGTCCTGGTGATGCGGTTGATGGATGGGCAGGTGTTTTGAGTGAGGCAGGGTTGACAAGTCCCTTCTTTGTTGCGGATTGATTGCCTTGCCGGGCCGGAGATGATCTCCGGCCCGGCAGTTTTCAGGAAGGAAACGGCTTACCAGAAATCCGGCGGCGGCAAATGCAACGCTTCGGCGTAGGCAAACAGCGCGTAGCACACCCAGGCCAGGGCGTCTTCCGCCGCAGCAACCTGCTCCGGCGGCGGCACCACGCCGCTGGTTTGGCCCATCAACACCTCCGGGTGCAACTGTGCCACCACCCGAAACTCCGTCTCGTTCCGGCGAGGCGTGCCGGGCATCACTGGGTACACGTCCAACGTCGGCCCCACAGCCAGCCCGTGATATTCCAGAAAGCGGCCAATCACCGTCTGCATCCGGTGCAAGATGACGGGCGTGCTCCAGCGCATCGTCTTGGCGCCACGTTGTAGGGCGCTGCGCAAGGCGGTATGCAAAGCGGGATGCAGGATCAGATATTGCTCCAGGAGATACAGTGATTCGCGCGGATACTGGGCGGATTGCCACGGCGTAGCATCCAGTGGATGCGAGGCCGCATAGATCACCTGCATCATATCGAAGAAGAGCGGCGCCGCCTGCGCCGTGATGGTTTCCAAGCCGTGGAGGGCAATGTGCTCGGCGTAGGCCAGCAACACACAATGCTGCTGCTCCGGCGTGTAGCGACACACATCCGCCGGCAGGTCTGGTCGGTGCGTAGCGCGCACCGGCCCGGAGTCAGAGGCGCCCTTCCCCGCGAAACTGGCCGTCTGCGCCGGGTCGAACAGCGAACGCCATTGGGGATGCGCGGGAGGTTCGGCCCAGTCCGGGTCGGCCAGGAAGTCCGCCAGAGGACGGGCCACAATGGCAAACGGCAGGCTGTCGTGATACTCGCGCGCGACAGTGCGGGTGCCCTTCTCCCAGACGGCCAGGGTACTCTCCCACTCGGCGTTAGCCACGTTGAATAGCACCCGCACCGTCGGCGCGACGGCGCGCCCGGCCTTGCTCTGGAAGAAGGCGACTTTGTGGCGCAGGCTTTCTACGATCCGACCCAGGTGGGACATAGTGACGTGCTGTTCAACCTCGAACAGTGCGGTGACGCTGGCGGGCAGGGTGATGCAATGGTCGGGGCGCAGGACTTGCTGCTGCCCATAGGGGAACGGCTTGTCGGTGACCACGGTCAGCCCCGCCGCCTGGGCCGCCAGGTGGACGCGCTGCATCGCGTAGGCATGGGCCACGGTGAGGGCAGTGTTGAGTTCGCAAGGGTGCGCTTGAGACGCGCCGTGTTTGCGAAGCAGGGCAGCGCCGGTCTCGCCGAGGCGGTAAATATTCCGTCCCGCGCCGCGTTCGTCGGGGCGGTGCAGGGTGAAGGACAGCTTAGGCAGCAGCGTGTCATTGGTCAGGGCGGTACAATGTTCCAGGAAACGTTTGACCTTGGACCCGGTGAGTGCCGTCATTTGGCCGATTTGCTCCCGGTCGGCCACGCCTGTAACGGCGACACCCCGGAGCGCCTTGAGCCAGACATCGCCATATTTGCGCGTCAAGGTGCGCGCTAACTCATCCAAGTTAAGCATAGTAACCTCCGTGAATGAGGGGCGTCCATAAATATGCAGAGAGGGTAAACGCCCTATGAATAAAGATTTGGATTTGCGGACAGGGATTTGTGGACGGGTTATGTCGCGCGACCATTGAGCGCCTCCTGCTGCTGGAACACAAGACTGTTGAGGGTCTGTATCTGCTGCCGCAACGCCTGCTTGTCCCGTTCCGCCTGGGCCAACTGTATTTCCAGGGTGTAGATGCGCGTGTCGCGTTCGGTGAGTTGCCGGGTCAGATCTGTCACGGCGGCGGAGTGGGCCAGCCGTTGGTCGGTGTTTTGACTACGGCAGTCGGCCAGCATCGCTTTCAGCTCCGCGTGAGCTTGTTCTTGTTGTCTGATCTGCGTCTGCCGGCGGGCAAGTTCCTCATACAGGTAGGTCAGGTTCTTGTCTGCCGCGCTCTGTGAAGCGAGCAGGTCATGGGTCATAGCATCCAGCACCTGGGGGGCGAACTGCCGACACCAGGCCAGGGTCGTGAGGTCGGCCGGCCGCGTAGCCGGGAGGTGTTGGAGGAGGCTGCGGGTAAGTTGGGCCAATACCTCGTTGTGCCTTGATGCCTGGAATCCCTGCGCCCGCAGTGACTCCAGGTGAGCATCCTGCGCCTGCCAGGCGTGCCGCAACGTGGCGACGACTTCCCAGCGGGCGCGGTCGAGGATAACCTCCTCATCTACAAACAACCACTTGAAATTCATTTTTCCTCCTAAAAGTTTGAACTGAGTGAAAGGTTACAAGTCAGTAGTTTTTCAGGAGCGCGCGGGCACAAAGCGCACCGTCCGCACGGGAAAGCCGGAGGCACGTAACGCCGCCCGCAGAGCCAGGTCGGCCTGCCCGTCATCCAGGGCGCGCGCACGCGCCGGATCGGGCACGCCGACGATCAAGACCGGTAGTCCGGCGCTGCTGTGCGCCAGTTCCAGGCCCATCGTGCCGGCAAACCACGTGGCGGTGAGGTCCGCCGGGAGTTGCTGTAGCAGCGTGGCCCAGAGCGCCCGCGCCTGCTCACGTTGCGGATCGGGCGCCGGGCAGACCTCCGCCAGGCGGGTGTAATCCACCGGCGCATAAACCACCGGGGCCGCTGGCGGAGCATTCGTAGTTGGGGTCAGCGGTAGGGCATCAGGAGTTTGTCCCACCGGCGAGGCAACGGTCACTTGTGCCGCCGGTGAGTCATCAGTAAGATGTGCCACAGGTGAAACATCAGGAACTTGTATCGCCGGTGGGTCATCGGTAGTAGGCGGGACGCACGGTTGCAGCCAACGCCGCCCCGGTTGCGTGGATTTGCGCAACAAACCCGCTACGGCCAGTTCATCGAGCAGGCGCGCGAGGTGGCTGCGACTGTAGCCGCCCATCCACCGCTGCAAGTCCGCGTTGGTGGGGGTGATCGCTTCCCCCTCTGCGCCAGACAACCTCCGTAGTACCGTCCACAAGTAGGCTGCCTGCGGGCTGATCCGCCGCGCGGCGACGGCTGCAAACAAGACCGAGGGCACGTTGGCAGCGCTCATTGCGCCCTCCCGGTAAGCCGGTAGTCGGCCCCCACCACTCGCACGAACTGCACAAACCCGGCCTCGTGCAAGCGGCTGTTCAGCCGGGGGTCAAGATCGCCCAACTCGCAGTTGGTGACCACCACAGTGGGGAGCCACGCCTGGTAACGCGCGTTGACAAGCTCGAACAGCGTCTCGGTTGCCCAGTCCGTCTGGCTTTCCGTCCCCAGATCGTCCAGGATGAGTAATTGACACTCCTGGCTCAAGGTCAACAACGTGTCGAAGTCGCCCCGCTTGTAGCCGCTGCGCAGCAGATTCAGTAAGGCCGGGACGATGAAAAACAGCGTCAGCGCTGGGTCCGAGCGGGTGGCCTGGAAATTGGCGATGGCCGCGGCTAAATGCGACTTGCCGGTGCCGACGTCGCCGGAGAGCACCAAAAAACCGCGGGGATCGAGCGCGAAGGTCATCGCAGCCTCAAGGGCGGCCTGCACCGCGGCGCTGACGGTATCGCACCGGAACGAGTCAAAGGTTTGGGTCAACGCCCGCCCTCGCAGTTGCGTGTAGGGTGCGATTACCGCCTGGTACCGCTCATAAGCTCGCCGATGGCGCTGTTGGGCCACCTGCGCCCCACAGGCCGGGCACGGCAGCAGTTTACCGAAGTCGGGCTGTCCCACCGGCGCATCACTGCGCACTCGCCGCAGCCCCTGGCAACGTTCACAGTAGGGCAAACCATCCGGCAAGATCGGGCTGTCAACCGGCCAATCACTGACCATTGCCGCCTCCCCGGCCGCGTTGGGTTTCGGTGGCAAGCCGCTCCTTGAGAGCCGCAAGCCGGGATGAGCGTTCGGGGTCGTGATTGGCGACCTCGGCGGCAGCGTGTTCTTCAGCGGTGGATTGGGTAACACGGGGCCGTGAGCGATTCCCACGGCGGCGGTCGTCCGCAGGTGCGCGGCTACTTGCGGCGCGATCTCCCCCACCATTCCCGCCGTCGCCTTCGGTGGATGGTTTTTTGGGTTTGCGGTCGAGTCTAAACTTACCATCGGATCCCTCCATACACTTGACGATATAGGCCCACCGCGCAATGCCTTTCTTGGCCGCGGCGGCCTTAGTGAACGCTTCTTTCCAGGCTTGCAGATCGCGGAACCGCCCGGTCAAATCCCGCAGTTCGTCGGCGGAAAAGGCCGAGAGGGTCTCGATCTCCTGTTCGTACCATTGCGTGACCTGCGCCAATACCGGATCGCCGCCCGCACTTAAAGCCGCGGCGGGGGACGGCGGCGCTACTTCATCGGCCGCCCGAGTGTTAGTAGGATTGGCCGCTGAGGAAACCGGACTGGGAGGTGCGGCGACCGGCGCGGCAGACCCCGCTTCCCAATCCAGGCTGGTTTTGCCGGTCAGAATGCCCACCAGCAGGGCAAACTGCGTCTCCAGTGGGTTGTCGCTGGCGCGCTGGGCCAACAGATAGAGCATCCCCTGAATGACCGGCAGGTGCGTTTCGCCGGCGATGATCATTTCCGCCAGGATTTGGGCGTTTTCTGGGGCTAACTCCGAGTGCAAGGCACTCTGCCAGGTGGTCTGGATTTGGGGCGTCAACAGCGAAATTTCGCGCGCGGCTCCTGTATTAGTAGTATTAGTAGTATTAATACTCGACTTTTGCACCTTAACACAGAATACTCCCAACGCGAAAAAAGGGCGTGACAGAGTCAATCGTCGCCTGTCAGGAGCCGCACGCGAGTAGCCGCGCTCTCCACGCGGAAAGCGCGGTAATCACTGC
>DAOUGD010000098.1:0-3832 GCA_034429475.1 Anaerolineae bacterium
CCGCGTGCAACGCGGCGACGAAAAATCACTCTCAAATGACGGCTTTAGCTGTTTTCCGATAGGGGAGGCAACTTGCCCATTTTGTGAAACGCACCCAACTGCCCCGCCGTCATTCGTCTTTTGCCCCGGTCATGGTAAAATGGGGTATGTGAATGAGGAAAATGGAACGCAACAAGACCCCCAAAAACCCTTGGGTATGTTGACTTGCCTGGGCATGGGTTTTGAAATTGTCGCTCGCCATCTCGAATTGCTGATCATCCCCGTTTTGTTGGATGCATTACTCTGGTTAGGGCCGCGCCTGTCACTGGCGCCGTTGTTGGCAAGCGCCGACTTTGGGGCGTCGTTGGGTACTCTGGAGATATCAACGGCTGAGATGCAGCAAGGAGTGGTTTTGTTGCGGCAACTCTTCACCGAGCTGGCAGCACGCTTTAATCTGGCGGTGATGCTGCAACCGTTCCCGTTGGAGTGGCCGCCTTCGTTGATGAGCAGTACTTATATGTCGTTGAAATGCTCTCTGGGCGCCTGCGCCGACATCGTCAGTTACCCGGAACTGGTGCGCTCGGAGGTCTTGATTGCGTCCCCCTGGGCTGCTGCGGGAATTAGTGTGCTCTTGATGCTCGTGGGGTTGGGATTCAATGCGGTGTACATGCGGGCTATCGGCATCCGGGTCATTGAGGAGACTGAGGCAGCCTTGCCAGGTCCCGGCAGCGTGCGGCTGTTGTGGTGGCGGCTGTTCAAGTTGCTGGCACTGGTGCTGATGCTGTTTTTCGCGTTGGGCAATGTGGTGTTCTTCCTGGCCGCATGCGCCTCCCTGCTCCACCCGCTCTTATCGAAGATGATGAGCGCGATGTTCTTCTCACTGGCGATGTTCATTCTGCTACACCTGATCTTTGCGATACCAGGCATCATCCAGCGGCAAATCCAGCCCCTCCAGGCCATTCGCGAAAGCGTGATGCTCACACGCGGGGACTTCCTCAACGTGCTCTTATTGTTGGTGATAGTGTTGGTGGTCTGGCAGGGTCTCAACTACGTGTGGTCACGGCCCGACCCACGCACCTGGCAGATGTGGATCGGCATCGGGGGGCACGCCTTCGTCAGCACGGCGTTGACCGCCACTATCTTTGTATTTTATCAAGACCGGCTGCGTTTCCTGGAAATGTTCCTGAAAGCATTGGCTACCAGCGAAGCGAAGGTGCACCCCGTCGCGGGGGAATAAGAAAGTTTTCTATCGTTTTAATGAGGATCAAGTATGGCAACGAAAACAAATGGTAATGGAACGGTAAAGTACGACGCTTCGACGATTCAGGTGTTGGAAGGGTTAGAAGCTGTGCGCCGCCGCCCTGGGATGTACGTCGGCGGTACGGACGTGCGCGCGCTGCATCATCTGGTCTACGAGGTGGTGGACAATTCCATTGACGAGGCGCTGGCCGGCGTTTGTAATCATATCCGTGTGATTATTGACGAAGACCTCACCGTCTCGGTCATTGACAACGGGCGCGGAATCCCGACCGGAATTCACCCCGAGAAGGGCGTTTCGGCCCTGCAACTGGTGCTGACGACGCTGCACGCCGGCGGCAAGTTCGGCAACGGCGCTTACAAAGTCTCCGGCGGCTTGCACGGCGTCGGCGTGTCAGCAGTCAATGCCCTTTCTGAGTGGATGGAAGTCACGGTTAAATCCGACGACGGACTGGTCTACCGCCAGCGTTACGAGCGCGGTGTTCCGGTGACCGATGTAGAGGCTATCGGCATGGGCAATCCGAAAGACACCGGCACTACCGTCAAGTTCCTGTACGACAACACCTTGTTCAAAGATGTGGACTATAGCTTTGATACCCTGGCGCAGCGTTTCCGCGAGATGGCCTTCGTGACGCGCGGCGTCACCATTGACTTGATCGATCGGCGCGCGCAAGCCCTGCCGCGCCGTATGACGTTTCATTTTGAGGGCGGGATTCTCTCGTTTGTGAAATACCTGAATCGTATGCGCAAAACGCTCCACGAGCCGGTGTACGTGGAAAAAGAAACCGAAGGCGTCGTCGTCGAAGTGGCGCTGCAATACGCGGACTACTTCACCGACACGGTGATGTCCTTTGCCAACACCATCAACACCATTGACGGCGGCTCGCACCTCACCGGATTCCGCTCCGCGCTCACGCGCGCCATCAACGACGTGGGCCGGAAGTTGTCTGTCCTGAAAGACAGCGATCCCAACCTGACCGGCGACGACGTGCGGGAAGGCCTGACGGCCATTGTCAGCGTCAAGGTGCCCGACCCGCAATTTGAGAGCCAGACTAAAGTGAAGTTGATGAACCCCGAAGTGCGCTTTGCCGTCGAGGCGGCGGTGGGCGAGGCGGTGGCGGAATTCTTTGAGACGGACTCCCGCGCCGCACGGCGTATCGTGGACAAAGGGCTGACGGCGTCGAAGGCGCGCGCCGCCGCGCGTCAGGCGCGCGACCTGGTCATCCGCAAGAGCGTATTGGAAAGCCTCACGCTGCCCGGCAAGCTGGCCGACTGTTCCGGCCGCGACCCATCCAACAGCGAGTTGTTCATTGTCGAGGGCGACAGCGCCGGCGGCAGCGCCAAGCAGGGCCGCGACCGACACTTCCAGGCAATCTTGCCCCTGCGCGGGAAGATACTCAACACCGAACGCGCCGGTCTGAACAAAATCCTGAGCAACAAAGAAGTGCAGGCCATCATCTCGGCGTTGGGGTGCGGCGTGGGGGATCAATTTGATCTGACCAAGCTGCGCTACAACCGGATCATCATCATGACCGATGCGGACGTAGACGGCTCGCACATCACCACGCTGCTCCTGACGTTCTTCTTCCGCTACATGCAGGCGTTGATTGATGAAGGCCATCTCTACATCGCGCAGCCGCCGCTCTACCTGATCAAGTCGGCCAAAGATGCGCGCTACGCCTACACCGACGCCGAACTACAGGGCGTCTTGAAAGAGTTAGATGGGAAAAAAGTCACGTTGCAGCGGTACAAAGGGTTGGGGGAAATGAACCCGCAGCAATTGTGGGATACGACGATGGATCCAGGGCAGCGGACTCTGGTACAAGTCACCATTGAGGACGCCGCCGAAGCCGACAACGTGTTCAGCATGTTGATGGGCAGCGAAGTCCCGCCCCGCCGCAAGTTCATCCAGAGTCACGCGCGCGAAGTGCAAAACCTGGATATATAGGATTGCCCAAACAAACGCAGGCTCCGATGACTCGGAGCCTGCGCTTGTTTTGAAACGTAAAACGTGAAACGTAAGAACTTCACTGTGAAAACATCATGTTTCACTCTTCACGAAGTCAAACTTCCCGTGGATCAGTAATCACACCCCTCAACGCCGACGCCGCCACCGTCGCCGGGCTGCCCAGGTAGGTGAACGCGGCCTTCGATCCCATCCGCCCCTTGAAGTTGCGGTTGGCCGTCGAAATCGTCACTTCGCCGGGGGCCATGCAGCCCTCGTGCGCGCCGAGGCAAGGGCCACAGCCGGGGTTGAGCAGCGTCGCGCCCGCTGCCACCAAATCGGCGATGACGCCGCGCGCGATGGCTTCCAACAAGATTTCACGCGAGGCCGGCAATACCAACAGCCGTACGCCCGGTGCGATGTGTTTGCCCCGCAAAATTTCCGCCGCCGCCGCCAAATCTTCCAGCCGCCCGTTGGTACACGTCCCAATGAGCGCCTGATCAATCTTCATGCCCGCCACGACCGCCACCGGCGCGACGTTGTCCACCGTGTGCGGCTTCGCCACCTGCGGCGCGAGGTCGCTCACATCGCACTCAATAACACGGGCGTAGACGGCATTCGCATCCGACCGCACCCCCTCACCCCCTCTCC
>DAOUGD010000099.1:0-5959 GCA_034429475.1 Anaerolineae bacterium
GGAGAGGGGGAGAGGGGGAGCAGAGGGGCAGAGGAGAAATGCAGTTGATCTCCCACAACCCATAACCCACAACCCACAACCCGTTTATCTTGGCATTGACGTCGGCTCCATCAGCACCAACGTTGTCCTGATTGACGAATCCCGGCAGGTAGTGGCGCGGCGGTATTTGCGGACGGCGGGGCGGCCTTTGGAGGCGGTGCGCCAGGGCTTGTGCGAAATCGGCGCGGAGATGGGCGATGGCGTGGCCGTGCAGGGCGTCGGCGTGACCGGCTCCGGGCGCTACCTCACCGGCTACTTCGTCGGCGCGGACGTGGTCTGCAACGAGATCACGGCGCAGGCGACCGCCGCCGTCCACTTTGACCCGACGGTGGACACGGTCTTCGAGATCGGCGGGCAGGACAGCAAATACATTCGCCTGGATCGCGGCGCGGTGGTGGACTTCACGATGAACAAGGCCTGCGCCGCCGGCACCGGCTCGTTCCTCGAAGAGCAGGCCGACCGTCTCAAGATTGACATCGCCTGCGACTTCAGCGCGCTAGCGCTGGCGGCGGATGCGCCGGCGGCGCTGGGCGAGCGCTGCACGGTCTTCATGGAGTCCGACCTCATCCATCACCAGCAGCAGGGCGCGGCAGTGGACGATCTGACGGCGGGACTGGCGTATTCCGTCGCGTACAACTACCTCAACAAAGTCGTCAACGGACGCGCCATCGGCCAGCGCATCTTCTTCCAGGGCGGCGTCGCCTCCAACGCGGGCGTCGGCGCCGCCTTCCGCCAGCTTCTCGGCAAAGACGTGACCGTTCCGCCGGATCATGACGTCACCGGGGCCATCGGCGCAGCGATTCTGGCGCAGGAATGGCGGATCGGCGGATCGGCGGATCAGCGAACCCGGAACCCGGAACCCAGAACCCAAAACCTTTCGGGCTTCAAGGGCTTCGACTTAACCGAGCACCACTACACCATGCAATCCTTCGAGTGTCGTGCGTGCCCGAATCTGTGCGAGGTCAGCCGGGTGACGGTGGCGGGCGAGCCGCCGATGTACACCGGCGCGCGCTGTGAGCGTTTCGAGGAGGCGGGCCGCGACCGCAATCGCGCCGCCGACGTGCCGGATTACGTCGGCGAGCGGCTGGCGCTGTGGCTGGGCGACTACGACGAAGCGCGCGCGTCCCAGGCGGCGGTGAAGGTCGGCCTGCTGCGCACGCTCACCACCTACGATCTGTTTCCTTACTGGCGCGCGCTGTTTGCCGAATTGGGTGTCGGCTTGGTACTCTCCGATGTAACCAATCCGTATATTGTCAGCGTGACGGCAGAGACGGCGACCGCCGAGACGTGCTTCCCGGTCAAGGCGGTGATGGGTCACGTTCACAATTTGCTGGACAAGGGCGTGGACTTCGTCTTTATGCCGGGGATCATGACCCGCGAAACCATCGCGCCGGGGCAGACGCACAACACGCTCTGCCCCTTCATCCAGGCGTCGCCGTGGATTGCGGCGGCGGCGGTGGATATTGCGGCGCGGGGGGCGCGCCCGCTGCACTTCCCGCTGCATCTGCTGTGGGAAGATACGCTGCTCAAAGAATTTCGCCCGCTGACGGACGCGCTGGGCGTCTCTGCGCGGCGGATGCGGCAGGCCATCGGGGCGGCGCAGGAGGCGCAGCGCGCGTTCGCGGCGGCGGTGCGGGCGCGAGGCGCGGCGGCGATGGCCGCTCTGGGCGACCAGCCGGCCGTCGTTCTAGTGGGACGCGCTTACAACGTGTACGATCCCGGCCTGAACCAGGATTTACCCTACAAGATTCGCAAACTCGGCGTGACGCCGTTGCCGTTGGATTATCTGCCGCTGGCCGCGACGGACGTTTCCGACCATTTCGAGGATATGTACTGGCGAAGCGGGCAGGACATTCTGGCGGCGGCGCGGTTGATCCGGCAAAGTCCCAACCTGCACGCGCTGTACATCACCAACTTCGCCTGCGGGCCAGACTCGTTCATCCTCAGCTTCTTCCGCCGTGAGTTGGGCGCGCAGCCGTTCCTGGAACTGGAATTCGACGATCACACCGCAGATGCAGGTGTCATTACCCGCTGCGAGGCGTTTTTTGACAGTCTGAGGTTATAAAGAATGGATACAAGAACTCCTTTTTCGGTCACTCTGGTAAGAGGTTGTTTTGTAGATGTAGGCATTTTGATTCTATGTTGTAGTCTTCTGTGGTTAGGTCGCTGTTTGCTATCATCTCGACCACCTAAGACGCCTGTCTACCCAGATTCAGTTTTGAATCGTAAAGCTTTATCTGATGGCTGTATATCTATATTTACCACATACTATGAGGTTTCAGCGTCCCCTCAAGAAGTACTTGATTTTTATAAAGAGAATGGGGCGCTGTGTCGTGAAGCAGTTAAGGATATTGACACTGAAAGAACAGGGCAACGGTGTGAGGGAAAAGCGAGATTTTTAGGAAAGTATTTTGTATCTATAGATTTTGACTCATATGCGATCAAAGGGATTACAACTTACTTCTTGGAGATTTGGTGGCGGAAGTGCTCATCAGAATTGTGTTTGTGATTGGGGCTAGAAAGGTTCGATGATGACTAAGACAATATATGTTCCTTATATGGCCGATCACGCCGTGCCGATGGCGGCGGCGATGCGGCATTATGGCCTCAACGCCGTTGTGATGGACGAGCCGGACGCCGAAAGTCTGGCGATTGGGCAATCGCTTTGCCTGGGCAAGGAGTGTCTGCCGTGCTTCACCTGCGTCGGCGACATCGTCAAGCAGTCGCGCAAGCCCGGTTTCAATCCGGCCAACGCGACGCTCTTTATGCCCACAACGGGCGGGCCGTGTCGCTTCGGGCAGTATCGCGCGCTGCATCGCGTGCTGCTAGACGAGATGGGCTTGCAGGATGTGGAAATCATTTCTCCGACGGCGGAAAATTCGTATCAGGGCTTCGGCGAGCATCCCGTCCAACTGCGTCTGCTAATCTGGCGCGGGGTGGTAGGCGCGGATTTGCTCCGCAAACTGCGCTATGAATACCGCCCTTACGAGGTCAACGCCGGCGAAACGGACGCGCTGTATTACGAGCTGCTGTACGCCCTCGCGGACGCCATCGAGACCGGCAGCGGGCCGCGCGCCGTCAGCGTGATGAAGGAGGCTGCACGCCGTTTCTCTGCGCTGCCCGTCTGCCGTGAGCCGCGCCCTATCATCGGGCTGGTGGGGGAAATCTACCTGCGCGCCAACGACTTCACCAACCAGGACATTGTGCGGCGCATCGAGTCGCTCGGCGGTGAAGTCTGGGTGGCGACGCTGATGGAGTGGTTCTACTTCACCAACTACGGCGCCCTTGTCCGCGCGCGGATGACGGGGGATGCGCTCGATTGGCTCAAGACGCAGGCTGCCGATTTGGTACAGCGCCGTATCGAGCACGAGATGCTCAAGCCGGTGGCGTCGCTGCTGCGCAACGCCCACGAGACGCCGGTATCCGCCCTGATGGAGAACGACCGCCCGTACTACGACCCCGCCCTCGGCACCGAATCTGCGTTGAGCATCGGCAAGGCGATTGACTTTGCCAAGTTGGGACTTTCGGGTATCCTTCACGTACTGCCCTTGAATTGTATGCCCGCCACCACCGTCACCGGCATCGCGCCCAAAGTGCGGCAGGACCTCGACCGCATCCCCTGGCTGGACATCACCTACGACGCGCAGGCCATCACCAACATCAACACCCGGCTGGAAGCGTTCATCTACCAGGCGCGGGAGTATGGGAAGCGACGGGGAGAGGGGGAGACAAGCTGAGGGTGGAGTAAAGGGTCATGAGTGAGACTACCCGACTGACGACTATCAGACTATTTGACTGACGACTATCAGACTAACGACTATCAGACTAACGACTATCAGACTACTGGGAGGAAACTGTGGAGATCAAGACAAATGACGACGGTCGTTCGCACGGCCGCGAGTTGTGGCCGGACAGTGAGGCGTGGGCCAGCCGCCTGTGGGTGATTGATTACGCCATGCGCATCGGCCAGGCGACGGTGCGCATGGCCGGCATCGGCGGGGTGGAGACGCGCTGGAATCAGCGGATGAAAGGGTACGCGCGCCAGCTTTTGGAAGATACGGTGCGTTATATGCAGGCAGAAGGGTACGCCGTTTCAATGCTGTTCGGCATTGAGAATTTTTACATCAAGTTCGGGTACGTCAGTTGTCTGGCGGCAAGTTCCTTCAAAATCAAGACGCGCGACGCGGAAGCGGCAGCGGAACGGGCCAGGCCTTATCGGACGCGTTCCATTGCTTCGGCGGATATGCCGGCCGTGCTGGAGCTATACAACGCGCATAACGCCGACCGCACGGGCAGCATCGTCCGCACGCCGGCGGATTTTATCGAATTTGAGAAGGGGACGTGGTACGGCACGCCGCCGGAAACCTTGCTCTGGGAAGATGACGCCGGGAAACTCTTGGGCTACGCGGTGTGGGATAAATATCCCAAAGGGGTCAAAGTGGCGGAATTGGAAGCCTGGGACGATACGCTGTTTCCCACGATGCTGGCGATGTTTGCGGCGCAGGCGGTGGAAAAACGCTGTGAGGACATCGCCTTCTACATGCCGCCCGATCATCCCTTCGCGGAGTTCGCGCAGCGCTACGGCGTGGAGTGGACGGTGACGTATCCTCGTTACGGCGCGGGAATGATGCGAATTCTCAACCAGCAGCCCTTATTCGAGACCCTCGCCCTGGAACTGGAGCGGCGGTTGGCGGCGTCGCCGCTGGCGGGATATACGGGCGCGCTGTCCCTGGAGACTGATCTGGGGACGACATCCTTGGATTTTGCCGCCGGCCATGTGACAGTGAATGGCGACGTTTCGGCGGAACTACGCCTGACGCTGCCGCAATCCGCCTTGATGCAACTGCTGATGGGCTATCGCCGCGCGCGGGACGTGTTGAACGACCCGGCGGTTTCCTTGACCGGCGAGGGCTTGCCTCTACTCGACGCTCTTTTCCCGAAAGGCGCGCCCTATCCCTGGTTGGCGGATCATTTTTGAGTCTCCATTTGGCAAGCAAACCGCGGAGTGTACTTCACACTCCGCGGTTGTGTTTGAGTTGCCGATGAGGGCGGCGCTTACAGGATGTCAGGGCTGAAAATCCGTTTCATCCGTTGAGAAGAATCGGTATTACGGCAACCGCTCCCCGCTGACGGCGCAGCGGAACCCCAGATTCGGGCCTTTGGCCGGGCGATTGGTGACGCTGGCCGGCGCACCGATTTCTCGGTAGGTGACGCGGAGTTCGCGTTCGGGTTTGCTCCACGATTCAAAACTGCCGCCCCGGAAAACGCGGTTGGTGCCACTCTCCGGGCCGGGGGGATCAGGCGGCAGGTCTGTGGTTTTGTAATAATCCTTGTCGTACCAATCGCCGACCCATTCCCATACATTGCCGGCCATATCGAGCACACCGTAGGCGCTGGCGCCTGTGGCATAACTGCCAACGGGCGCAGTTCTGCCGCCCACTGCCACGCGCGACTTATCTAATTCGTCGCCCCAGGGATACAACCGCTTGCTGTTGGAAACGGGATCCCACGACGCGGCTTTTTCCCATTGCGCCTCGGTGGGCAAGTGGGCGTCCAACCCGGACTGTTCTCCCACCCACTGGCAGTAGGCCGCCGCCTCCTCCCAACTGAGCAGCACCATTGGGTGGGTGCCGTTGGCCGGGTTATCGTAGGCCGTTTTGGTGTAGGGCGCGTCGCAGACCCCTGCGGCAACACAGAGTTTGTACTGGTCGGTGGTCACCTCGGTTTGATCGATCCAGTACGCGCTCAGCGTGACTTCGTGCTGCGGCTTCTCGTGCCCGCGCGCTTCCAGATCGGAGTCTGGCGCCCCCATCAGGAACATCCCTGCCGGGACGAAGCGCATCACCATCCCATCCACCGCGCGGGTCATGGCTTCCCCTGCGGCGAGGGTGGGCGTGGGGGTGGGCGTGGGCTGCGGCGT
>DAOUGD010000100.1:0-1899 GCA_034429475.1 Anaerolineae bacterium
GCGCAAATGCAGAAAATCGCTATAATTTGAATGTCCATGGATTTCCTCCGCTATTGTTTTGGTTTGGTACCCTATACTATAGCGTGAAATCCATGGTTTTTGTCTCCCTCTTTAGGTAGCAACTTGGGTTACTATTATCGGGCTGGTTACTGCAATCAGATCAAGAGCGACGGTAGCTGCTATGATGCTACTCATGAGCTTGGACACAAGTATTGGTTGAAACGCATCTTCAACGGTTACGGCGGCAGCACCCACTTTGAATATACCGCGCCTGAAAATTGGGGGAGTCTGTGGGTGTGGCAGAATGGACAGATTATGAATCCTCATCCTGATACGGAAGACCGTTACTGGTTTCGTTATCGGGTGCGCGAGGTGAAAACGGATCAGGGCATCGCTAACGTGATGCGCACAGCATACGAGTACCGCGAACTCGACGAAAAAAATGAACCCACTGAGAATCCGGCGGCGGGCGAGTGGAAATTGATTGACAACCGGGGTGACAGCAACCCCAAGAACGACATCTATGAATTCCGCGGCCATCCGCTGGTGCGCGTCAAACAACGCGACGGAAGCGGCGCGGTGGTTGCCTACACCGACCACTACTTCTACCAGGGCAACGGCGGGTTGGAGATCAGCGCCTGTGGCGTAACGTTGCCCGACAAAGATGGCATGGAAGGTCGCGAATACAAAACTGTGCAAAAGCTCGATGACAGCCACGAACTGTACCGCAGCGAGACGGCCTACCTTTACCGCGACCTGGATGGCGGGCAGCGCTTCGTGGCGCCGCAGGCCACCTGCAGCCATCCGGAGGGCTATTCCGAAGCCGATCCGTGGGCCTTCAGCAAAAGCAACTACACCTATGATAACCACGGCAACGTCACCAGGGAAGTTCACGAAGGCGCCGCAAACTTGGCCGGCGACGAATACATCATCGAGCGCGAGTATCTCCCCAACGAAGAGCGCTGGATCGTCAACACGCCGCAGACCGAAACGCTGAAGACCCTCAACGGCGTGCTGTTGCGCCAGACCATTTACGCCTATGACAACCAGGCCGAAGGCGTGGCGCCTGGCGAAGGCAAAGTCACTCAAGCGCGGCAGGGCCTCAACAACCTTTGGGTGACCACACAAACCTGGTACAACTCATGGGGCTACCCCGAAATCGTCACCGACGCGCTCAAGCACACCACCCGCACCGATTATGATGACAAGACTCATCAATTTCCGGTGGCCGCAACCAACGCCAAGGGCCAGACCGCGACCACGGCATGGGACTTGCGCCTGGGCGTCCCGACCGTCTTCACCGACGCCAACGGGGCGGCGGCGCACATTACCTACGATAGCTTTGGGCGCGCCATTGCCGTCACGCCGCCCGGCGACAATGCGCCTGCGGTCAAATACACTTATCCTATCCCGCCGAGCAGCCCTATCACTGCCTCAATCCAGGCGCCCTTCGCCGTGAAAACTGAGACGCGCATTGACGCATACCTGCCCGCTCCGCAGTACCAAAGCTCCTGGACGATCTATGATGGCCTGGGCCGCGTCATTCAGACCCAGAGCGAGGCCGAGGGCGGGCTGCTGGTCCTGAGCGACACCGCTTACGACAATTTCGGACGCCCGGTGATGGCGAGCGTGCCGTACACAATTTCCGTGTCCGGCGGAGTATACATCGCGCCGGATTGGAACGCTCTGCGTAAAACCATCACTGCCTACGACGCCAAAGGCCGCGTCATTGCCGTGACCGCGCTCGACGGCAGCGTCACACAGAAAGCCTATCAGCCGTGGAGCGAGCTGCTGCTGGACGCCAACGGCCACCAGACCGCCTATATCAATGACGGCCTGGGCCGCCTGATCGAGGTCCACGAATATGATGGAACCTACGCTACCCCGACCTGGAATACC